>NZ_QOCZ01000167.1 GCF_018207095.1 Nocardiopsis sp. MG754419 | reverse complement strand
CGGGTGGAGGGCCCGGGGAGGGGTTCGGCTGTATCCGGCATGTCAGCATCCTGCCACGCACCGTCGCGGTCCCACAGCGCGAATACCGGACCTGTGGACGGAGTCGATACCGGAGGAACGCGCTCACTCCACCAGGGACTCGTCCTCCAGGTCCCACGTGTTGCACGCGGCGGGGGACTGCTGTTCCCACCCGGCGCGGGTCCACCGCACGCTGTTCTCCGGGGCGCCGTGCGTGCGCTTCTCCTCCGGCTCGTCCGCGCGATCCGCGGTCGCCGACGCGTCGTCCAACAACACCTCCAGGTCGGTGTCGGACAACGGATAACTCACCCGGACCGATCCCAGGAACGCCCCGGCCAGGCAGTTGGCCTGGAGCTCGCTGCGGCGCGTCCAGGTGTTGCGGCCGGCGTCGTCCCGTTCCAGCTGGCGCTGTTCGTGGTAGTACTCCAGCAGCCCCGACTCGCCCTGTACGTGGTGCGCGTACTCGTGGGCCAGCAGCGACGCGTAGACCACGCTGTCCTCGGCCCCGTTCCACTTGTCCACCACGTCCTCGGTACCGATGTAGATGGCACCGCCGGCCCGACAGTAGAAGGCGCCCGCGGCGGAGGGGTAGGCGCGGCAGGGGCTGACCCCCGGTTCGGTCCAGAACACGCGGTCGGGCGGGCTGAAGGGGATCCCGGCCCGCTCGAACTGCGTCC
Organism: Nocardiopsis sp. MG754419; assembly: GCF_018207095.1. Taxonomy (GTDB): domain Bacteria; phylum Actinomycetota; class Actinomycetes; order Streptosporangiales; family Streptosporangiaceae; genus Nocardiopsis. Next base: position 11,566 of record NZ_QOCZ01000167.1, on the reverse strand, counting down.
GCCAGACGTCGTCCAGGCAGTCGGCGACCCCGTGCAGGAACACCTCCATGGACGCGGGTTCGTGCACGTCCACGTCGGGGACCGGGCACGGCAGTGGGCTCAGCCGCCCCGTCGTGTAGAGGGGGTTGGCGAGGAGCGCGGTCTGCCCGCTGGGGCGGTCCGGCACGGCCGTCCGCGACCGCCCCGTCCTGCCCGGGCTTGTCCTCGCCGCCCCCGCCGCCCTCGCCGTCCTCGGCGGGTTCGGCCACCGTGCCGGTCCCGGGGGACTCCTCCCCGTCCTGGACGGTGGTCCACGCCAGCAGCGACAACGCCAACAGGCCCACCAGGAGACCGCAGACCACACTGAACAACCGACGGCGGGTCCGGTGGGTGCGGCGCACGCGTGCCGACGGGGAGGGCCCGTCCGTCCCGTCGTGGTCCAGGGTCGCGCTCACCGCACCAGCTCCTCGCCCGCCTCCCAGGTGTTACAGGCGGCCGGGTCCCTTCGGTCCAGCCCGTGCGCGGTCCACAGACGCCCGTTCTCCACGGAACCGTGCGTGCTCGTGCCCGCGTGGTCGGATCTGCGGGCCACGTCGTCCAGGATGTTCTCGCGTTCGCCCGGACCGTAACCGAGGGAGTCCTCGGCGGAGCCGACGAACACGCCGCCCAGGCAGTTGGCCTGGAGCTCGTTGCGTCGGGTCAGTTCGTCGGCGGTCTCGGCGTCGGAGCCGGCCCGCAGCGCGTGGAACTCGGCGAGCATCCGCGACTGGCCCTGCACGTGGTGCCCGTACTCGTGGCTCAGCAGGAACGTGTACGCCTCGGGTTCGTCACTGCCCGCGGACGCCGCCACGATGTCCTTCACCCCCAGGTAGAGGCCCTGGTTGGCCTGGCAGTAGAAGGCCGCGGTGCCCTCGGTCGGGAAGGGGCCGCAGGGGCTGTGCCCCTCCGCGTACCAGTACACCCGGTTGGGCGAGCTGAACGGCAGCCCCGCCTCGTCGAAGTGGGCCGTCCAGGCCGTGTCCAGGCAGTCGGCGATGGCGTGGACGAACGCCTCCACGGAACGGGGGTCGTCCTCGTCCAACCGTGGTGGGGAACACGTCACCTCGCCCAGCTCGCCCGCCGCGTACAGCGGGTTCCGTCCGAGTGGGTCGTCGACCGGCGCGTCCCGGAGGTCGACCTGTCGCCCCTGCGCGTCCTCCGACATCAGTTCGGTGGGGTCGGTGCCCACCGGGTCGCCCCACGCCGGTTCGGCCCCCGGCAGCACCGTGGAGATGGCGAGGAAGCCGGTGAACCCGACCGCGGCCAACCCGGTGCCGAGCGACAGGGACACGCCCAACCCCATGCGCTGGAGGAGGCCGCGCCGTTCCGCCCACGGGTCGAGGTCCGGATCGGGGCGGCGTGCGCTCACCACGCGGTCACGTCCGTTCGCGCCGACGCGTCGGACGGCTCATGGGAACACCGATCCGCGGCGCCGCGGAAGGCGCCCTGCGGGCACGGTCCGAGGGAGGACCGGATAGGCTCTCGCGTCATGTGGTGGGTCGGCTCCTGGCGCCCGGCCGTCGCTTGGGCGACGGCCCTCTTCGTGTTCTCCTCGCTGATCACAGCGGTCACCGTGGCGTGGCCGACAGGGGAGGCGCACGCGGCGACGGCGGCCGCACCGATGACCACAGTACCGGGGCACACCGCGGCGGGCATCGGACCCCGTTCCGCGTCGGACCCGACCATCACCAACGAGATCGTCCTGGAGCTGGATCAGCACGGCGTTCTCAGTGGTGAGGAGTCCCTTCGCTTCGAGGGGGAGGCGCCCGCGACCTTCACCCGGGCGTTGACCGCCACCATGATCTACGACACCGACCACGACCGTCGCTTCGACATCACCGGGGTCTCCGCCGTCGACGCCGACGGGGCCACCCTCGACGTCGAGACCGAGGAGGCGGGCGGCGCACTGCTGGTGCACATCCCCACCGAGGGCACCCGGGGCGTGCGTCTGTCCTACCGGGTGGGCGGCACGGTCGGTGAGGTCGCCCAGGGCGTCCAGGTGGAGTGGCGCGCCGTGGGCGCCTACAGTCACCCGGTCCGCAGCACCGACGTCACCGTCACCGCGCCCCTACCGCCGGAGGCGCTCTCGTGCCTGGCGGGCGAGCCCCGCAGTTCCATGTACTGCACGGCCTCGGACATGGGCGACGAGGCGGTCGTCGCGCACTTCCTCCAGGCCGACATGGGGCCCGACGACCGGCTCGACATCGTCGTCAACTACCCGCCGGGGACGGCCGAGGGCGAACCCATCCTCACGCGACGCTGGTCCCTGGCCTCCGCGTTCAAGATCACCCCGGCCACCGCGAGTGTCTTCGGTCTGTTGCTGTTGGTGCTGGTGGGCGGTCTCATCGCGCTCATCCGGATCCGCGGACGCGACGAACGCGCCCTCCGCCGCGAGGCCTCCGAAGGCGACCACGCCCCGGTCGAACCGGGCGAGCACGGGCGCCTGCGCTTCCACGCCCCCGACGACGTCCACCCCGGCCAGATCGGCACCCTGGTCGACGAACGCGTGGACATCGCCGACCTCACCGCGAGCGTCCTGGACCTGGCGGTACGCGGGTACATCCGGGTCGAGGAGCTCCCGCACGAACACTTCACCTCGGTCGACTGGCGGCTGGTCCGTCTGGACGGGCCGCGCGGGGACACCCTGCTCGCCTCCGAATGGCTGTTGTTGGACGCCCTCTTCGGCGAGAAGCGCACCGTGCGCCTGTCCGAACTCGCCTCGCCCCGTCACTCCGAGGACCTGCCCGCCCGCATCGACCGGGTCCGCGAGGAGCTGTACCGGGACATGGTCCGGCTGAAGTGGTTCTCCCGCTCGCCCAGCCGGGTACGCGGTGTCTGGACCACCGTCGGCATGGTCACCACCGCCGGCGGCGTCCTGCTGACCGTGCTGCTCGCGGCCTTCACCAGCGCGGCCTTCACCGGTCTGGCCGTCATCATCGCCGGCGCGGCCGTCACCGCGGGTGCGCAGTACATGCCCGCCAAGACCGCCCTCGGCAGCTCCGTGTACGCGCACACCATGGGGTTCCGCGACTACCTGCTCAGCCCGCGCGCGCAGAGCGCTCCGGCCGGGCAACGGGTGGAGCTGTACTCGCGCTACCTGCCCTACGCGGTGATCTTCGATGACGTGGAGCGCTGGGCCAACATCCTGGCGGGGGCCGCGATCGCCGATCTCGAACCCGAGGAGCTCGACGGCGACGGCCTCCACTGGTACACGGGCCCGCGAGAGTGGCGGATCGAGGACTTCACGGACTCGATCACCACGTTCGTGGTCACCCTCACCGGCGTCATCACGAACACCCGACGTGCGCGGCTCCTCAACCAGCTGCAACGATCGCGGTAGGAGCGTCCCGGGTCGGGACGTCGAGCGTCGACGACGAGAACGAGGGGGAACCCATGCGCGCGGTCGTGCAGCGGGTGTCGCAGGCTTCGGTGACCGTGGACGGTGCGGTGGTCGGCGAGATCACCCGACCCGGTCTCATGGCCCTGGTGGGGGTCACCCACACCGACACCGCGGCGGAGGCCGCCAAGATCGCCCGCAAGCTGTGGACGCTGCGGATCCTGGAGGACGAGGAATCCTGCTCCGACACCAACGCCCCCCTGCTGGTGGTCAGCCAGTTCACGCTCTACGGTGACGCCCGCAAGGGACGGCGTCCCACCTGGCAGGCGGCGGCCCCCGGGCCGGTCGCCGCACCCCTCGTCGACGCCGTCGTCGAGGAACTGCGCGCCCTGGGCGCCGAGGTGGCCACGGGGGAGTTCGGTGCCCGAATGTCCGTGGGGCTGACCAACGAGGGCCCCTTCACCGTCGTCCTGGAGGTCTGAGCGGAGCCCGCCGCGGGCCGCCGCGCGCTGTTCCGCCCGCGCCCGTACCCGCGCTCTCCACGAGCGCGACCGTGCCGACCGTGCACCGCGGGTCCGCCCACCAGGGGTCCGGACCCGGGCCGGGCGTCGGGAGCCCGCGCGGGGGCGGACCCGTTCCTCAGCCGTCGGTCACACGGGCGCTCACGTGCGCGGGGACGGGCAGGTCGTGGGCCAGGTCCGGGTCCGTGACCGGCGGAGCGAACACGGTGCGCACCGGGAGCACCCCCGCCCAGACCGGGGTGTCGAGGTCCGCCGGTTCGTCGGCGGGCGGCCCCGTGCGCACCTTCACCGACGCCTCCGCCAGCGACAGGGCCAGCACCCGGGTCGCCGCCGACTCCTTGGCGTTCGGCCCGCGCACCGCGTCCCACCGCCCCGGGGCGAGCTGTTCGGTGATGGCGCGCAGCCCCGCCGCGTGTTCCTCGGGGTCGGTCACCACACGCGGCGTCCCGAAGACCATGGCCGAGCGGTGGTTCATCGAGTGGTGGAAGGCCGAGCGCGCCATCACGATCCCGTCCAGCAGGGTCACCGTCACGCACACCTCACCGCCCTCGCGCAGTGAGCGCGCCCCGGTGGATCCGTGCAGGTACAGGGTGTCGTCGATCCGGCCGTACCCCGTCGGCACCACCCGGGGCGCGCCGTCCACGACCACGCCCAGATGGCAGACGAGTCCCTCGTCCAGGAGCGCGTACAGCTCGGAGCGGTCGCTCCGGGCCTTGTGGGAGGAGCGCCCGAGCCGGGTGCGTTCGGTGGGGGAGAGCGGGCGTTCGGCCGCGGATTCCTTGGAGAGCATGCGTTCACCGTAGAAAGGAAGTGGACACCTCGACCATGGCCACTTTTCGCGGATAACAAAGGACCACTATGGCGCGACGTCTCACCGATCCGGCGGTCCGCCTGGACCGTTCCGACCCCACCCCGCTCACCGCCCAGTTGGCGTCGGAGCTGCGCACGGCCATGACCACGGGGGTGCTCCGGCCCTCCGAACGCCTGCCCTCCAGCCGCTCCCTGGCCACGCAGTTGGGGGTGAGCCGTACCGTCGTCACCGACGCCTACCAGCAGCTCTACGCCGAGGGATGGTTGGAGGGCCGACACGGCTCGGGCACCTTCGTCGCCGCGCACGAACCCCTGAGCCCACGGGCGCCGTCCGGGCCCGACCGCTCGGGCGCCGACACCGTCGACCACGGGCAGGTCGACCGGGGGCGCCCCTCCCGTGACGCGACCCGTCGCGAGGGCCGTATCGACCTGCTCCCCGGCGCCGCCTGGGTGCACGACCACGACCGGGCCGCCCTGCGCCGCGCCTGGCGGCACGCGGCCGAACACGTCCCCGACGACGACCCCGACCCGCGCGGGCGACCCCGGCTGCGCGCCCTTCTCGCCGAACACCTGCGTCGCGCCCGGGGGATCCGTGTCGGTCCGGAGAACCTCATCGTGACCCGGGGCACCGGCAACGGCCTCGACCTCGTGGCCGCGCTGCTCGGACCCGGGGCCCGGGCGGGCGTCGAGGACCCCGGGTACGGCAAGGCCCGCACCATCCTGGCCGCCCGCGGCGCCCACGTGGTCCCCGTCCCGGTCGACCGTGACGGGCTGCGCACCGACGACCTCCCCGAGGACCTCGATCTCGTCTACACGACCCCCGCGCACCAGTACCCGCTCGGTGGCCGGCTCCCCGTCCCCCGACGCGAGCGCCTGCTGTCCTGGGCCGCGCGCACGGGGGCGTGGGTGGTGGAGGACGACTACGACGCGGAGTTCCGCTACGACGTCGCGCCCCTGCCCGCCCTGTACGGGCTCGACCCCGCGCGGGTCGTCCTGCTCGGCACGCTCTCCAAGACGCTCGACCCCGATCTGGGCATCGGGTGGATCGTCGCCGCACCCGACCTGGTCCGCCGCCTGGCCCGCCTGCGGGCCGACCTGTCCGACCGCACCAGTGGTCCGGTGCAGGAGGCCACCGCCCTGTTGCTGGAACGCGGGGATCTGGACCGTCACCTGCGTCGCATGCGTCGGGAGTACGCCCGCCGTCGGGCCCTGCTCGTGGAGTACCTGGGACCGCGTCTGACCGGGGACACCGCGGGCCTGCACGTGCTGCTCCCCCTGCCGGAGGAGGCGGTCGACCCGGTGATCGCGGAGGCGGCCGCCGCGGGGGTCCTGGTCGAGGACACGCGTCGGACCAGCCACGCGGAACCACGTGTGCACGGGCTGGTCATCGGCTACGGCGCCGTCTCGCGCGCGCGGTTGCGGCGCGCCTGTGAGGTCCTGCTGCGCGCCGTGGAACGGTACGCCGGGCCGGTTCGATCGGGCACGGAACCCGGGAGGGGCGTGCGGGACCCGGCCGAGGAGGACCGGGGCCCGGGCGGTGGCGGGGCCACGGCCCGGGACTCCGGGGACACGGTGCGGCGGAGCACCGCGGCGGGGGAGTCCGACGAGGATCCCCCGTGGGCGGTCGCTACTCCACCTCGACGGTGACCGGCTCGAACTTGTAGCCGAGTCCACGCACCGTCACGATGTAGCGCGGGCTGCTCGGGTCCTCCTCGATCTTGGCCCGCAGGCGCTTGACGTGCACGTCGAGGGTCTTGGTGTCACCGACGTAGTCGGCGCCCCACACCCGGTCGATGAGCTGCATCCGGGTGAGCACGCGGCCGGCGTTGAGCAGCAGCACCTCCAGGAGCTCGAACTCCTTGAGCGGCAGCTGCACGTTGTCGCCGCGCACGGTCACCACGTGCCGTTCCACGTCCATGCGGACGGGGCCGGCTTCGAGGATGACGCTGGTCGGTTGTTCGACCTCGCCACGACGGCGCAGCACCGCGCGGATCCGGGCCACGAGCTCGCGGGAGGAGAACGGCTTGGTCACGTAGTCGTCGGCGCCCAGTTCCAGGCCGACGACCTTGTCGATCTCGGAGTCCTTGGCGGTGAGCATGATGACGGGGACGTTGGACTTCTGTCGCAGGGTCCGGCACACCTCGGTGCCCGACAGACCCGGCAGCATGAGGTCGAGCAGTACCAGATCGGCCCCGGTCCGGTCGAAGGTCTCCAGAGCCACGGTGCCCGTGGGGGCCACCGCGACCTCGAAACCCTCCTTGCGCAGCATGTACGACAGGGCGTCGCTGTAGGACTCCTCGTCCTCTACTACGAGTACACGCGTCACTGTGCCGTCTCCTGGTGGTTGTCGTTCCGGGGTACGTCGAACTCCCGGCTCTCGGGCCTGGGCAGACGCAGAGTGAACGTCGACCCCGACCCCTCCTTGCTCCACACGGTCACTTCGCCACGATGGTGGGTCATGATGTGCTTGACGATGGCCAGGCCGAGACCGGTACCACCGGTGGCCCGGCTCCGAGCGGCGTCCACTCGATAGAACCGCTCGAAGATGCGTTCCAGGTCCTGCTGGGGGATCCCGATGCCCTGGTCGGCGACGCTGATGTCGATGCTCGACCGGGAGATCCCCACGGAGACCGCCACCCGGGTGTTCTTGGGGCTGTAGGCGACGGCGTTGGTGACGAGGTTGCGCAGCGCGGTGCCGAGCATGGCCTCGTCGCCGAGTACGGTGAGCCCTTCGGCCCCGCTGCCGACCAGTTCGATCCCCTTGGCGTCGGCGGGCATGCGCACCGCGTCGATCGCCTCGTCCAGGACCGACTCCAGGTGGACCGGGGCGGGTTCGGCGATCGGCTCGGCGCCCTGGATGCGCGAGAGCGTGATGAGGTCCTGGATGACCGCGGTCAGCCGGGAGGCCTCGGTCTGCATGCGCTCGGTGAACCGGCGGACCGCCTCGGGGTCGTCGCTCGCGTCCTGTACGGTCTCCGCCAACAGGGACAGCGCGCCCACCGGGGTCTTGAGTTCGTGTGAGATGTTGGCGACGAAGTCGCGGCGGACCGCCTCCACCCGGCGGTGTTCGGTCTGGTCCTCGGCCAGGACCAGCACCAGGCCGGTGCCGCCGAGCGGGGCCACCCGCACGGCGAAGGACGTGGCGTCGGGGCCGAACTTGCGGACGGCCACCTCGATCTCGGTCTCGCGGATCACTCCGTCGCGTCGGACCTTGCGGGCCAGAGCCAGGAGCTCGCCGATGACGAGTTCCTCCCCGCGGACGATGCCGAAGGCCCGGGCGGCGGAGGAGGCGCGGAGCACCTTGTCCCCGGGGTCCAGGACCACGGCAGAGGACGGCAACGCGGAGAGCACCGCGGCGATCCCTGGAGGGAGGCCGGTGCCCTCCTGACTGGGCGGTGGTTCCAGTCGCTCCGCCCGCGTACGGAAGAAGGGACCGGCGACACCGACTCCGATGACGATGCCGAGAATGAGTCCGATGATGCCGGTCACGGCGGCGAGAAGTTCCCCTTGCACGATTCGATCGTAAACGTGCCGACTAGGGCTTTACCCGGTCAGGGCATGCGACACAACCGAGGTTCTTCCATCGTTCACCGATTCTTGGCCGATTCTTCAAACCGACACTGGGAGCATTGACGCCATGCGCGATACGTACCACGAGGATCTAGACAGCCTGAGTGAACGCCTCGTCGAGATGACGAGGCTCGCCAGGCACGCCGTCGCGCGTGCCACCACCGCCCTGCTGGACAGCGACCTGACGGCGGCGCAGGAGGTGATCTCCGGGGACGAGGCGATCAACCGCCTGGACCAGGACATCGAGGACACCGCCTTCAGCCTGATGGCCCGCCAGCAGCCGGTCGCCTCCGACCTGCGGACCATCATCACCGCCCTCTACATGCGGGGTGACCTGGAGCGGATGGGCGACCACGCCGTTCACCTCGCCAAGATCGCCCGGCGCCGGCACCCGGACTCGGCCATCCCCAAGCCGGTCCGCTCGATCGTCCTGGAGATGGGACACGAGGCGGAGCTGCTGGTCACCAAGGCCGGTGAGGTGATCTCGGAGAAGGACGCCGACACCGCCCTCGAACTGGACAAGGACGACGACAAGATGGACCGGCTGCGGCGCAAGCTGCTGCAGCGCATCCTCGCCCCCGGATGGGAGTACGGCGTCGAGGCGACCATGGACGTGACACTGGTCGGTCGTTTCTACGAACGCTTCGGTGACCACGCGGTGCACGTCGCCGACAACCTGGTCTACATGGTGACCGGAGAGAAGCGTGAGGATTACGAACCCGAGGTGTGACCCCTCCTCGACCGTCATCGGGCCCTGGGACATGCGTGTTCCGGGGCCCGCGGCGTTGTTCCCTGCAGTGGGAGGAGAGGCCGGTCCGCGACGCCGCGTCGGGAGGTCGCGGGAGCGGCGACGAGCGGGCGACGACGGGGTCGTGCCGGGCCTCATGGCACGGTGTGGAAGAGCGGGATGGGGGCGTCCGGGATCCGGACGCATCAAGGTAAGACCAACCCGGTCCGAAATAGTGATCTAGATCGCCATGGTCACTCGCGGAGCGTGCTCGTGCGAGGGCGAACCCTATCCCAAGTCCGCGGGCGCGTCATCGTGCTTCGGCTGGCCAGCGGGGGTTCGCGGCCTCTCGCGGCCGCTTCGGCCGGGCGCGCGACACTCCTCGGGTACACTTTGTCAAGCCCTAAAAAGTGTGGCTTGACCTGCGTGTTCGCAAAGCTATTAGGTACGTTAAGTCACAGATTCATGGTATCCTAGGGGGAGCGGAAGGGGTACCTGTCACATGGCTTTCAAGGTCGGCGACACTGTTGTCTACCCCCATCATGGGGCTGCTCGTATTGAAGCGATCGAGACTCGCACCATTAAGGGCGAGGACAGAACCTACCTCGTTCTGAGGGTTGACAAGGGCGATCTGACGGTGCGTGTGCCGGCCGCGAACGCCGAGGATGTCGGCGTTCGCGACGTGGTGGGGCAGGAAGGCCTGGACAAGGTCTTCGAGGTGCTGCGCGCACCTCACACCGAAGAGCCCACCAACTGGTCCAGGCGCTACAAGGCGAACCTGGAGAAGTTGGCGTCCGGCGACGTCAACAAGGTCGCGGAGGTCGTGCGCGATCTGTGGCGTCGGGACAAGGAACGTGGATTGTCCGCCGGTGAGAAGCGGATGCTCGCCAAGGCGCGGCAGATTCTCGTCAGCGAACTCGCGCTCGCGGAAAAGACCAACGAGGACAAGGCCGAGGCCCTCCTCGACGAGGTTCTGACGAACTGATAGTCGCGGAATCACGTAATTCATGACGAAAATGCCTCGGGTGGGCGTCGGAACCGACGTCCACCCGTTTTCTCCTGGACGAACACTTTTTCTCGCCGGCTTGGAATGGCCGGGAGAAGACGGTGTGAGCGGCCATTCCGATGGTGATGTCGCGGCCCATGCGGCCTGTGACGCACTGTTGTCCGCCTGCGGGTTGGGCGACCTCGGATCCAACTTCGGCACCTCCGACCCTCGGTGGAAGGGCGCCTCGGGCGCCGCACTGCTCACCGAGACCGTCGCGCGCGTGCACGCGGCCGGGTTCGAGATCGGCAACGTCGCCGTCCAGATCATCAGCAACCGACCCAAGTTCGCGCCACGGCGTGCGGAGGCGGAGAAGACGCTCTCCGAGGTCGTGGGGGCGCCGGTGAGCATCTCGGCGACCACCACCGACGGTCTCGGCCTCACCGGCCGAGGTGAGGGCATCGCGGCCGTCGCCAACGCCCTCTGTGCCCCCCGGGGCTGAGAACGCGTACACGCCACGTGTGGCCCCGCACCCGGCCGGGTGCGGGGCCACACGTGTGCGTGGTGCCGAGCGGCGGGGACACCCCGGTTCGCCGCTGATCCGGCCCGGGTGCGGTGGTCACCCACCCGCGCCGAAACCCCACTCCACCTCGGACGGTGCGGTCCTCAGCGGCACCGGAGGCCGACCCCGAGCGTGACCCCGGACGGGGCCGACGGCGGGGACAGGGAGGGAAGGGCCTCGACGGGCCGCGTCCCCCGCCGGAGCGGACGTGGGCCCCGGCGGACACACCTCGGCCCCGGAACCTTCGGGGTTCCGGGGCCGACGTGTGTGTCAGTGCTCCTCGGGCGGAAGCGGTTCGCTGCGCACCCGCCGGGAGGGCGGGCCCGAGGCGAAGTCCGGCATGGGCGGCCGCGGCGGCTTGAGCACCATGGGGCGCTTGCGCAGCGGTTCCGCCCGCCGCCGCGTGGGCGGTGCGGTCCTCTCGACCCGTTCCGGTTCGGGCGCGGACCGTTCCGCCGGTGTGTCGGTGGTCCCGCCCGCCGGGGACGCGGTCGCCGGGACGTCGTCCGCGGGCTCGCGGTCGGGCTCGACCTCGGTGACGGCCCCGGTCCTCTCCACTGTGTCGACCGCCGCCGGCGCTGTGCCTTCCCGGTCGCTCTCGACCGATCCGGGTCGGTGCTCGGGCTCCGACGCGGGGCGTGCGGCGCCCGGAGGGGCCGAACCCCACCGGAAGGCGGCGCGCACCTCCGGGCCGGTGTCGTGGTCCAGGGCGAGGCCGGCGATCGATCCGGTGCGCTCGGTGGTGGTCTCGACCGGCGGCGCGGACGCGCTCTCGGCGGAGACGTCCTCCTCGGGCGGGGTCCAGACCGGAGGTACGTAGTCCTCCAGCGCGGAGGTCACGGCGTCGTCGGTGGGAGGCTCCCACAGCGGCGTCTCCGCTGTGGCGGGCGCGTCGACGGGGTCCGCCTCCGAACCCGAGCCCCGCTCCGTCACCGGCTCCGCGGCCCGATCCTCCGTCGGTCGGTCCTCCACGGGGGTGGTGTCCCCCTCGGGGTGGCGTTCGGGGGAGGGGGTCGTCTCGGGCACGGCGTGCGCG
>NZ_QOCZ01000166.1 GCF_018207095.1 Nocardiopsis sp. MG754419 | reverse complement strand
GGGGAGCAGCCCGGCCTCGTGGGCGGGGGTGGGCGGCAGGTCCTCGGTGCACTCGGTGATGGCGGAGTCGCCGGGGGCCACGCACTCGTTGACGACACCGACCTCGTTGGTGTCCTGGTACACGCCGATGCCCATGAAGAGCACGGAGAGCAGCACGGTCCCGAGCACCAGGTTCATCCCCGGGCCGGCGAACATGACGATCAGTCGCTTCCACGGCGCACGCTGGTAGAACTGCCGGTCCTGGTCCTCCGGCCCCAGGTCGACGTAGGACGCCTCACGGGCGTCCTCGGCGATGGCCCGCCATCGCGACATCTTCCGGGAACCGTGGTCCTGGGTGCGACGGGCCGGCGGGATCATGCCGACCATCCGCACGAACCCGCCCAGCGGCACCGCCTTGATGCCGTACTCGGTCTCCCCTCGGCGGGTCGACCACAGGGTCTTACCGAACCCGACCATGAACTCGGTGCACTTGATGCCGAACATCTTGGCCGTGGCCATGTGGCCGAGTTCGTGCCAGGCGATCGAGAACAGCAGTCCCAGGACGAGCAGGATGATCCCGACCACGGTCAGCAAGACGACCATGTATCTCTCCTCAAGCCAGAATCGGTCCTCAGCCGCGGACGAGCAGTTCGCGTGCGCGGGTGCGGGCCCAGGTGTCAGCGGCGTACACGTCGTCCAGGGTCAGGGGTGTGGAACCCGGCCGGTCCGTCCGCTGGTGTTCCGAGACTACCCGGGAGACGGTGTCCATGATCGACGGGAACGCGAGGTTTCCACGCAGGAAGGCGTCGACCGCCTCCTCGTTGGCCGCGTTGTAGACCGCGGGCGCGGTGCCGCCGGCGGCACCGACCTCCGCCGCGATGCGCACCGACGGGAACACCTCGTGGTCCAGCGGCTCGAACGTCCAGCTCTGCGCCCGCGTCCAGTCCATGCCGGGGGCGACGTCGGGCACGCGTTCGGGTGCGCTCATGCCGTAGGCGATCGGGATCATCATGCTGGGCGGGCTGGCCTTGGCCAACGTGGTGCCGTCCACGTACTCGACCATGGAGTGCACGATCGACTGCGGGTGGACCACCACGTCGATCCGGTCGAAGGGGATGTCGAACAGCAGGTTGGCCTCGATCACCTCCAGCCCCTTGTTGACCAGGGTGGCGGAGTTGACGGTGACCACCGGCCCCATGCTCCAGGTCGGGTGGTTCAGCGCCTGCTCCGGCGTGACCTCCGCCAGCTCCTCGGCGCGGCGACCGCGGAAGGGCCCGCCGCTGGCGGTGACCACCAGGCGGCGCACCTCGGCGAGTTCCGCGCGCACCAGCCCCTGGGCGAGGCCGGTGAGTTCGCCCTCGGGCCGGTAGGGGAAGCACTGGGCGATGGCGAAGTGCTCGGAGTCGACCGGCACGATCTGGCCGGGTGCGGCCAGGTCGCGCACCAGCGGACCGCCGATGATGAGGGATTCCTTGTTGGCCAGGGCCAGGGTGCTCCCGGCGCGCAGCGCGGCCAGGGTGGACTCCAGGCCGAGGGCGCCGGTGATGCCGTTGAGGACGACGTCGCAGGCGGTGCCGGCCAGCTCGGCGACCCCCTCGGCGCCGGTGAGCACCTCGGGAGAGGCACCCTGCTCGGTCAGCAGACGGGTGAGCTCGGCGGCCCGCGACGCGTCGGCCACGGCCACCCGCTCGACGCCCAGCCGCACGGCCTGCTTGGCGAGCAGGTCCAACCGCCCGCCCCCCGCCGCCAGACCCAGGACGCGGAAGCGTCCCGTATGGCGCTGGACGATGTCGATGGCCTGGGTGCCGATGGAGCCGGTGGACCCGAGGATCACTACTGTTCGCTGCTGTTCTTCTCGCACTCCCCTATTGTCACCCAATCGGCGGATCGGTGTCGGGGGCCTGTACGCGATCGACGACCGGGGCACCGGCTCGCTCCTGAGCCACACCCCCTACACGATGCGCGACGTCACCCCCGGGGAACCGGTGACGGTGGAGGCCGCGCTGTCGTCGGTGGTGTGGGACACGTTCCGGCCGGGCACCGGCCGGCCGTCGTGGTGGACGGCCGCGACGCCCGCTACACCGCGGAGGGCCGGACCACGGACCGGATCGAGGTGACCTCCCCCGAGGAGTCCCCCACCAGGGTGACCATCCCGCCGGCCGGGTAACGCGCACCCCCGGACACGATCACGGCCCGGACGTTCTCCGACGAGCGTGTCCGGTCCTCCTGCCCGAAAAAGCGGCGACACAAACTCAAAGTAGCTAAAGAGTTACTGCGAGTATGCAAAGATCGGACCATGACCTCGTCCACCGCATACAAGGTCCTCGCCCCGCTGGCCGCCGCCACGGTCGCCCTCGCGGGTCTGGCGATGATCGACGAACTCCCCGACCCCGCTGCGGCCGTCACCCGCGCCGTGCACAGCGCCGCCACCTCGGACTCTCCGGCCCGACTGAGCCAGACCGCCGCCACCCGTGTGGACGAGGCCGCCCATCAGTCCGGGGCGGTCACCGAAGCCCAGAACTCCGCGGTCCTGGACTACTGGACCGGCGAACGGATGGCCGCCGCGCGCCCCATCACCGACCTCGTCGACTCCACCCTGGAGCTCACCGAGCCGCCGACGCCCGGCACCTCCGCCGACGTGGAGCCGCAGGCCGCCCGTCCCGACAGTGACGGGGAGCGTTGGAACGACGGCGGACTCGTCACCCGCACCACCGGCAAGGTGTACCTGACCATGGACGGGCGCGACTTCACCTGCTCGGCGTCGGTCGTGGACGCGGCCAACAAGAGCACCCTGGTGACCGCCGGACACTGCGCCAAGGACGGGCAGGGTTCGTGGGCGCGCAACTGGACCTTCGTGCCCGGCCACACCGACGGCGAGAGCCCCTACGGCAAGTTCACCGCGCGCGACCTGTTGGTCTCCCCGCAGTGGGCGGACCAGGCCGACGACAGCTACGACTTCGCGATGGTCGTGCTGAACCGGGACGGCTCCGCCGCCGTCCAGGACCGGGTCGGTTCCCAGCGACTGTCCTTCGACACCTGGACCCAGGAGCGGGTCGCGCAGGGCGTGCAGGTGTACACCTTCGGATACCCGGCCGCCTCGCCCTTCGACGGCAAGGAACTGCACTACTGTTCCGGCCGGACCGTTCCGGACACCGGCGGCACCACCGCCAACGGCGTGCGCTGCGCCATGACCCAGGGGTCCAGCGGAGGACCGTGGTTCGCCGACTTCGACCCGGCCACCGGTCAGGGCACCATCGCCTCGGTCGTGAGCTTCAAGTACGCCGACGACCGCTCGACCCAGTACGGCCCCCGCCTGGGCGCCGAGGCCCGGCGGCTGTACGAGCACGCCACGGGCCTGTAGAGGACTCCCTCCTCACCGCGGGGCGAGAGCAAGCCCCCACTCACGGCCGGTGACCGCCTCCGATGTCTCGGCGGTCACCGGCCGCTCACGTGCCCGGGGCTACAGGTCGATGCCGGTGAGGATCAGGATGCGCTCGTCGGTGAGATCGGTCATCGCCGAACGCACGCCCTCCTTGCCCACTCCGGATCCCTTGACGCCGCCGTAGGGCATCTGGTCGGCGCGGAAGGTGGGGACGTCGCCGACGACGACACCACCGACCTCCAGCTCACGGTGGGCGCGGAACGCGGTGGGCAGGTCCCGGGTGAACACACCCGCTTGGAGCCCGAACGCGCTGTCGTTGACGGCGGCGAAGGCGGCGTCGGTGTCGGCGACCCGCTGGACCACCAGGACCGGACCGAAGATCTCCTCGCGCACCACCTTGGCGTCGGCGGGCGCCTCGACCAGGACCGTGGGCGCCACCGTGACCCCGTCACGGGTGCCTCCGGTGAGCACGCGCGCCCCCGAAGAGACCGCCTCCGCCACCCAGGAGGCCACCCGCTCGGCGGCGGCCTGGTCGACCATCGGCCCCACGTCGGTCCCCGGGTCGGCGGGGTCGCCGGTACCGAGCGCCTCGACCTCGGCCACCAGGCGCGGAACGAACGCGTCGTGCACGGCGTCGGTCACCACGACCCGCTGCACGCCGATGCACACCTGCCCGGCCTGGTTGTTGCCGAACAGCGCCACCCGACGTGCGGCGTGGTCCAGGTCGGCGTCGTCGAGGACCACCGCGGCGGCGTTGCCGCCCAACTCCAGGGTGACGTGCTTGTGCGGGGCGCGACGCTGGATCTCCCAGCCGAAGGCGCCACCGGTGAAGGACACCACCGGCAGACGGTCGTCGGTGATGAGCGCCGCGGCGGACTCGTTCGGCATGGGCAGCACCGACACCATGCCCCCGGGGAGCTCCGTCTCGGCGATGATCTCACCGAGCAGCAGCGCCGTGATGGGGGTGGCGGGGGCCGGCTTGAGGATGATCGGAGCGCCGACCGCGATCGCGGGCGCGACCTTGTGGGCGACCAGGTTGAGCGGGAAGTTGAACGGTGAGATGCCCAGGACCGGGCCCTTGGGCACGCGACGGATCAGAGCCATGCGACCGGTGCCGCCGGGGTCGGTGTCCAGACGCTGGAGGTCGCCGCTGTCCCGGCGGGCCTCCTCGGCGGCCCAACGGAAGACCGACGCGGCGCGGGTCGCCTCCACCCGCGCCCACTTGATCGGCTTGCCGCTCTCGGCGGTGATCACCCGGGCGAGCTCCTCGGCGCGTTCGCCGATCCGACGGGCGACGTGGTCCAGGGCCGTGGCCTTGACGTGGGCGGGCAGGGCCGCGGCCGGCCCGGCGACGGCGTGCGCCGCGGCCACCGCCGTCTCGACCTGCTCCGGGGTCGGCACGGAGACCGTGTCCGCGGCCTCGCCGGTGTAGGGGTTGCGGACGATCATGTCGGTGTCGCCGGTCGCTGCTGTGCCGGCGAGCCAGAACGGGTGCGTGGTCATGTGCGCGACGCTAGCCCTGGTCAGGGCACCCGCGCGTTGTCCATGATCACCAAAGACGGCGTGCCCCTTGGACATACTGGAGCAACGGTGACGGCGCTCGGCCGAACGTCGTCCGTGGCCGGCACGATCGGCACCGTCGACGTCCACACACCACCCGGAGCCCCGATGAGCGTGTCCCTGTACTACGAGGCCCACCGCGACACCCCGCTCACCCGGGACGAACACGCCCTGCTGACGGAGATCACCGACGCCGGCTTCGAGGCGCTCGTCGCCGAGACCACCCGCAGGCTTCCGGAATGGCTGCGTACGGGACAGGTGACCGACGCCGCGATCGGTCCGCGGGAGATGTTCGAGCCACTGGGCCCGTACGCGGTCCGAGAACGCGTCGGGGAACTGTTCGCCGGCAGCGCGAAGCTCACCCGCTCCCACATCGGCGACGCGCCCCTGATGGCGCAGACGCACCACTACCTCGACGCCCTCACCCGGCTGCGGGACGCCTTCCCCGACGCCGTGTGGAACGTGCACATCGACGACCTGGACGTGCCGTGGACCCCGGGCGGGTACGCCCTGTGAGCACCGGGGATCACCCATCGTGCGGAGATCTTGCGCGCACCGGCTGGCGCGGAGGCGGTCCTTGATAGAGAGTGGTGAGTGAGGGCCCTGGCGGGTGTTCGGTCGGGCCCTCGGGTCCACCGCTGTCGACGGGAACCCGGGAGTGCCCATTGCCGCTCGTCTACCGCACGCTCATCTCCGTCCCGGACGACGACGCGGATCTCGTCGCCGTCGCCTCGGCCGTTCTCTCCCGCTGGTTGAGCAAGCGCGGGAACTCCGGAGCGCGTGTGGAGTTCGACGCCCCGGGCCGCTACGACCTCAGCAACAGATCCCGGGCCCTGGTCGCCCGGCACGACAACCCCGAGGAGGGACTCACCTTCCTCCGGCTCACCACCGAGTCCGACAAACCCGACGGGGTGTGGCGCACAGTCGTCACCGCGGTCGTCGACCCCGAACTGTCCCCCTCACGGCTCGTGTGGCTCGACATGTCCGTGGATCCCGCCCCCGGCCTGCCCCCTGAGGCCACCCGTCTGGACGTGATGCCGCCCGAGGCCGCGCGCATGCTCCTGGACACGGTGGAGGCCCATGACGGCGCGCACCCGCTGCCGCCCTCCCCCAGGATCGTGCGCGGGCGCGACGAGGCGGACGTGGCGGCCCTGCACGCGGCCATCCTCGACCCGCGGAGACGGCTGGCGATCATCGCCACCGGTGCGCCCGCGGACGTGACCGTCGCCGCCTGGCGCGAATCCATGGCCGGCGCCCTGACCAAGTGCACCGGGATGTGCGCCGGATACGTGCTGGACGCCGCCGCCCTGGACGGTCTGTACCGGTTGCTCCCCCGGGAACTGGACGTCCCCGCCGGGGGCGTGCGCACGTTCTTACCGGGGGTGGACCCCGAGAACGACGCGGACGCCCCACGCCATCCACGGATGAGTCCGGCCACCCTGGACACCGCCCGGGACGGCGAACGGGTCCGCAACTGGGTCGGGGCCGCCCTCTCACGACGCGTACGCGACAACGCCGTGTCCCTGACGCTGCCCGACCCCCTCCGGGCCATCGACGCGCTCCTGACCGAGGAGACGGACGACCTGCGCCAGGGCCCCTCCTCCCTCGCTCTCCCTCCGGCCTCTGGACCAGGGCACGCCATCGCCCACCGGTCCGACCACGACACGGTGACCAGCGCGGAGCTGGCCGCCGCGCAGGCCCAGGAACAACAGGTCCAGCGTCTGCGCGAGGAAGTGCGTCGTCTCAACGCCCGCATCGGGGAACTGTCGGACGAACGCCAGGCGCTGCTCGACGAGACCGCGGAGCTGACCGAGGAACTGGGGGCCGCCCGCGAGGGGACGCGCTCCTCACGGTACGAGGCGCGCTGGCTGCGCGAACGGATCCGGGAGAAGGGTCTGTTCCGGCTGGCGGCGGCGCCCGCCCCCCTCGACCCGGAGCACCGACCCCCCGCGCGCGTGTCCGAACTGCTGGAGCGCATCACCGACGACACGACGCTGCCGCACCTGTACTTCACGTTGGAGGACCAGACGGTCTACGAACTGGCCGACAGCCGCAAGGAGACCCTCTGGGTGACCCGGGCCTGGGAGGCGCTGCTGGCGCTCAACGACTACGCCCGCTACCAGTTCGACAACCCCGGCAGCGGGCTCGGATTCCACTCCTACCTGCGCGATCCGCCGGACGGTTACCGGGTCATCCCGGTCAAGCGCCTGGCCTCGCAGGAGTCGGACCACGTGCGCAACCGGGGCAAGCTCAACGAGAAGCGGTTCTTCCGGGTGCCCCCCGAGGTGGACCCGGCCGGACGGGTCCCGATGTACGCGCACATCAAGCTGGACATCGAGTACGGCATCTGCCCACGGCTGTACTTCTTCCCGGACCTGGGCCCGGACACCACCAACCGCGTCTACGTGGGCTACCTGGGACGCCACCTGCCGGTTCAGCAGTCCAACTGAACCGGGACCCGATGCCCCGCCCCCGGCCGACGGCGGCCGAGCACGGGGGCGGCCTCCCTCCGTCCTCACCGGCGCGGTCGACCACGGCCACCGCACGGGCCCCGCACCGACGAGACGTTCAGAGCACGCGGTGACCGAAGGTCCGGGAGAGCGCCTCCAGGTCGGGTTCGCCGTGGCGCTCCACCATCGCCTTGAACCGCAGCTCCTTGTCGGCACCGAACCGGCGGACCTTGGCCGCGTAGCTCTCCACGGAATGGAAGACGGGCGGATCGGTCTTGCTGTGGAACTTGTCCGCGTACATCACCAGCTCCTCCTCCGGGGTCTCGGCGAGGTAGTCGGCGACCGGCACGGGCAGCCCCTGGGAACGGACGTCGTCGGCGGTGACGCCCACCCCGGTGTGGTGGGAGCAGAACCGGCACAGGGTCTCGGGGAGCCCCTCGGTGGCGAGGATCTCGTGGCCCAGCACACCGTGACTCACGTAGCGGGCGTGGTCGATGTTCCCCGAAGCGTCGACCAGGCGGTAGACGCCGATGTCGTGCAGGAGACAGCCGGCGCGGACCAGCGCGAGGTCCACCCCGGCGGGCCGGCGCCCCAGCACCTGTTCGGCGACGGCGCACACCACCCTGCAGTGGGTGTACACCCGCTCGAAGGCCTCGGGGGTGGGGGCGTACTTCCGGTGGAGGTCGACGATCTGCTCGTCGGTGGGAATCTGCACACCGGGACCCTAACCGCCCACCGCCATCGCGGCGACCCGGACGCGTGGCCGGCGCATACCCTGGGGCCGTGATGGGGACGACGACCGAGGCCACCGGGGCCGTGCTGACGGAGACGGAGTGGCGTGCGCGCGCCGCGCGCCACGAGGAGCGTGTGGACGCGCTCACCGCCGACCACCTGCGCCGGCGTGGGGCGGGCGAACGACACCCGGTCGAGGACTTCCTGTTCACCTACTACAACCTCAAGCCCGCGCAGCTCCGCCGTTGGCATCCCGGTGTGGGCACGTTCCTGTCCGGGGCGGGCGCGCGCGAGCGCCTGGACGAGCGCTTCTACGTCGAGCACGACGCGGGCGGGGTGGGCCTGGACGTGTCCGCGTTCCTGGCCGCCCGTCCCGTACTGGACTTCGTGGAGCGCCTGCTGTCGGCGGTGGCGTCGCGCCCGGCGCACCTGGGCTGTTTCGGGCTGCACGAGTGGGCGATGGCCTACCGCACCTCCGAGGTCCGCCACGGCCAGGTGCCACTGCGGTTGGGCCACGGGGGCACCGACCGGGTGGTCGAGTCGCACCGGATCCAATGCTCGCACTTCGACGCGTTCCGGTTCTTCACGGAGCCGGCGCGCCCGCTCAACACCCTCCAGCCCACCCGTGAGGCCCAGGCGGACCTGGACCAGCCGGGGTGCCTGCACGCCAACATGGACCTGTACAAGTGGGCGTACAAGCTCACGCCCGCGATGCCCTCCGAGCTGGTCGTGGACTGCTTCGTGTTCTCCCGCGAGATCCGCACGTTGGACATGCGCGCCTCCCCCTACGACCTGCGGGAATGGGGGTACGAGCCGGTGCGGATCGAGACGGCCGAGGGCAAGGCCGCGTACATGGAGTACCAGCGTGACTTCGCCGAGCGCGGCGCGGTGCTGCGCGGGCGGTTGCTGGAGGTGTGCCGGGCGCTGCGCGTCGCCGACCCCCGGACGTGACCGGGTCCGTGTCGGTCAGGGGAGGTCGGCGCGGCCCTCCGCCCGGGCCGGGCGTTCCCGGGCGATCCGGTGCGCACGCCAGGACTCCACCAGCGGAATGACCGTGCCCAGGAAGGTGGGCACCAGGATCGCGGCGATCTGCCCGTTCGGGTCGGCGATCAGTGGGGTGAGGATCACGGCGGGCAGGAAGGCGACGCCGGCCAGGAGGGACCACCGCGTGGAGGCCTCGTGCACCGCGTACCAGGCGGCCTCACCGGAGCGTGTGCAGGCGGCACGGATCCCGAAGACGTCGTTGGGCCGGATTCCGCGCCGGCCGCTGAGCACCCCCATCGTGATGAGGACGACCGCGCAGCCCAGCGGGCTCGGCTCCACGAGGACGAGCGGGACGAGGGGAGGGTCTGGTCGGTGGTGTGGGCCAGGGGGGTCACTCGGGGGCCTCGCGTCGGGTGTCGGTGTCAGTCGTCGCGGGACGGCGGCAGGGCGCAGGTGGAGGTGCCACCGGGCAGGCGGTGCCGGTGGGCCGCCACCAGTCGGTAGGCCGCCCGGGTGAGCGCGCGGAACCCCGGCAGGGCCATCACCCGGCCCAACACGGGGAAGGGGAACCGGCCGTGCCCGAGGAGGCCGGCGACCGCGTCGCCTCCCGCGAGCGGCGCACCGTCCGGACGGACCAGCCAGGCCTGTGCGTCGGCCTGCTCCGGTGTGAGACCGAAGGCGTCCAGGTCGACGTCCTGCCAGGCGGCGAACGCGGTGCGCGTGCGCACCCGCTCCCGCGCGAAGACGACGGACCGTTGGCAGAACCCACAGTCCCGGTCGTAGAGGAAGAGCCCCGTCGCGGGGATGTCGTGTCCCTCACGTGCGCGTCCCATACCCCCTTCCTACCCAACGACCGGCCCCCTCGTCCCTCCGGTCCGCCGCGGACGGGGAGAGACGGGTCACGCGAACCGGTCGGGCACCACGGCGGTACGGGTGGCCGGCCCGGCCACCCCGCCGGCCACTTCGGGGGGAACGGATCCGTGCGGTCCGGGCCCGCCGCGCGCGGCGCACGTGCTGTGCGCCGCGCGCGGGCGTCGCAGCGGCCCCGACCGCGAGGCACGGGCTCAGCGGTGGGCGACGACCAGCCCGTACCCCATGAGGGACAGCAGGGTGAGGGAGAACAGCACCGACAGGACGAATACCGTCACGTGCAGCCACCGGAAACGGCCGGCCTCGGTCGGCACCCTGCTCCAGTGCCACACGCCGACGGTGAGGGCGGCCCCCACCGCGCCCGCGGCCACACCGAACAGCTCGGTGGGCAGGTCGGTCCAGACCCCTCCGCGCTGCGCGTAGACGAGCCAGGCGAGGGCTCCCAGACCCAACGAGACGAGGCGCAGCCGGTCCAGGGGCCGCTGGGTGATGAGGGTGCGGCGACGGAGCACGAGCGCGAGCAGGAGGGCCGGGGGGACCACCAGGGGCAGCAGGGTCAGGGCGCCGAACAGCGCCGTGGTGGGCGGGGCGGACAGCGGCCCACCGGGCTCCTCACCCAGGAGTCCCAGGGCCAGTTCGGTCTCCTGAAGGCTGAAACTGTTGCCCATCAGGACCAGGGCGCGCTCGTCGTCGAACAGCACGGTGGTGGAGGACCCGTAGACCTGCCCGTTGTGGAAGGTGACCTTCCCGTGGTCGGGGGTGTCGAGGATGTGCCAGGCCAGCCCCAGGGACAGGGCGGCGGCGTCGCCGCCCTCGCCGGCCGGTTCGTCGTCGGAGGGGGCGCCGTCGACGCGCACGTCCTCCAGGACGACGTCGGTCGCGTCGGCCCCCGGCGCGGTGCCGTCGGCCACGGCGCGGACGAGGGTGACCAGGTCGGAGACGGTGCTCCAGGTGGCGACGCCCGCGGGAGCGTAGTCGGTGTTGCCCCAGGGGGCCACCCGCACACCGGGCTCGTGGTACGACAGGGCACCGCCGTCCGGGCGCTCCGCTGTCACCGCGGTGTCGTCCATGCCCAACGGATCGAGGATCCGTTCGCGCACCAGCTCCGGATAGGTGTCGCCGGCCTCCGCCGCCAGGGCGTGACCCAGGGTCGCGAAGGCGTGGTTGGAGTAGACGTACCGGTCCTTGGGGCCGGCCTGGGTGTGGGCCAGCCCTTCCAGGGGCGGGGTGGCGCCTTCGTAGGGGCCGATCAACAGCGAGGACCGCAGCGCGACGCCCGCTTCGTCGCCGTCGGGCACGGCCCGCAGCCCGGAGTGGTGGGTGGCCAGTTCCCGCAGGGTGATGGAGGCGACCTCGGGGTCGGCGAAATCGAGGTCCGGGAGGATCTCGGTCAGGGTGCGGTCGAGTGAGGTCTCGCCGCGCTCGACCATGTCGGCCAGCAGCATCCCGGTGATCACCTTCATGACCGACCCGGTCTCGAACGGGGTGTCCGGACCGACCGGGGTGGTCCCGTCGCCGGTCCCCGCCGCGGCCCACTCCACGGAGTCGGGGGCGTCGAGGTCGAACCGGGCCACCGCCAGCCCCTGGACCTCGACGATGCGGTCGCCCAGGAC
>NZ_QOCZ01000165.1 GCF_018207095.1 Nocardiopsis sp. MG754419 | reverse complement strand
GCCCTGGTGAAGACGGAGCACCAAAGGGTTCTTGGTGCCGTGGCCGGTGCCGTTCGCCGTCCCTTGGGAGCTCGGGATGGGGTCGGGGCTGAGCGCGCTTTTGAGTTTGGAGGGCTCCCGATCACCAGGTGGGGAGCCGGCTCCGGGATTCCACGCGGTGGACAGGGCTCTGCCCTGGCCACCGGAGTCCTCTTCCGGGCTGCGGCCTGAGGCCGTGTAACTGTTATAGCACGCGATCGTTTGGTGTTCTAGTACGGATGGGGTATTGCTTAAGCCTAGAGATCTTGCAGGCCCGAGAGACGAAGCCCGCACGCTGCACATACATGCGTCCTAGTACACTGATCACGTTCACCACGAAGGAGTCCCACGTGTCCCCTCAGGTCCAGCGCACCGACCCGCCCTACATGCAGGTCGTGAAGCACATCAAGGCAGACATCGAGTCCGGTGCGATCCAGGACGGGCAGAAGATCGATTCCGTCCGAGCGATCGCCGCGAAGTGGAAGATCTCGCTCGCGACCGCGACCAAGGTCGTCGGGGTGCTCAAGGCTGAGGGCCTGGTGCGCAGCGAGCCGGGCAAGGGCAGCATCGTCACGCGCGACCAGGCGGCGGCCAGCGCGAAGGACCGCGTTGTTCGGAGCTTGGGCGGCCAGATCTATGCGGCGAACGAGCGCGCCGAGATTCGCGCGGCTGAGCTTGTACCCGCACCCGAAGAGGTCGCGGACGCGCTGGGTATTCCAGCCGGTACCAACGTGATCCGGCGCCAGCGGGTCACACTCCGGGATGACGTGCCCTCCTCTGCGAGCACGTCCTGGTACAGCGGGGAACTCGCCGAGTCGGCCCCCCTGCTACTCGAATCGGAGCGGCTTCGCCAGGGCACCCCGAAGTACGTGGAAGAGCGGACGGGGCTCGTGCCCGCCGCTGGCAAGGACCAGCTCCGCGCCGACATCGCTTCAGAAGAGGACTCCGCAGCGCTCGGCATCCCTCTGGGCTCCCCTGTCCTGCGCAAGCAGAACTGGGTGCTCAGCGCTGAGGGCGACGTGATCGAGTTCGGCCAGTCCGTCTCCGTGGCCCGCCGCTGGGCCACCTACAACTACGAGATCTCCAGGTAGGAACACATGGAACTGCTGCACTCGGGCAAGGTGCGCGACGTCTACGCCGACGGTGACGACCTCATCCTGGTGGCCTCGGACCGCGTGAGCGTCTACGACGTCGTGCTGCCTACACCCATCCCCGACAAGGGCAAGATCCTCACCCAGCTCTCTCTGTGGTGGTTCGAGCAGCTCGCCGACGTCGTGCCCAACCACATCATCTCCGCCACTGACGTGCCCGAAGAGTGGGCGGGCCGGGCCGTGCGTTGCCAGAAGCTCACCATGCTCCCCGTGGAGTGGATCGCCCGCGGCTACCTCGCAGGCCTAGGGCTCAAGGAGTACGAGAAGCAGGGCACCGTCTCCGGCATCAAGCTCCCCGAGGGACTGGTGGAAGCGTCCAAGCTCCCCGAACCGATCTTCACCCCCACAACCAAGGCGACCGAGGGCCACGACGAGTTCATCACCTTCGCGGACGTCGTCGAGGAGATCGGTCAGGAGACCGCTGACCGCCTGCGCACGTTGACCCTGGACGTGTACAAGCGGGGCGCCGAGATCGCCGCTGAGCGCGGCATCATCATCGCTGACACCAAGCTGGAGTTCGGCCGTGCGGAGGACGGTACGCTCGTGCTCGCGGACGAGGTACTGACCTCGGACTCCTCGCGCTTCTGGCCCGCCGACGACTGGCAGCCGGGCAGGCCCCAGCACTCGTTCGACAAGCAGTTCGTCCGGGACTGGTCCAGCACCATCACCGACTGGGACCGCACCCCGCCCGGCCCCGAGATCCCCGACGAGATCGTGGAAGCGACCCGGGCCCGGTACATCGAGGTCTACGAGCGGATCACCGGCAAACGCTGGGAGGCGTAAGCATGTATCAGAGCTACGACCGCAACAAACTCGTGCGGCAGGTGCGGGAACTCCTGGAGAGTGAAGGGCTCGAACCGCTCGCTCAGGACGACCCGAAGCCGGAGCATGCCGCGATGCTGCTCCTGCGCTCCTTCGGAATCGAGCCCGTGGTTGACCACGTGGAAACCCTCAAAGCCTCCATGGACCATGCTTGGGAGGACAGCGACGAGGCTCGCGCTAGGCGACCCTGATCGCAGACTTCACAGCCTTCGAGAGAGGAAGCCCGGGCCATCGGCCCGGGCTTCCTTGTCGTTCAGGCACTCTCCCGGAGTGCGTCGCTTTTCAGGGAGAGGTGCGAACGGTCAGTTTCTTGAAGTGTCACGAGGCGTACTGGCGCCCTTGCGTGACGGGTAGCGCCACAAGATCTCCAGTACCCGTAGGGCGGCCTGGCGCCGACCCGGGTCACCCGTAGTCAAGATCACGCACACCGTCAGCGCCACGAGCATGCCCCACAGTCCCACCAAGACAACGACAGTTGGCGCAATGACCGGATTGGTTGCTTCGCTCAGCATTGTCAGAATCTGGGCAGCCGACACGAGTCCTCCTTCGAGGAATTCGTGTCGAGTGCCTCAAGTTCGACGCTGGCGAGCGGCCCCGCCTCAGGCGATTATGATGTCGCGTTCATCTTACCCGGCTGGATCTGAGAGTTTGGTGGGAATCCGCTTTCTGCGACCCGTGGCGCGGTAAGACTCGGTGGCGGCTCGGCAGGCTCCGACTGAGAAGATCAGAGGGCCGTGGCCTCGCCAGCACTGCAAGACCGCGGTCTCACTGTTATCCATGGTCGGCTCGATGGTCCCGGCTAGAGTCCACCCGATGCGTCGGCTGGTTGGGTCGCCGAGAGGGTTCCCACCGGATGGGATCCATGCTGAGACTCTCACTCCCTCGGGAGCGTCGAACAGTCGCGCCATACAGTTGTTGCAGATCGGGCAGATGATCTCTCCGATATCGCGCCCTTCCTCTCCTGATCGGGGATCACCATCGTAGTGTGGGCCCAATTGAACGTCCCAAAACGCCATTTGGGTCTCCTGTTCCGGGGATGGTTAAAAGTCGCTGGAGGTTGTGGACTGTTCGAGTCCGATGCGGCATCGCCCGAGAGGGGTGTTCGAGAGGTTGCTGCGGCCAATGTGCGTCCAAGTTTCGCCACGGCGACGGCTACGGGGATGTTAGCGCAGTTCAGGGTGGGGTCAGCTGAGGTTGGTGAGACCGCCTGAAAAGCGGACGATCGCTGGTGGCCTTTGCTTGCACAAGGGGGGTAGGCCCGTTGCCTGGTTCGGCGTCGGATAGGACTCGGTTCCATCCCCGCGTGCGTGGGGAGCAGCCGACATTCTCAGACCGGAGCCCGGGGACCGTGGGGTCATCCCCGCGTGCGCGGGGAGCCGGACCCTGACGACGCGGACATCCCCGAAGTGACGGGATCATTCCCGCGTGCGCGGGGAGCAGCCCTGGTCGGTGTTGACCAGCCGATCGGACAGGGGGTCATCCCCGCGTGCGCGGGGAGCAGTGCTGTGCGGGAGGCCGAGTACCGGCCGGAGCGGGGTCATCCCCGCGTGCGCGGGGAGCAGCCTTCGTTGGTCACCCCTTCCCCGATCGACTCGGGGTCATCCCCGCGTGCGCGGGGAGCAGGACACCCCCGACCACCCCGAGCACGAGCAGGCGGGGTCATCCCCGCGTGCGCGGGGAGTCAGGACACCACCCGCCCCTACGGCGACGGCACGGTGGGGTCATCCCCGCGTGCGCGGGGAGCAGCCGTCCGGTTCCCACGCGGCGCTGAACTCCTCGGGGTCATCCCCGCGTGCGCGGGGAGCAGGGAGATCACCTGGTACCACGCCCCGTGGCTGAGGGGTCATCCCCGCGTGCGCGGGGAGCAGGCCCTGGTCATGACCATCGAGACCCTGGCCCGGGGGGTCATCCCCGCGTGCGCGGGGAGCAGTCGGTGTCGCCGCCGACGGCCTCGGCCCAGCCGGGGTCATCCCCGCGTGCGCGGGGAGCAGTCGCCGCGGTTTGCAGTGAGCAGCCCACGGACGGGGTCATCCCCGCGTGCGCGGGGAGCAGGCGGTGATGTTCCCGGCCTCGTCCCACTCCCCGGGGTCATCCCCGCGTGCGCGGGGAGCAGCCGGTCGTCTGGTTCGGCGCCGGGTAGGTCGTGGGGTCATCCCCGCGTGCGCGGGGAGCAGTGAGCCATGGCGAGCGTGCGCATCAATCAGGCGGGGTCATCCCCGCGTGCGCGGGGAGCAGCACGCACTATGGGCCTTGGTGTGCAGGCCCAGGGGGTCATCCCCGCGTGCGCGGGGAGCAGTGGTTGTCGATCTCCGCCCGGTCCGCGCCCGGGGGGTCATCCCCGCGTGCGCGGGGAGCAGGCGGCAACCACCGCCGCCGCTGGCACCGGGCGGGGGTCATCCCCGCGTGCGCGGGGAGCAGCGGGCAACGTTCGGACTCGGTGATGCCCATCAGGGGTCATCCCCGCGTGCGCGGGGAGCAGATGATGCCGACCGGGTGCCACTTCATGAACAGGGGGTCATCCCCGCGTGCGCGGGGAGCAGTGCCCGGGGCCTGGCCACGAGCCCAAACCAGAGGGGTCATCCCCGCGTGCGCGGGGAGCAGTCGGGGGTCCTCCCAGATGCCGGACAACAGGGGGGGTCATCCCCGCGTGCGCGGGGAGCAGCGGCTGACCTCCACCAAGCCGAGCAGCGGCAAGGGGTCATCCCCGCGTGCGCGGGGAGCAGCTTCTGCCAGGGGGGCATGGTCGTTTCCTTCGGGGGTCATCCCCGCGTGCGCGGGGAGCAGGAATACAGGTGGGGGCGCCTCGTCTCCGTGACGGGGTCATCCCCGCGTGCGCGGGGAGCAGTTGCGCTCCGACCACAACACCATCTGCGCCGAGGGGTCATCCCCGCGTGCGCGGGGAGCAGTCTTGCTGACCTGGTGTTCTTTCAGCGGTTAGGCGTCATTTCTGCAAGTTGTTGAGAAACGGACATTTCACCCCTGCCTGGTTCTGGCGGCCTTGATACTTCTTACCGCACATCCTCCACGGCGGCTACAGGTTCCGTGTGCGGGCTGAGCATGCGCTCACGGGGCCTTGGCGCCGCCTGTGATGTGGAGGCTATGCGGAGCCTGCGGAGGCTAGGCGGAGGCTGAGAACGGACATCAGCCTCCGTACTGTTTCCCCAGTTCGACGCATGCGACCGTCGGTTGGCGGAGGCTGCGGAGGCTGTGTCTTCCTACTCTCTAAGGAGGTGGAGTAAGCAGGCGTCCCCCCACTGGCTAGCCATGTGGTTCGCGATCGCTCCGCGGGTTCGAGTCCTGCCCGGCCTACCCCTCCCCAACGCACAAAAAGCGCCGCCGACCTGCGGATACAGGCCAGCGGCGCTTTTCTCGTTATCCGGCCGGATGCGGGTGGCTACGGCTTCGTCCGGGTGGCTGCGGTGAATACACGTTGAAGTTTTCCGGGCTCAGAACCCGGCGAAACCACCCTCCATGCGCCTGCGGGATTCGTCCTCGCTGCCGTCCAGGATTCGGGCATAAATCCTCAGAAGGACATCGAGTCCGTGACCCGCCCATTCCGCCACCTGCCGGTGAGGGGTCCCGCTGTTGAGCCAGGCGGACACGCAGGCACTGCGAAGGTCGTAGGGTCGCTCGCCCAGAGGACTCGCGAACTCTTGCGGAGTCAGCGCCCTGAAGTTGCTTCGGTTCGGTGGACACCTGTGAGCTGGTGTTTTACGCAGCCTGCGGCAGCTCAGCAAACGTGTCCTGAGTGGCTCTGATATGGCGACGTTCATACTCGGCAGGGCTGATCTGGCCGTTCGCTGAATGCCTGCGCCAGGGGTTGTAGAACCCCTCGATGTAGGAGAACACCTCTCGTTCGGCGTCCGCGCGGGTGGAAAAGCGGGTGCGGTCGATCAGTTCGGTCTCCAAGGACGCGAAGAAGCTCTCGGTGACGGCGTTGTCGTAGCACGAGCCTGTCCGCCCGGTCGAGGGGCTGATCCCCGCTTCCTCGCACCGCCGGCCGAACGTCAGACTCGTGTACTGGGATACCTTGTCGGAGTGATGAACCAACCCCGGGCCGGGGCGGCGAGCCGACACCGCCATGGCCAGCGCGTCACACACCAGTTCAGCGCGCATGTGAGGGGCCATCGCCCGGCCCACGATCCTGCGGGAGAACAGGTCCATCACCACCGCGAGGTAGAGCCATCCTTGGTCGGTGGGCACGTAGGTGATGTCGGCCGTCCACGTCTGGTTCTGGGCATGGGTGGTGAAGTCGCGGCCCACCAGGTCCGGTGGGGCGGTGGCCATCCGGTCCTGGGCAGTGAGGCTCTTGCGTTCGGTACGGCGGTGCACCCCGACCAGCCCCTGGGCGCGCATGAGTCGGGTGATGCGGTTGCGTCCCACACGCAGCCCGTCGAGCTCGGCCAGGTCGGTCTGGATCCTGGGAGCTCCGTAGGTGCCGCGGGATTGCTGGTGGTGGTGACTGATCCTCTCGGTCAGTTCGGCGTTGGAACGCTCGCGAGGTCCAGGACCGGTCTGGGAGCGGTGAACGTGTTGGTAGTAGTCCTGTCGCGACACACCCAGCAGCCGGGACATCAGGGAGACGGAATGGTGTGCCTTTTCTTCGTCGATCAGCTGGTAGATCACCTGCTAGTCTCCTCAGGCGAAGAAAGCCGTGGCCTTGCGCAGGATCTCGCGCTCCTCGCGCAGTTGGGTGTTATCACGGCGAAGACGGGCCAGTTCGGCCTTGTCGTCGCTGGTGGAGCCTTCTGCCTGACCGGAGTCGATCTTGGCCTGCCTGATCCAGTTCCGGATGGTCTGGCTCGAGGGCTCGAACTCGGCGGCGAGGTCTTCAGGGGTGCGTCCGGATCGGGCCAGAGCGATGATCTGCTCGCGGCACTCCGGCGGGTACGCGGGGCGGGCCTTGGGCACCGCAATCTCCTCGTTCAATGACAAACTACCCGAAATCGGGCATCTGTCCATCGAACCGAAGCAACATCAAAGGCCGCGGGCAGTTCGCCCAGAGTCAAGAAGGCCTGGTAGGCGATGCCTCCGGGCGTCTCCACCTGCAGCCACCGGCGGCGCAGCGACACCCGCGCCCCGTCCTCAGGTGTGCCTCCCTCCACCAAGCGCACTTCCCCCCAGGCCAGCCAGGGACGGCCCTCGCAACCGGCCCTTCCACAGGCGTGAGGCGTTCAGATGGCGGTCGGAGTGGACCGTGTCGGCGAGCAAGGGTTCGGCCAGGCCCCGGCGGATGGAGTGGGCCAATACCCAGAGGATCTCCGCAGGAGTAGCGGGGCGAATGACGGGCCGGCCACTCATCTGACGGCTGAGCCGGTCGGCTTTGGTCAGGAAGGACTGGACCTGTGAGGCCGACGGAGTCTGAGGGTTGAGTCCGAGCAAGGTAGACAGAGTTGAAGCGGCGGCGATGGCCAGGGAGCGCAGCTCCAGGGCGGGCCGGTCCGCGGGCAAGGGAAGGGCCAGCCAATGGGTGCGCTCGGTCAGGTTCACCTCATCGAGCCAGTCCAGGGTGGCCTCGGCGACCTCGGCCCACTCGGGGTGCTCGTCCAGGTCCACCCCCTCTACCATCGCCTGGGCCACGTCGGCCGCTGCCGTTTGTGCGCACAGGGACAGCAACATCGGTTCACCGGTCAGGCGTTTGAGCAGGCTGGTGGTCTGGGCGTGGAGTTCGGCACGGGCGCGCGGGCTGGCGTGGATGTAGGGGCTCGGGGTCACCCGCCACAGCGCCCACACCTGACCAGTGGTGGTCCAGGCGAGGTTGCCGATGATGTGCTGGATAGGGATCTGCATCAACGCTCCTCATCCGGTGGCGGGGTAGGGGCGGTGAGTAGGTCGCGCAGGGTCGTGGCACGTGGGCTGGGAGCCCACGCAGGGGTGGTGTCGCCTACGTCGCCTTCAGGGCCGGTCTCCGCGGTGTGCGCGTCATCGGGGGTTGTGGGTCGGATGGTGATCACTCCTGTCAGCCGGGTGGGGACGGGGCTGGGGATGGGGCGGCCGTTCGGGGTGCCGCGCCGGGCGGCGGTGCACAGGGCCAGGTAGCCGACCAGGGCGCGGATCGGGGTGCGGCCTTCGATCTGGGCGTGGCGCACCGCCCAGGTAGCGGCGAAGGGCAGAGCCAGCGGGACCAGTGCGAAGGGCCCCAGCCGTGTCTATACCGGCGCGGTCTGGATGAGCAACCAAAGGGAGAAGACCAGGACTCCGAGTTGGGTGGCGCTGAACGGCCCCAAGGGCAGGGTCCACCCCTGGATGCGGCCGATGACCCAGGGGTGGCGTCGGGCCCGGGTGTAGGAGCGCCCCACCAGCGTGTGCTGATCGGGCGCCCCCTCGGATTGGCTCACGCCGTGGTGTGTTCGGCCGTGGTGGGAGCGGAGGCTTCGACCTCGCCCTCGAACATACTTGCGATGCCATCGACGTTGTTGATCAGGGCGATGATGATGGCCATGCCCAGTGCAGCGATCGCGGCCTTCTTCCAGCTGCGGTACATGACATAGGCGGCGAGGACGACGAAGACCCCGATGATCCACAGGGTCGGGTTGACCAGGGCGGTGACTTCGTTCAGCTTGGTGTCGTACCAGTCCAGAACGCCTGCCTGGAGGGTGGTTTCGGGCATGGGTGACCTCCACGTGTCGGCAGAGTGGGAACCGTGTTGGGCGGGAGTGCGCTTAGGTCAGGGGCGGGACGGCGACAGCGCTGATCTCCCAGCGTTCGCTGCGTGAGGTCAGTTCCAGGGCGTAGCTCATCGGCCAGCTCTGACCTTCTGCGTCCGTGACGTGCAAGTCGGCCAAGACGGAGACGGTGTCGTCGTCTTCCGCAGGCGCGGTTGCGATGTCCTCGTCCTCGGGTGCCGGGTAGACACCATCGATCTCGACTGACGTGTGCGTCATGGTGATCGGTGGAAAGGCCGCTTCGGGTGCGAGGTAGCGGTCGAGTTCTCCTTCACCGGTCAGATAGGCCGTGGCCCATCCCTGGACCGCCTCGGTGAGTGGTGACCCGGCCAGCTGGCGCGAGGTGTACGCCAGCGCGGTTGGTTCAGTGGGCGCCCATGCTCCGACTTCGGCGGGAAGACTCAGGGCCGCCCAGGCGGTGCCGTCGCCGTGGGCTGTGAGCTGGAGGTGTCGTACCGCCGGAGTTGTGGGATCCGACCTCAGGGGGAACACCGCGACGGTGACGGCCCACTCCCCAGCAGCGGTCTGTTCGACGGCCACGGCTCTGACTCGACTGGGGGAGAGGCTCGGGTCCGGCAGGGCTTCGAGTTGGCGGTCGCTGGCGTTGGGGAACGCCAGTCGCACGGTATCGATGTCCCCTTCCAGGTAGGCGGTGATGACCCGTTCGGCCCACCCCACGACGCCGAAGGCAGAGAGGTCGGCTTCCTGGGTGGGCCTTTCCGGTTCGGTCTCCGGAGCGGCTGGTCCGCCCCACATGAGCTGGACCAACAAACCGGCAGGGCCGCACAGGATGGCGATCCAGGCGACGAGCTGGACCAAGCCGGTCCGGGTGGACCGGGGCGGACGCGGAGCGAACCACGGTTCGGACCGCGCTGGCTCCAACGCCGAGTGCTGGTTCACTCCCATTCCTGATCTCCTGCCCGGCTCAGTTCCGCCAGTCGATCGGCCAGATGAGGAGCGCCTTCTTCGCACAGGCGTTGGAAGGCCTCCACCGCATCGAAGGCCGGCCCGTCCAGGTACTCCCGCAGTTCGGCGTAGACCCGGCTGTGGAACGGGTGGGCCTGCAGCGCCTCCAACAGAGGTGACAGCTGTAGATAGGCCAGACCCACGGTGCGCTCGTCCTCGGTGAGCAGGTCCGTACCGCCCAGGATGAGCGGGTCGGTCGGGTCGTGGTCGTACATCAAAGAGCAGGCCTTCCGTCCGGGGATAGCGGTTCAACAAGGGCAAGCCCGCTTGCGGTGGGCCTTGTGACCGCATCAGTCGGCCTCGTGCCCCAGATAGCGCGCGGAAGCCGCAGCGAGGCGTCGTGCAGCGCGACTGCACCTCTGACGCATGGCCTGTGGCGTGATACCCGCCTGCCCAGCCACGGCACCGGGGTCGGCGACGCTGGTCCATGAGGGACGACCAGGGGATTCGTCGCCGTACCGCTGGGCCAGCAACGTGGCGTCCCCGGCGTTGAGCACCCCTTCGGCGACCGACCACGCCAGGAGCTGGGCCAGTTCCTCGCTGGGGTGCGCGTCGGGTTCGTCGACGGTGGTGCGCTCGGCGCCGACGCTGGCCATGGGGACCTCGTTGGCACCGACCTTGGCCAGACGCATCGCGGTTCGGTGAGCGGTCCAGGCCAGGTGCGGAGTGAGGTAGGTGTCCTTGTCCCTCGGGCAGATGCGGATGGCGTCGTACATCGCCACGACCGCAAGCTGGCTACGTTCTTCGATGTCGCGGATATAGCCGGTCATCGAGCGGGACGTGTGCACGACGCGGCCGATCATCAACTGCAGCACGATGCGTGACGCGAGTTCACCCTCGGCCCCGGTCCGGAGGGTTCTGTCGAGCAGAGCACGGAAGAGTTCGTCTGTCGCAGGGGTCACGGGACCGTCGGCCAGGGCGCGGATGTCCTCGACGCTTCGAGCGTCACGCAGCCGCAGGTCTTCGCTGGACCAGTTCTGCACGGTGTGCTGTGCGGTGAAGTCCTCCCGTACCTGTTCCCACTGCTCGTTGAGTCGGCTGATGATCGTGGTCTTGTGCTGGGTGCCGCCCATGTGATCTCCCTCGTTGAAGCGGTGTTGTGAGCACCACTTCACGGGGGCGTATTTGCCGGTCCGGGCTGCCGATCATCACGCGGAGATATCGATCATGGGGAGAGACTGCCGGAGTCTCCGGGCCCAGTTGGCGTATTCGTGCAGTTCAAAGCCCGAATGGTACTCAGGGTCGGTCAGTGTGAACTCTCCGAGCGCAGCGCTGGTGTCCGAATAGAAGGACCCAGCCAACACGCTGCACGTGAGCTAGGTGTCCGCTGCGCCCTGTGCGGCCCCGACGGGTAACTGACCTATGCGGCCATGATGTGAGCAACGAACTCGGCCTGAGCCCGGGCGCTGTTGCTGAGGAAGCGCGCGGCGGACATGTCGGCCCGCCCGGCATTACTGGAGCGCTATCCGATGCTGCTCATGGTGGATATGAGTGTTTTGTCTCTGGGCGGGGCGGGGCGGGTCCGCAGTTGGCGGTCTCGAATGACAGTTGTGGGGCGCGTCGCGGCAACTGGTAGTCGGGGGCAACGTCTGCTGCGGATCCGGTTCTTTCGTGGCTCAGGTAGGCCTCACCGATTGCCAGAAGGCGCGGGGGAGTGATTTCGGGCCGCGGCCGTTAATCGGGGTGGTGGCTTGTCGTCGTGGTGGTGTTGGATGATGGGCGTGGTTGAGTCCGAAGGTGTTTTCAGCGACACGCCGGGGTCGTGTGCGCTACCGACGGATCGCTGAAAATCTTGGTCCGA
The DNA here is from genome assembly GCF_018207095.1 of Nocardiopsis sp. MG754419. Classification (GTDB taxonomy): domain Bacteria; phylum Actinomycetota; class Actinomycetes; order Streptosporangiales; family Streptosporangiaceae; genus Nocardiopsis. The sequence goes on along the minus strand of NZ_QOCZ01000165.1, from coordinate 5,461 downwards.
ATCGATGAGTCGCATGTGGTGTGGCCAGGTGCTTTACCATCGGGTCCTCATTGCCCCTTCGAGGGGTAGCAACATCAGGTGGGCCCTCACGCGGCCACCGCCAGGACGTCCTCATTGCCCCTTCGAGGGGTAGCAACCTCATGGGTCTCTCTCGTGATGTGGCGCCTCGGCGTCCTCATTGCCCCTTCGAGGGGTAGCAACCCGGGGTGTCCGGCCACCCGATCGAGCGCATCGGGTGTCCTCATTGCCCCTTCGAGGGGTAGCAACATCCGGTTCACCAGTGCCGCGTGCGGCACTCCGGCGTCCTCATTGCCCCTTCGAGGGGTAGCAACGACGGCGTACTGGATCCGCACCCGCAACTTCCACCGCGTCCTCATTGCCCCTTCGAGGGGTAGCAACATCCGGTTCACCAGTGCCGCGTGCGGCACTCCGGCGTCCTCATTGCCCCTTCGAGGGGTAGCAACCCAACCGATTCCGCGACGCCGAGAAGCGCACCGAGGTCCTCATTGCCCCTTCGAGGGGTAGCAACACGACGGCGGACGGAGCGGAGACCTCGCCGAGGGTGCCCTCATTGACCTTACGAGGGGCGGCAACTTTGGTTGTGGCCGTGGCGGCGGGTCTGGGGGCTTCACAGCAGAACGCAGGATGATGGCGCCCGCTAAGGCTTTAGGCGACCTTGTGCCAGATTCTTTCGTTTTCATAGTTCCCCGAGCTGCTTTTTATCGAACATGTTTACGATTAACGATGCCCCTACCAGTTTTTCTTATCCGATGTGATCGAAACGCGCTCTTTGGCCTGGGTCGGCCATCGTGTTGATCCGAGACCTCTTTTGTCGGTGATGGTTCCTACCGTGATGCACCGTCACCTGATGTTGAGTAAGGAGGTCACCGGTGCGTCTTCGCGTAGCGGTCCATACCAGGGCCCCGTCCCTGCAATGGAGTGAAGTGCTGCGCCCAGGCCGCGGCCTGGTCTATGAACTGCTCTCCTTCGGGGCACCGGAGCTCGGTGCCCGGTTGCACGAACGTGGTTGGGGGGAGACGGGCATGGTCCCCTTCGGCCACAGCGCCCCCACGTTCCCGTCCACCACCCGCACACGCGGCCAATACTCCACCGGCGGGACAGGGACGGTGGAGTTTGCCAGCCCGGTCCCGGAGCTCATCGAGGGCCTGGCCAAGGGCCTGGCCCGAGAGCACGTGTTGGATTGGGGCGGCACCGCACTACGGGTCCAGGGAGTCGATGTCCTCACCCCACCGGACTTCGCCTCCGGTAAGGCAGTGATGCGGACCTCCACCCCGGTGGTGATGAAGGGATCCGGGCACAACGAGCACGGCGAACGCACCACCCGCCAGGCCTGGGTGCTGCCGACAGAGCCCGAGTTCCCTGCCTACTTCGAAGGGAACCTGCGCCGCAAGGCGCAAACGATCGGTGTCGATCCCGAGGTATCGGTGCAAGCCATCACCTGGGTGGGCCCCAAACGCAGTTTCGCCGTCAGCCAGGGGCGCAAACCCGGTGCGGCAATCGAAGCGGAGATCCACGGTGCCCCCGAGACGCTGCGGTGCATCTGGAGTTGGGGGTTGGGACAGGCCAACTCGGCCGGTTTCGGGTGGGTGATCGCATGAGCACCACGGTCACCGGGCTCAGGGTGCAGCTGACCGCGCACCCCTTTCAGCGGATCGGCGCCTTCGCCCTGTCCAGCCTCGTGCATCGGACCCGAAAGAGCCTGAAGCAGCTCACTCACCCGGTGGAGTTGACCGAAGAGGATCTGCGGGCCGCGAACGCGAACATGACCCAAGACCTGGCGCTGACCATCGAAGTCACGGACAGCAAAGGTCCTCACGGGTTCTGGCTCGGTGCCAGCTACTTGTTCTGGCCCAACTGCCCGATCAACACCACCAACCGCAAATCCCTCCTGGGGCAAGGGCTCGAAGACAACCTGACTGCTTGGCGGCACCTGCCCGATACCGACACGGTGGTGGATGCCCGGTGTGTGCTGTGTGATCAGTCGGCATGCGGGTTCTACGGCAAGGTCGACGTCCCGCTGATGGAGAGCTCTTCCTACCGGAACACCACCATCCCCACGCATGAGGGGATGGCCCTGTGCCGCGGATGCCTGCTCAGCTTCTACGCCCTGCCCTACGGATGCTCCATCTGGGGTGGGCGCGCCACCGCCCTGCACACCTGGGACGACGACCTGCTGTGGGCGCTGACCAAGTTCCAGGTCGACCAGACCCGCCCCCACGCCCTCACCGGCGCACCCGCCGGAACCCGCCCCTCTTACGCTCGCCAACTCTTGGCGCTGGGCAGAGTGCTCGGATACGAAGAGCGCGTCACCGACGGCGTGGAGCTGATGGTGTTCACCAACAGCAACAAGGAGCAGGACCTGGCCGTGCACGCCATGGACCAGCCCGCCACCGAGTGGATCAGCGACCTGCCCAAACCGTCCCTTCACTGGTTGGGACGCGCCCACCGGTGGGAAAAGGTCCCCGGCCGCTCCATGCTCGCCCGCAACCTGTTTGACCTCCCCGAGAGGGTCATCCCCACCGTCTCTCACTTCCTACGCGAACGCGCCCTGGGCACGGGCGGTATCTGCGCCCAGACCCCTCTGCTGTCCGCCACCTGTTCCGACTACGCCACGAAGGTGCTCCAGGTGTCTTCCACCGACATGGACCAGATCGACCAACTCGCCGCACGCATCGCCGCTGTCCTCAACACCGACGACGACAAGGAACTGAAGAAGTTCCTCCAGGCACGCAAGAAGCTCACGACCCTGCGTGCCTGGTTGCAGCGCCAGTCCGTCGACCGGACCCTGCGCACCCAGGAAGCGGCCCCCTTCATCACCCAGCGCCAGTGGCGGCTGCTCTTCGACGCCGAGGACCGGGTCTTCCTCCACCGGGACCTGTTGTTCATCGGGGTCCTCAACCACCTGCACGAACTCAAACCCTCCTGGCGCGGACACGACCACGACGACGTGAGCACCGACGACCTCATCACCGAAACCGACCTGGAAGCGGAGAACGACGCATGACCTACCTCGTGGGCAAGCTCGCCCTGGACATCACCGCCGGCGCCCCCAACAACGGTCGTGGCGAGGACAACATGTCCAAGGTCAAGTACCTGACCATCGGCCGCGGCGAACGCGTCCCCTACATCTCCGCTCAGGCGTTCCGCCGCTGGTGGCGTGACTCCCTGCCCCTGGCCGAGAAGCGCTCCCCGGTCACCCGCTCGGGCACCGGTAAGAAGCAGCAGGCCTACACCGACGGGCGCCCGGACCTGTACCTGGACGATGACCTGTTCGGCTACATGGTCGCCACCAAACAGGGCAACTACCAGCGCGACACCGTCCTGGCCACCGGCACCCTGGTGGCGCTGCCCGCCAAACGCATCGTGGCCGACTTCGGCACCATGAGCCGCGGCTTCCCGGCCGACGCCGACCCGGTCATCCACGAACACGAGCACTACACCGCCGAGATGGCCGCCGACATGTTGGTGGACCTGCCACGGGTGGGCACCTTCGAACAGGACGGCGGGGGCCTGCGCAAAGCCCTCTCCCCGGCCTCGGCCGAAGCCGCGGTCAAGGCCGGTGCCGGTGACTGCGAGCTGCGCGGGGTCGCCTCCCTACAGTTGCCGCTGCAGGAACGGCGCCGTCGAGCCGCCGTCTTGCTGCGTACCTTGGCCCAGGTGCAAGGTGGGGCGAGCCGGGCCCTGCACTACGGCGACCGTGCCCCATCCTTCGTGCTGCTGGCCCCGCTCAAGGGCGGAAACAACCCCTTCACACGTGTGCTGGCCGCCGGGCCGCAAGGGGCCTTCTTCGACACGGCCGTCTTCGCTGAAGAGCTGCGGGCCTGGTCCGATGAGTTGGACGGGCCCGTCCACATCGGTTGGGCGCCCGGGTTCCTCGGCGCCCAACGCGACCAGGCCCGCCTAGACCTGGACGAGGAGATCACCGCTGGTCGAGTGGTGATCGACCACCCGCGCACCGTTCTGGGAACGCTGGCCAAGGAAATCGAGGCCGGGCAGCACGATGCCTGGTTCGAGGACACGACCGTATGACCAGCGCGCTGCAGATCACCATCGATGCCCCGGTGGCCTCATTCCGCAACCCCCTGTACTCGGGGGTGCAGGTCACCCTGCCCTGCCCACCGCCGTCTACCGTCGCTGGCCTACTGGCCGCCGCAGTGGGCGGTTGGGAGCGCATGCCCCCCGACACCCGCTTCGCCATGGCCTTCACCGCCCAAGGCCAAGGGGTGGACCTGGAAACCTTTCACCCCCTGGCCACGGCGGGCAAGAAACCGACCCCCGCCCCCAAGGACCACGAGTTCCTCGCCCACACCACCCTCACCCTGTGGGTGTTCGAACATCTGGACCTGTGGGAGCGGGCCCTGCGCCGCCCGGTGTGGCCGCTGCGCCTGGGCCGCAGCCAGGACCTGGCCTCGGCACGCACCGGCCGCATCACCCTGCACCCCGGGCCGGGCACCCAGGGCCACGCCCTCCTGCCGGCCGAGGCGTCCAAGTCCGGCATGCAGTTGCGGATGCCCCACACCATCAGCCCCGACCGGTCCCGCATCCAATGGGGCACCTACCGGTACGCCTCCCACGGCAGCAGTGCACACCTGGACTCCCCCTGGTGCACCAGCGAGGGCCAAGCGATCGTCCCGCTGGCCGCCGTTCACCCACACACAGGTCCAGGCCCACAGGTTGAGTTGGCCCACCTGTGGGCCAAAAGCCCCGACAAGAGCGTCCACCCCCCACCGCCCGGGGAAGCACTGACCACCCACCTACGCGCCACCACCCACGCCTTGGACACGCTCCACGCACGCATCGGCACCCCTACCGCGACCGACGCAAGGTTTTGGAACCGGGCCAGACTCGCCTGCCTGTTCCACGACGCCGGCAAGGTCCCGGACGGGTTCCAGACTATGGTGGGCAACCCCCCACCCGCACAACCCTGGGGCCGACGGCACGAGGTCTACTCCCTGGCCTTCGTCGAACACGTCCTGACCCACCTCCCCGAAGACGAGCGCACCTGGATCGGTCTGGGCGTGCTCACCCACCACCGCCCCCTGGCCGGGGGAGAGGGATCCATCCGCAACGAAACACGCACCCTGATCAACCCCCAGGACTTCCACGACCACTTCGCCCCCGTGGAACCCACCTCGGCCCACGCCCTGGCCACCTGGCTCGCCCGAAATGCCCAAGCCCCCACACCCCAAGAGACCACCCCCCAAGACCTGGCACACGCCGGACACCGGCTCCTGGAACGCATCCTGACCCACTGGGAACGCGGACAGAGCCCCGATGAAAGGGCCGGTCTCACAGCCGCCCTGCTCCAAGGAGCCATCACCCTGGCCGACCACGTCGCCTCCGCCCACGGCCGGCTACTCACCACCCACCCCCTGACCACCATCGACTACCCCACACAGCTGCGCTCGACGTTGAAAGCCAACGACGCCCACCCCTACCC
>NZ_QOCZ01000164.1 GCF_018207095.1 Nocardiopsis sp. MG754419 | reverse complement strand
ACCCCCGACACCGGCCCCTCCTCCGTCGGCGCGGCGGACCTCGTCCCGGTCGACGCCACGCTGCACCGGCCTCGGACCAGGACCACCGACGGCGGCGTCCTGCACACCGCCATGGAGGGTCCGCTCGCCTTCCTCGGCCCCTGGACCCCGCACGGCGCGACGGGATGCGCCCGCTGCGCCGGACTCTGGCGGGTCGACGTCGAAGGCGGGGCGTCCGCCGAACGCCCCACCCCCGCGGGGCTCTTCGCCCTCTGGGAGGAGGTCTTCTCGGCGTTGGTCGACGCCACCGCACCGGCCGACCTGCGCCTGTCCCTCCTCGCCCTGGACTGCCGGACCGGGGACGTCACCCGACACCGGTTCGTCCCCCACCCGCACTGTGCGCACTGCCACCCCGAGGGTCGCGGGCTGGCGGTGGACGACACGGCGGACCCGCCGGACCTCGCCGGTCCGCTGCCCACGGTCGACGGCGCGCTCCGGAGCCGGGCGATGGACCGGGACGGTCTGCGCGAACGCCTGCTCGACTTCCGGTTCGGTCCGGCGGCCCACATCTACCGGGACGAGGAGTCCCCACTCGCCCTCATGACCTGCGAGACCGTGGCCCCCGGGCGCACGGTGCGCGAGGGCGGCTACGGTCGCTCCACCCGGTTCTCCGCCAGTGAGGTGCCCGCCTTCCTCGAAGGGGTGGAACGGGTGACCGGAGGCCGACGCCTCTCCGGAGCGTCCACCGTGTACGGCTCCTACGCCGAACTGGCCTGGGACGCCGTCGACCCGGCCTCCCTGGGTCTGCACGAGGAGGAGTGGTACGGGCACCCCGCCTTCGAACCGGTCCCCTACACCCCGGAGACCCCCACCACCTGGGTGTGGGGGTGGTCCACTCGCGACCGGCGCCGCACACTGGTGCCCGAACACGTGGCCTACTGGCACGCGGGCGCGCACACCGAGCGTTTCCTCTACGAGTCCTCCAACGGGTGCGCCGTCGGCGGCACGCTGGCCGAGGCGGTGCTGTACGGACTCTGCGAGGTGGTGGAGCGCGACGCGTTCCTGCTGGCCTGGTACTCGCGCACGCGGCTGCGCCGGATCGAGGGCGCCGACGACCCCGACCTCCACCACCTCACCGACCTGCTCACCGAGCGCGGGGCGACGCTGTCCCTGATGGACCTGACCTCCGACCTGGACGTGCCCACCGTGCTGGCGATGGTCACCGCGCCGGAGGAGGTGGTGCGGAGCGGTCGCGCGCCCGCGATGAGTCTGGCCACCGGCACCCACCCCGACCCCCGGCGAGCGCTCATGGCGGCGGTGGAGGAGACCGCCACCAACGCGCTCATGTACCCCAAGTGGGTACGGATGCGCCCCTCCGTGTCAGTGGAACGGTGCCGGCCGATGCTCGACGACTTCACCCTGATCCGCACGTTGGAGGACCACACCGGCACGCACGGACTGTGGGAGGCCCGCCCACTGTGGGAGTTCCTCGACCGACCGAGCGGCGACGTCGACATGGCGACGTTCACCGCCGGCCGGCCGTCCTCCTTCCACGGGGTGGACCTGGCCGAGGTCCTGCGGGAACGTCTGGCCGCCGTGCACGCCCTCGGGTTGGACGTGATCGTGGTGGACCAGAGCAGCGCGCCCTACACCGAGGCCACCGGTGTGCGGTCGGTGAAGGTGATCGTGCCCGGCGCGCTGCCCATGACCTTCGGCCACACCCACCGACGGACCCGGGGCCTGACCCGGCTCCGACACGCGTCCGAACTGTTGGAAGGAGGGGTTCCGTGGGAGACGCCCGGCCAGGTGTACCCGATCCCGCATCCTTTCCCGTGACCGGTGGCCCGACGGGGCGCGGGTTCGCCGAGGCGCTCGCGCACTTCCACGGCCAGTCCCACGACAAGGACGTGTCCCAGGTCGCGACCCTGTTCTTCGGCGCGGAGCCGTCGAACGGCCTGGCCCGGAGCGTTCCGGGACAGGTCCGACCGGCCCTGCCGGCCCTGTCGGCGCTGCGCGACCTCGACATGGCCGCGGCCCCGCTCGACGGACCGTGGTCGCCGGCGCAACGGCTGCTCTCCGCCTGTGTGGAGGCGGTGCGGGTCCGGCGGCTGTCGGCGGGGGACCGCTACCCCGTGCACCGGGCCTACCCGTCGCCGCGCGGACTCTTCGGGGCCGACCTGTTCCTGCTGCCGCGCACGGGCACGGCCTGGTGCGTGCGGGTGGACCCCCAGTCGCACGCGCTCCAGCCGATGAACGCTTCCCGGGTCCCCGACGACCCGGAGGAGCTCGCCGACGCGCGGCCGGTGGTGGCGGTGGACCACCGTCGTTACCCGCCCGAGTACGGCCGGTTGCGGCCCTCCCTCGCCCTGTTGGAGGGCGGTCACCTGCTGGCCGCACTGGGGGCGACCCTGACCCGGGCCGGACTGACCCCGCACACGCACGTGGACCCCGCCCACGAGGTCGGTCGGCGGGCCCGCGCGGTGCTGCCGCCGGAGATGGAGCCGATCGCCGCCCTCACCCTCGACGGCCCCGGACCCGCGGGAGGTGTGGTGCTGCCCGCGGCGGCGACCTCGCGCGCGGTCGCCTCCGCCGGCCGCCCCGGACGGACCCTGCGGCGCTGGTTGGACGACCGCACCAGCGGGCTCTCCACCGCCAACCTGGTGACCAGCGCCCACATCGCCCCCGACCGGGGCGCGGGGGTCACCTCGGCCCTGGTGACGGCGTTGCACGAGGTCGGTTCGGTGCTCCCCGCACCGGACGCGCTCCGGCTGTACCGGCACGTCCTGGCGGACGACCGGGTGGACGGACGCACGATGCGGGAACTCCTCCCGGACGGCACGGAGGGCCCGGATCGCCCCGTCCCCCGGAGCGGCGCGACCAACTTCTCCTCCACCCTCGGCTACACCCTGACCGTGGACTTCCCCGCCTGGGCACGCGTCCACGGGCCGCACGCCGAACCGATCCTGCACACCCTCCTCGGTTGGATCGGTCAGTGGGGCTGCCTGGGCGCCGCCTCCACCGATCTGTGCGCCCGGCCCATGCGCAACTTCGCGGAGGAGGAGTGGGCGTCGGTGCTCGGCCTCGACCCCGACCAGACCCCCGTCTACCAACTGTGGGTGCGCTCCGAACGCGGCACCTACATGGACATCCCCGTCGACGCCGGCGACGGCACGCCTTCGGAGGCCTCATGACCCGCACCTGGTCGGCCGTGTACGTGTACCTGCACCGCGACCGCGCCGACATCGACGCGTTCCTCCTCGACCACCTGGCCCCGGCGGCGGAGGAACTGGTCGCCGACGGCCACGCCGCGTCCTGGTACTACCTGCGTTACTGGGACGGCGGACCGCACCTGCGGGTCCGCTTCCTCCACGCCCGGCCCGAGGCGATGGCGGCGTTCGCCGCCCGCATGAGGGCGATGGCGGAGGAGACCTCGGCGACCGCCCTGGACATGGACCCCGGTGACTTCTACACCGGCCTGCCCGAGGCCGACCCGGACCGGTGGCACGCCGACGGGGACGTGGTGGACGCCGTCTACGCGCCCGAGACGACCCGGTACGGCGGGCCGCGTGCGCTGGAGGTGTGCGAGGACTTCTTCGTCGCGAGCACCCGCATCGCGCTGGCCGTCCTGCGTTCGACCTCGCAGCCGGGGCAGCGGCAGGTCGTGGCGACCGACCTCCTCACTCTGGCGTTCTCCGCCCTGGGCTTCGACGACGTCGAGGCGGTGCGCCAGGCCCGTGGCTACCACGCGACCTGGGACTACTCGTCCGAGGTCGCGCGCGGGGACGGGCGTGCCCGCGCCGAGGCCGAGCGGCTCTTCCACGCCTCGCCCGCACGGTGGTTGCAACGGCGTCCGCAGGTGGAGCGTCTCGTGTCGACCGCGGGCACCTCCACCCACCACCTGTGGGCACGGGCGTTCGGCGACACCGTCCGACGGCTGCGCGGGATCGACGCCGAAGAGGGGCTGGCCTCGGGGCTCGACCGGATCATGTGGTCGCTGTCGCACATGACCTGCAACCGGCTCGGGCTGGACATCGAGGACGAACGCCGGATCGCCTGGCTGCTGTCACTGTCCTATCCACGGTGGGAACCGCCGGGCGACTACTTCGACCCGGCGGTGACCGCGCCCGACCGGGTGTACCTGGAGGCCGGCAAGTACCTGCCGGACACGATGGCGGGCGCGCACACGCCGGGGCCGGTGGCGCCGGAGGCCCTGCGGCCCGAGGCGGAGGCGGCCCCGATGGTGGAGCTGCCCGACCCCCGTCCGCTGACCACGCCCCTCGGCGCGGCGTTGGCCGAACGCGCGAGCGGACACGGCGACTTCGGCGCGGGGATGACCCTGGCGGAGCTGTCGGACCTGCTCGGGCACGGCGCCGGGATCAGTCACGCGCGGGCGGGGCACCCCGGACGGCACCGGCCGCCGCGCACGCACCCCTCTCCGGGGGCGGCCTACGCCACGGAGGTGTGGGTGCTGGCCCGGCACGTATCCGATCTGGCACCGGGCACCTATCGCTACCGGGCGGAGGAACACCGTCTGCTGCGCGCGGACGGTCCCACGGACGTGGAGCGGTGGACCGAGCTGTCGCCGTTCCTGCGGGCGGCGGCCGATGGTCGTCCGGGTGTGGTGGCCGAGAGCATCGGCGCCCTGGTGGTGCTCGTCGGCGACCTGGGGCGGCTGCGCGCGGGTTACGGACAGCGCGCGCTGCGGTTGCTGTTCCAGGAGTGCGGTCATGTGGCGCAGAATCTGTCATTGTGCGCGACGGCCCTGGGGATGCGGTCGTTGGTGGTGTCGGGGTTCGCCGACGACGCGGCCAACGCCCTGCTGCACCTGGACGGCGTGGACCGCACGGTCCTGACCCTGCTGCCGGTGGGTTCCGGGGAGGCGCCGCGGGAGGTGTGAGCGGGCCGGGCGCGGAGACGGTCGGCGAGAAGGCGCGGGAGCGTTGGGAGGTGGACGGATCGGGCCGGGAGGGAGCACGAGGCGGGATGCGACGGGTCCGCACGGTCGCCCCGAAGGTTTGGGGGCGCACGCATCTCATGTCTTGGTTGTCCGGAAAACGCCCCTGGACCGCCGTTTCCGCCTTTTGACGTGCACTTGAGAACACAAGTGCCCAAGGACACTGGCACATGGAGCTACTGAGTAGTAACATTGACTTGTTACTAGTCGGTAGATCCGCGTGTACAGACACCGCGGCCAGGGACACAGCGGAGCTGTCCATGACGCATTACAAGAGCAACCTGCGCGACATCGAGTTCAACCTCTTCGAACTCTTCCGACGCCAGGACGTACTGGGGAAGGGCCCCTTCGAGGAGCTCGACGAGGAGACCGCGCGCACCATCCTGGACGAGATCAACCGTCTCGCCACCGGTGTCATCGCGGAGTCGTTCGAGGACGCGGACCGCAACCCGCCCGTCTTCGACCCCAAGACCAACACCGTCGCGATCCCCGAGAGCCTGAAGAAGTCCTACAAGGCCTACATGGACGCCGGCTGGTACAACATCGACCTGCCGCAGGAGCTCGGTGGCCTCGGCGCCCCGCGTTCACTGGTGTGGGCCGCCGCCGAGCTCGTGCTCGGCGCCAACCCCTCCATCCACATGTACTCCGCCGGTCCCGGGTTCGCGAGCATCCTGCACTCCGAGGGCAACGAGGCGCAGAAGAAGTTCGCCGAGCAGGCCATCGAGCGCGGCTGGGGCGCCACCATGGTCCTGACCGAGCCGGACGCCGGTTCGGACGTCGGCGCCGGTCGCACCAAGGCCATCGACCAGGGCGACGGCACCTGGCACATCGAGGGCGTGAAGCGCTTCATCACCTCGGCCGAGCAGGACATGACCGAGAACATCTTCCACCTGGTGCTGGCCCGCCCCGAGGGCGCCGGCCCCGGCACCAAGGGTCTCTCGCTCTACTTCGTGCCCAAGTACCTCATCAACGAGGACGGCTCGCCCGGCGAGCGCAACGGCGCCTACGTGACCAACGTCGAGCACAAGATGGGCCTCAAGGCCTCCACCACCTGTGAACTGACCTTCGGCGACAAGCACCCCGCCATCGGTTACCTCGTCGGGGACAAGCACGACGGCATCCGCCAGATGTTCCTCGTCATCGAGTACGCGCGCATGATGGTCGGTACGAAGGCCATCGCCACCCTGTCCACCGGGTACCTGAACGCCCTGGAGTACGCCAAGAACCGCGTGCAGGGCAACGACATCGCGGGGGAGAAGAACGCCCCCAAGGTCACCATCACGCACCACCCGGACGTGCGTCGCAGCCTCATGACGCAGAAGGCGTACGTGGAGGCCATGCGCTCGCTGGTCATCTACACCGCCACCCAGCAGGACGGCATCCAGATCGCCAAGTCCCGGGGCGAGGACACGTCCGAGGCGGAGGCCCTGAACGACCTCCTCCTGCCCATCGTCAAGGGTGTGGGCTCCGAGCGTTCCTACGCGCTGCTCGCCGAGTCCCTGCAGACCCTGGGCGGTTCCGGGTTCCTGCAGGAGTACCCGATCGAGCAGTACATCCGCGACGCCAAGATCGACACCCTCTACGAGGGCACCACCGCGATCCAGGCGCAGGACTTCTTCTTCCGCAAGATCGTGAAGAACGGTGGCCAGGCCATCGGGACGCTGTCCGCGGAGATCCGTGCCTTCGCCGAGAGCGAGGCCGGCAACGGTCGACTCAAGGAGGAGCGCGCGCTCCTGCTGGGCGCCCTCGGCCAGGTCGAGAAGCTGGTCGAGCTCATGGTCGGCCACGCGATGGGCTCCGCCGAGGACTCCCGCGAGCTGTACAAGGTCGGTCTGAACTCCGTCCGCCTGCTCTTCGCCTTCGGTGACGTCGTTCTCGGCTGGCTGCTGCTGCGCCAGGCCGAGATCGCCCTGAACAGCATCGACGGCGCCGACGAGGACGACACGAACTTCTACACCGGCAAGATCGCCGCCGCGCGCTTCTTCGCCGAGCAGTTCCTGCCCCGCGTCGAGTCCGAGCTGAAGATCGCCCGGAACGTGAACCTGGGCGTCATGGAGGTCCCCGAGGAGGCCTTCTAGGAGCCGACCCGGCGGCCCGCCGCCGGTCGGTGACGAGCAGCCGCAGGGCGGGGTGGTCCGGTGTGACCACCCCGCCCTTCGTGTGCCTGCGCCCCCGACGGGAGCGGCCGACGGTCGACTCCCTCGGGGAGGCCTTCCTTCGTCGGTACCCGGGTCTCGGCGGGGCGACTTTCGTCGAGGACGGATTGGCCCTCGCGAACGATGTTCCGAGGGGATCGGCTCCCTAGGGTCGTGTGTGACGGCAAGCGACGGCGTGGTCACACGCACAACCGAAGGGACGTGTCAGGCATGGTCGGCATCCGCGGGGGCCGGAACGGGCGAGGCCGAGGGCGAGTGGTGGCGGTCGCGGGGGCGGTGGGGGCCGCGTCACTGCTCGGCACGACGGCGGTGGCCTCCCCCGCGTCCGCCATCATCGGCGGGGTCGACGCCACCGAGGAGTACTCGTTCGCGACCGCCCTGTTCGACGACCAGGGTCTGCACTACTGCGGGGGTGCGCTGATCGACGAGCAGTGGGTGCTCACCGCCGCCCACTGCTCGGACTTCGACCTGTTGGCCACGGAGAGCATCTCCGTGCGGGTGGGCAGCGACCACCGGGACGAGGGCGGCAGCGTACGTGAGGTCACCGAGGTGGTCCAGCACCCGGACTACGAGGCGGAGGACGTCAGCGACGACCCCGACCACCCCCACTCCTTCCTCCTGGTGCGCCAGGACATCTCTCTGCTGAAGCTGGACTCCCCGGTCGAGCAGACGCCCGTGCGCATCGCCGAGGACCGGCCGGAACCGGGGACGGAGGTGCGCGCCCTCGGCTGGGGCGTGGTCGACGAGCTCGGCCAGGAGCCCAAGCCGGAGATCCTGCAGCAGCTCGATACCGAGATCGTGCCCGACGACCGCTGCGCGGAGCTCCACGGCGACCTGTGTTCGGAACACCCCACCGAGGAGGCGCAGGTCTGCTCGACCGACTCCGGCAGCCCCCTCATCCGCGGCGGCGAGGGCGACTGGGAGCTGGTCGGCCTGACCAGTCGCGACGGTGACTACGACGAGAACGTGGCCTGCGTGGGCCCGTGGGTCTTCACCGAGGCGGCCGAGTACGGGGACTGGGCCGCGGGCACGGTCGGGAGGTAGCCCGCCGCGCGGCGCGGGAGCACCCCGTCGCGCCGGACGCGCGGCGCGTGGGGGTGGGTGGCGGCTCCGGGAGACGGCCCGGGCCCCGCCCACCCCGGGCAGGGACCGTGGACGCGGTCGTGGCGTGGGGAGGGCGTCGGGGGCGTGCTTCAGGCGCGGGCCCGGATCCGGGCCCGGCGGACGAACACGATCAGCACGAGGGTGGCGACGCTCGAACAGGCCGCCATGGGCACGAACGCCACCTGGTAGGAGACGGGCCCGCCCGGCAGGGCCTGGAGGATGGCGCCGGCGGCGACGGTGCAGAGGAGGGCGGTGGTGAACCCGCTCATGTTGACCAGCCCGGACGCCACGCCGGTGCGACTCGCGGGGATTCCGTCCCGGGCGAAGTCGAAGGAGATCGTGGGCGCGAGGGTCTGCCCGGCGGCGCTCGCCGTCAGCACCGCCACCCCCAGGGGCGCCGGCAACCCACCCGGCCACGCCACCAACAGGAGCCATCCCAGGCTCAGCGTGAACGCCAGGCCCAGCGCCATGTACGGACGGACCCCCGGCCACCGGCCGACGACCATCCCGGCGAAGGGGGCCAGCCACAGCGCGGCGGCGGCCAGACCGGTGAGGGTGAGCGCCGCGGTCGCCTCGGACAGCCCCAGACCGCTCACGAGGTACGGATAGCCCCACAGCACCATCATCATCGTGAACGGCGCCATGACGGCCGCGTGGTGCGCCATGCCGATCCGGGGGCCGTCGGCGCGCAGCGCCTCCTTGAGGGCCTCCCAGACGGAGATGGGGTCGGCGACGGTGGACCGCCCGGCGGCGCCCGCCGGGCGGTCACGGACCACCAGGAGGACGAGGAGCGCCATGAGAACGGTGAGCGCGGTGGTGGTGAGGAACGCCGCCACCCAACCGACCCCGTCCAGTGCCCAGGCCAGTGGGGCGGCGCTGGCCACCTGCCCGGTCCCGCCGACCACACCGGTCAGCCCGCTGACCAGCGCGTAGCGCCCGCGGGGGAACCACAGCGCGGCCAGGCGGATGACGTTGAGGAAGACCAGCGCGTCGCCCAGGCCGATGAGGAAGCGACCGGCGACGGCCGCCTCGATCCCGGGGGCCAGGGCGAACATGCAGGAACCGGCGGCCATCGCGACCATGCCCATGACCAGCGTGTACCGCGGGCCGAGTCGGTCGGCGAGCAGCCCGGCGGGCACCTGCAGGAGCACGTACACCAGCAACTGCAGCATGGGCAGCAGGGAGAGCAGCGCGGGGCCGACGTCGAAGCGGCTCTGGGCCTCCAGGGCGGCGACGCCGAGTCCGTTGCGGTGCAGCATGGCGAGGAAGTAGCCGGCCACGGCCACGGCCCATACCAACCAGGCACGGGCGCCGCCCGACCCCGGGACGGAGGCCGCACGGTTCACTGATGTCCTGTCACCGGATGTCTCGGGCTGGATCTGGGTCACGTCGCCGCTTCTCTCCTCGTATCGGACCACTCCCAGTGTCCTCCACCCGGAGCAACACACCCGACGTCGGGGGAGGGACGACCGGCGACGGACGGGAACGCCCCCCAGGCGCGGCGGGTGCGGAGACGGCAAAGTGCCACCTGGGGCGGGCAAAGGATCTTCGCTCAGTGCAAAGCGACCCTGAGCCACACGAGCAGCACAGAACGTCGCGAAACCGGGTGAGACTCGCGACAGCGACACTGGGACCAGGGCCCACTTATCTCGATTTCACGACCTGAACACAGATACGAATAACCCCTTCTGAGCTGCGAGTTCTTTGAATAAACAGGTCGATACGCACTTGTTAGTTGTGACATGCGTCACACTTTTAAGCCTCGACTCCCGGGGGTCGGTTGCTGCTAGCATCCGGAGCGCGAAGAATAACTACGAGGTAACGACATGGTTGACACCTCGCCAACTTCGCTCGAGGACGCCATCCGGTGGCCCCTCGACGCCGCGGAGACGTGGCCGCAGGAAGAAACACACGGTCATCGCCCGCGGTTCCTCGACACACACTGGAGACGACCTTGAGTCACTGGCGCCTGAACAACCCCCGGGCCTCCCGGGCGAAGTCGGTCCTCGCCAGCCGGGTCAAGCACAAGCCCCGCCACGCGTTCTGCGCCCAGCGCGCGATCACGGCGCTCCTGAACGAGCTCGCCTCCGTGGCCACCCGCCCCCTGTACTGGTCGGGCACCTCGGAGATGGCCGTCGCCTCCGTCATGCGCGACGTGAACGTCTGGTGCCGCGACGGTCGTTTCTTCTGGAACGACCTCTTCCAGGGCGGCACCGTCTCGCATCCCGCCAGTGACCCGATCGGCGCCGCCGCGCTGCTCAACCCGTTCGCGCGGGTGCCCGAGCCGGCGCACTACTACACGCACCGCCAGCCGGTCGCCGCCTGACGCACCCGCGTTCCCCATGAAGACACGCCTGGACACCGACACCGTCGTGGTCGGACTGGGCGCGATGGGATCCCAGACCCTGTGGCGACTCGCGCGTGACGGGGTCGACGCGATCGGCGTCGAGCGGTTCGCCCCCGGACACGACCGGGGGTCCAGCCACGGCGAGTCCCGCATCATCCGGACCGCCTATCTCGAAGGCGCCGAGTACGTCCCCTTCGTCCGCGCCGCCTGGCGCGCCTGGGACGAACTCCAGGAGGCCGCACAGGCCCGCCTGGTCATCCGCTCCGGCGCCCTCATGCTCGGCCGTCCCGACTCCGCGGCGGTCGACGGCTCCACCCTGGCCGCGCGGGAACACGGCCTGGCCTGCACGCGCCTCGTCGCGCGGGAACTCGCCGAACGCCACCCCCGCCACCTCATGCGCCCCGACGAAGTGGGCGTGTTCGAGGAGGACGCCGGGGTCGTCCTGCCCGAACCGGCGATCCTCGCCGCCGTCCGTCTGGCCCGCGAGGCCGGGGCACGTGTGCTCACGCAGCGAGCGGTCACCCGCATCGAGCCCGACGCCGACCATCCGCGCGTGTGGGTGGGCGACACCGAGATCCGTGCCCGGCGGGTCGTCGTGACCGCCGGCGCCTGGATGCCGCGGCTCCTGCCCGGCCTCGCCGACCTCGGGGGCGGCATCCGGGTGGAGCGTCGGGTGCTCGGCTGGTTCCCGATCACCGCCCCTCCGACGCACACCGCCGGCCCGGAGCCGGTCTTCGCGCGCGACGAACCGGACGGCACCCTCTGGTACGGGTTCCCCAGCATGGACGGTGGGCGCACGCTCAAGATCGGTGTCCACGCCGAGTCGGCCGAGGTCCGTACCGCAGAACGCCCGCGCCCCGGCGCGCAGTGGGGCGAACCCGTCGACCCCGACCTCGGTCCCCGGCCCCCGGACGCGGACGACGCCGCCCGGCTGGGCGCGCTGGCCGCGGGGCTCCGCGGGGTGGGCCCGCTGCCCGAGCGCATGGTCGCCTGCATGTACACGATGACCCCCGACGAACACTTCCTCATCGGCCACCACGACGCTCTCCCCGGCCTGGTCCTCGCCGGCGGTTTCTCCGGCCACGGGTTCAAGTTCGCCTCCGCCGTCGGCGTGGCCCTGGCCGACCTGGCCCGCGACGGGCACACGGAACTACCGATCGGTATGTTCGATCCGCACCGCTGGGACACCGACGGCCCGCGCCGTCCCTGAACCCCGCCCTCGTGTCCCGGTCTCGAACGTCCGGAAGGCCCCATGCACACCCCCTCCCCCGGGGACGGTC
>NZ_QOCZ01000163.1 GCF_018207095.1 Nocardiopsis sp. MG754419 | reverse complement strand
GTACAGCAGCGGTCAGGACCGCCAGGACACGCGTGACGCGCACGAGGGGACCTCGAGGGGGACGGGGGGATGCGGGCAACGTTGCTCCTTGGGGGAGGAGTGTCGGTCGGACCTTCACACCATGCGGCTTTCCGCGCCTTCTGACCAGACCCCCCGTGGTGAAGTTCGGGGACCGGTTCGGTTGCGGCGCGGCGAACTCGGGAACCCCGCTCCTTCCGGGTCTTCGTCCCTGGTCGGCGGCGTGCGACGGTCCCGAGGGCGGAGCCGTCTCGGTCCGGCTCCCGCCGTGCGTCGGCCCGTGCGTCGACGCGCGGCGGACGGACGTCCGCGCCCGGAGGAGGAGACCGGGCGAGGGCCCGGCCGCGTGGCTCGCCCGGCTCCGGGAGAGGCGGCGTGCGAACCTGGAGGGGTCCCGTCGAAGGAGAACCGTCATGGTGCGCGACACCTCACCGTCCACGCTGATCAGCGCGGGTATCGACCAACTGCGCGAGGCCAACCCGGTCAGGGCGGGGCGGGTCGCTCCGGAGCGGTTGTTCTCCGGGGAGGACGTGCGCATCACGCACCTGGCCCTGGACACCGAACTGTCCGAGCACCGGGCACCCTCACCGATCGTCGTCCAGGTGATCGAGGGGAGCGTGCGGTTCACCGTGGAGGGCGAGCGGCACGCGATGGGCGTGGGCGGTCTGGTCCACGTCGCCGCCGGGATCCCGCACGCCGTCACCCCGGTCGGTGGCCCGGCCCGGATCCTCATCCACCTGCTCCACCCCGAGCACCACGGCCCACAGTGAGCCTTCCGGGCGGTCCGACCGGACCCGACCGGTGTCGACCCTGGCCGACCCGCCCCTGCCGGACCCCCCGTACGTCACCGCCCCCGGGGGTGAGGTCGGCCACGTGCGCGGGGCTTCTAGCCTGGGGGGATGACCGAACCTGCGTACTCGGCCCCGCTCCCGCCGGAGCTGGTGGCGGCCCTCCTCGACATGGACCTGCCCCAGCACCTCCTCGACGACCTGGCACAGACCCCCGACGCCACCGGGGACATCCTCCTCGGCGCCGCGGACCGATTCCGTGAGCGGCGCCCAGAGCTGGCGCGCGCGGTCCTCGACCTGCTCCGCGCACACGCTCCCGAACCCGACTACCGCCAGTACGCGACCCACATGTTGGCCGGCCTGCTCCGGGCGCAGGGGTCGGCGGGGGAGGCCGACCGGCTCATCGACGAGCTCATGCGGCCCGGGGTGTTGGGCCGGCCCATGGCGGCGGTGCTCGCGGACGAGTTCGCCGAGGCCGGAGACCTGGACCGTGCCCTGCACTGCTACAACGTGGCCTGCCGCAGCGTGCTGGCCGGCCCGGTGGAGCTGCTGGAGCGGATGGACCCGGTGGGTCTGCTCCCGTTGATGGGGCGAGCGCGGGTGCGGGAGCGGCTCGGTCTGCCCGCGGACGCCCACGACGTGGCCGTGCGGGCCGCGGACGCGTCCCGGCCCTCGCTGGAGGAGGAGATCGGGCTGCTCGACGCGGGGATCGACGTCGCCGATCCGCCGGTTCACGCCGCACCGCTGGTGCGCGTGGAGCTCTCGGGTCGGGAGAGGGGCCACTACCACGACGTCGAACGTGAGCTCAGGGAACGGGGCGAGGAGCGCGTGGTCCTCGCCCTGGCCGAGCCCGCGGAGCTCGACGCCTTCGCCGAGGCCCGGGGGCTCGACCCGGCCGACGAGGCGACCCGGCGCGAGTGGGCCGGTGGTCTGCCCTCGGACTCACCCCGATTCCTCACCTGGCCGCCGGAGCGCAACCTGCCCTGCTGGTGCGGCTCGGGGCGCAAGTACAAGAAGTGCTGCGGGTCCCCGACCGTGCGTTAACGACCGCGCAGGCGCGGCATGAGCGGGATGGGGCGGTCGGGATGGGCGGGCCGCCCCGCCTGCCGGGGTGCCCGATCCTCACGGACACAGTCCATGACCTCGCGGGCGGCCACCCGCCCCGCCTGCGCGAACCCGTACGGACCGGAGTCGACGTCGCTCCAGTGCGCGTCGCGGAGGACGATACGCGCGCTGTGACGGGCGCGGCCCGGGCCGGGGCCGAGCCAGTGTTCTCGGAACCCGCGGAAGAAGGCCTTGGTGAACACCGGTTCGTAGTGGGAGTCGGGCGTGTAGTAGGCGCCGGGCAGGTCGTCGACGAACTCCAGACCCTCCACGGCCGTCGACCCCTCCTGTGGCGGTTCCGCGTCCAGCCATACCGCGGCGAAGTCGCCTCCGCAGCCGGCCCGGATGACCTGTCTGACGAACACCCCGGTGACGGGGCGGGGCAGGGGGGAGAGAGGTGCGGTGGACACGGGGGCTCCTCGGTGGCATGTCGGGGTTCGAACAGTGTGGCAGGAGTGGTGGGGTCCGTCCAAGGAATAAAGAATAATGCGTTGTCGGGTTTATGGGGACGTCGATCCATAAAGTCCGGTTGTGGACACACAAATGGCGTTGATAAGTGCTCCGTGGCACTCTGTTCCTTGTCTCCTGAACGGAGACGGAACCAAAGGAGTGCGTACATGCGAGCATTGCGAAGGGTCGCCGTCGCCGCGGCCGTGGCCCTGGCGGCCACGGGTTTCCTGGTCGTCTCTCCGGCCCATGCGGCCGTGTACAACGGCGCCTGTGGTGCCGGATACAACATCGTCAACTCGCTGGAAATCGGAAACTCCGGTACCACGTTCCTCACGTACAACAACGCCAACGGCTATAACTGCGCCGTCACCGTGCGCACCACCCCCGGTGCGCCCGTGGAAATGGTGGTCGGGCTCAAGCGCAGCCCCGACGGGCCGAACGAGGCCGTCCAGGACGCCGGCATGTACACCACCTACGCGGGTCCGGTCTATCTGTACGCCGCGGGGACCTGTGTCGACTGGTTCGGCTACATCGACGGTGACAACGAGCACGCCAACGGCACCAATTGCGGCTGATCCGCGGACCGGGAGGAGAGAGAGCATGAGGAGCATCGTCCGGCGTGCCTGCGCGCTGGCGGCGACGGCCGGAATCGGCGCCGCGTCCCTGGTGGCCACGGCCGCGCCCGCGACGGCGGCGGCCACCTACAACGGCGCCTGCGGAGACGGGTACGCCGTCGTGAACAGCGTGGACCTGTCGGCGGATCGCGGCACCGTGTTCCTGACCTACAACAATGCCAACGGCTACAACTGCGTCGCCACGGTGCGCACGGTTCCCGGGGGCGCCACCCTCATGGAGGCGATGCTCCGCGCGAGCGGCACCTCCGGTTGGAACACCGATTCCGGTGACTACACCACCTACGCCGGGCCGGTCTACGTGCACGCGGCGGGCCGCTGCGTCGACTGGGGCGGCACCATCGGTACCGACACCCGCATCATCGAGGGCACCAACTGCGGTTGACGGGGAGCGCCACGGGGCGGGGCGACGGGGTGCGCACCACCGCATGAGGGACCGGTCACGGCGGCGCGGTCCCACGAACCGTGCCCTCCGGGCGTGACCCGACCCGAATGCGGTCAGCCGCGCAGACGCCGCAGCTCGGAACGCAGCTCGTCCGCGAGGGACAGGGCGCGGTCCAACTCCGTGTCCTGAACCTCACCCGAGGGATGGTCCCCCTCCGGGCGGGCCAGCGACGGTCCGGGTGCGATCTGCACCTGGTCGGTCGCGCCCTCGGCCTCGATGTCGAACACGACCCGGTCCGAACGGTGCCAGCTCTCGAACCACTCCAGCGGCGCCCCGGACCGGTCGAAGGTCCCGCCCTCCAGCAGCAGGAGCGGCGCCCCCTCGGGCACGTCGAGTTCCCGGGCGATCTCCGGATCGGCGGGCACGGCGCGGATCTGGCGTCGGCCGCTGGTGGGCACCACACCGAAACGCGACTCCATGAGTCGGTGCAGGGAGGCGTCGGAGAGCATCGACGCCTCCAATCCGGCGAAACGCTCCGCGGGCAGCCAGGTGCGCACGTAGGACAGGGGGTCACCGGCCACCGAACGCACCCGCTCCAGACGCAGCAGGGTCCGGGTCCCGAGGTGTTCCTCCGCCGACGGGACCCCCGCGCGCACCGGGTCCAGGGCCACCACCCGGGTGGACAGGGACAGGCCCTCGGCGGAGAACTGGTCGAACAGCCCGGTCACCCGCTGCACCAGGCGGTGGTGCTCACTGCGCACCGCCGCGACCGGGGCCCGGCCGTGGGCCCGGCGCACGGCGCCCTCGTCCTCCAGGGTGGCCAGTGCCTGACGTACGACGCTGCGCGAGACCCCGAACCGTTCACGGAGCGCGGCCTCGCTGGGCAGGGTCTCCCCGGGGGCGATCGAGTGGTCGCGGATCTGCGCGCGCAGCACGTCCGCCACCTGGGCGTGCAGGGGCCGGGCATCGGAGCGGTCGACAGGCATGACGGCCATTCTAGGCAGTGGGACGTTTGGGCCCCCTGCCCCGGCGGGGGGACAGGGGGCCGCGGGCGATCAGGAACCCGGGTTGGTGGCCTGCCAGACGTGGCCCCAGCCGGGTGCGAGCTCGGCGGCGCGGCGCAGCGCCAGGACGAGGCTGGCCTCGCGGGCGATCCCCTTGCCCGCGATGTCGAAGGCGGTGCCGTGGTCGACCGACACCCGCACCACCGGCAGACCGGCGGTGATGTTGACGCCGTCGTCGCCGTACACGGCCTTGAAGGGCGCGTGGCCCTGGTCGTGGTAGCAGACCGCCACCAGCTTCCACTTGCCGCGCACCGCGGCCGGGATGAGGGCGTCGGCGGGCACGGGCCCGTGCGCGTTGATGCCCTCATCCCGTGCCCGCTCGATCGCGGGCGCGAGGATGTCGGCGTCCTCGTCGCCGAACAGCCGGTTCTCGCCCGCGTGCGGGTTGAGGCCGGCCACACCGATCGGCTCGTCCGGGGAGCCCTGGGCGCGGGCGAAGGCGCTCATCAGGCGCAGCACCTCCAGGGTGCGCTCCTGGGTGACGTCCTCGATGGCCCGGCGCAGGGACACGTGCGTCGTCAGGTGGAAGAAGGACAGCTCGCCGGCGGACAGCACGAGGCTGTAGTCGCGCACGCCGAACTCGTGGGCGAGCAGTTCGGTGTGACCGGGCCAGTTGTGGCCGCCCAGGTGCATGGCGGCCTTGTTCAGCGGCGGGGTGACGATCCCGTCCACCAGTCCGCGCTTGGCCAGGTCCACGGCCTGGATCACGAAGCGGGCGGCCCCGTCACCGGCCTCGGCGCTCAGCTCGCCCGGAGGCACGTGCCCCAGGGACGGGCCGGTCTGTACGACGTCGATGACCGCGGGGTCGTCCGCCGCGTCGGCGGGGGAGGCCACCGGGTTGACCACCGCGGGGTCGCCGCCCACGGCCGCGACGGCGTTGCGCAGCGCGTCGGCGTCACCGATGACCACCGGACGGGCGTACTCACGGACCTCGGGGTGGTGCAACAGGGACTTGGCGGTGATCTCCGGGCCGATCCCGGCGACGTCGCCGAGGGTGACCGCGAGGGTGGGGCGGTGGCTCATGCGTTGGTGCCTTTCGTGTGGCGGACCGCGTCGGCGGCCTCGATGAGGGCCGTGGGGGAGCCGAAGCCCCCGGCCTTGGTGACGATGGCGTGCCCCTCGTGGGGGCCACCGGCCAGAGTGCCCAGCGGGATCCCCGGGGCGACCTCGCCGGTCAGCGTGATGGCGCGTGCGCTCAGTGCGGCGGTCAGGGCCCGGGCCCCGTCACCACCGGTGACGACGAACCCGGACAGCGGATGCCGGTCGGCGATGCGCGCGGCGAGGGCACCGAACCGGCGCGCCACGAGTGCGGGGTCCAGCCCACCGCTGCGGTCGTCGGGCGCCACGAGGGCGGTGTGCGGGTGGGCACGGTCGAAGTCCGCGCACACGCGATCCGACCAGATCCGCCAGGCGTCGTCGTCGGCCAGGTCGGTGACGGTGGGCTGTTCCACGTGCGTCCACTCGTCGACGGCGAGTTCCCGCACCTGGCCACGGGCGGCCTGGTGCAGCGAGGTCACCACCACGAGGGCGGGGTCCGGCTCCTGCGTCGGGCGCCACGACTCGGCGAGCCGGGCGGCGAGCCCCGCCGATCCCACGGGAACGGCCCGGTCACCGAGGACCGTGACGGCCGCGGCCAGACGGGCCAGGTCCGCGTCGCTCTCGGCGTCGACCACGGCCACGGGTGCGGCGGCGAGCAGCTGTTCGGCGTCGTGGGCGGCGTCCGCTCCGCTCAGTCGGACGTGCCGGCCCTGGAGCAGGTCGGCGATCCGGCTCTCGGTGACCGGAGAGACGGGGTCGCGGCCCACGGCGGTGCGGTGCACCTCCACGCCGTCGACCAGCAGGATCCCGTCGCGGACCACACGTCCGGTGGCGGGAAAGGCCGGGCAGACCACGGCCACCGCGTCGGGCCGCCACGCCGACAGGACCCCGTCGATCTCGGCGCGCAGGGGACCGCGCAGGGTGGAGTCCACCTTCTTGTAGAGGAGGTCCGTGCCCGAGGCGCGCAGGCGGCGTACGGCCCCGGCGGCCGCCTCGGCGGCGCGCTCGTGGTCCAGCGCCCTCGAGTCGGTGGTCACGGCGACCACCTCGGCGGTGGAGTCGGCCGCTGTGAGCTGGAGTTCGGTGCGCCATCCGGCCCGAACGAACTGGACGGCGGTGTCGCCCGCGCCGGTGAGGTCGTCGGCGACGACGGCGATGCGCGGGGCGTTCTGCGTGGAGTGGCTCACGACCGGCTCTCCTTCTCCTCGATGTCCGCGGAAGCCGCCGAGGCCTCCCGTTCGGCCTGCTCCAGCTCGGACCGTTCGGCCTGGGCCGGTCGCGCGCCGGCCCGGCGCAGCACCCAGGTGGTGACCAGGGGCGCGAGCAGGGCGGTCACCAGGACGCTCGCCGCGACCTGGGAGGTCGCGGTGCCGACGTAGGCGGCGAAGGAGGGGTCGGCGGCGGCCACGATGGCCGGCGTGGCCACGGCGTTGCCCGAGGTGGTCCCGGCCGCGAAGCCGATGCCGGACTCGCCGCCGCGCCGCAGCAGGAAGCGGTAGCCCAGGTAGACCAGCCCACCGGTGAACAGCACGATCACCAGGCCCATGACGATGCCGCCCAGGCCGCCGCGGGCGACGTCGGCCAGGTCGATGCCGGTGCCCAGGGCGAAGGCGAAGAACGGGATGACGATGCCGGGCACGGGCTTGAGCACCTCGCGCCACTGGCCGTCGACATTGCCGACCACCACGCCGAGCAGGAACGGCAGGATCGCGGCGAGCAGCGTCATGAAGGGGATCTGGCCGAGGCCGGAAGCACCGATGAACAGCAGGGCGAAGAAGGGACCGTCGTTGATGGCGCCGGCGATGTAGGCGCCACGGTCCTTGGTGCGTCCGTACTGTCCCGTGATGGCCAGCCACAGCCCGCCGTTGGCGTTGGTGGCGGCGGCGATCATCGCCAGGATCGACACGCCGAGGATGCCCTCGGGGCCGGTGGCCAGGGCCAGAGCGATGATGAGCAGGCCGGGGACGATGCTCTTGCCGAGCAGGACGACACCGGTCGTGGCCAGGACCGGACCGCTGGTGCGCAGGGTGACCTGCGTGCCGGTGGCGAAGATCAGCAGCGCGATCAGCGGCATGGCGCTGTCCTTGAACAGCGCGGTGGTGAAGCTGCCGATGTCGAGCGCGGCGGGCGCGAAGGTGCCCAGGATGGAGCCCAGGACCAACGGGACCAGCATGGTTCCGCCGGGGATCTTGTTCAGCCAGTGGTAGAGAGGCACCACCGACCCGTGGTCGTCGCGCATGAGTGTCCGTTCGCAGGGGCCCGTCGGGCGGCGTGCCTCGGGGCCGTTCCACAGATTGTCCGTACAGAGTGTACGTACAATTTTGGCCCGCGCCACCCCCCAGAGCACACGAATTCACAGGAAACGGACCAGGTGAGACACCGGATCCCCCAGGCCGTGGGTGTTCACGCCGTGTGCGGACCCGGGTGAATGCACACCCGACGGCGCGGGGTCGGTGGCGTCTCGGAGGTGTGCTCGTCGGTGCGCCGGACCGGTGGTGGTCGCGCCGCGTCCCCGGACGATCGTCGCAGGTCGGAGCGGTGGGGCGCCTCGGCCGCGATCGTCACCCGAGTGTGGTCGTGGAGTACTGGTGCGTGTGCCGCACACCTGGCTATCTTCGCTTTCGGTCCACAAGGGCCCACAAAGGAAGAAAGCACTCTCCCCATGCCCTCACGCGTCTCCGCTGCCCCCGGGACGGCGATCCTCCTCGCTCTCTGTCTCACCGGTTGCGCCTCCCCGCAGGACACCCTGGCCGGCGGCGCGGACGCCTCCGTGGTGCCCACCATCCCCGAACACCCCTTCGAGGAGGTCGACCGGGAGGACCCCTTCGCCGGTAGCCCCGCCGAGGGGTTCGGAACGGAGTTCGTGGTCCCCGAGGCCACGGAGGTCAGTTCCTGCACCTCCGCGCAGGTGGCCGAGGCCTACGACCGGACCCGGGAGTTCCTGGAGGTCACCTACCTGGACCAGGACGCGGTCTTGGGGGAGGACGACAGCGCGTTCGTCGCGCTGCTCGAGGGGCAGGCCCTCGACTGGTAGCTGGACGGGCTGGACGACCCCGACCCCGAACTCGACACCCGTGACCTGCACTACAACCTCGCCCCCAACGTCGCCGAACCCATCGGCGACGAGGTGCGGGTGGACGGCGAGATGCGCGTGGAGGAGGCCACCGACGAGTACGGTCTCGACTACCTGTCGGTGGTCACCGAGTTCACCATCGTGCAGCCGGTCGCCCGCCCCGGACGGCCGGTGTCGACGCGGATGGTCGTCTCGCACCTCGGGGAGGTCGGATTCTTCGATACGGGCGGGGAACGGTGGGAGGCCTGGCCGTTGTGGGAGAGGGCCGTCGCTCCCGCGCACTGCGTGGAGGGGCACTACTTCACCCCGTTCTTCGGCGACGAGGCGCCCGAGGGAGAGCGACCCAAGGGGCCCGAACTCGACGCCTACGACCTGGACGACGCGCGGGACATGGAGGAGTGCGGCGCGGTCGGGGACACCTGATCCCGGCCCGTGGCCCGGTCCGGTGCCACGGGTCGGCCGCCCCCGCGCGGGTTCAGCCGCCCGGACACGCGGGCATGGTGGGCGGATCCCGCTCGTGGGCCACGGTCGACCGTCGCGTGGCACGGGTGCGGGCCGCGTACAGGTCGTTGGCGCCCCGGGGCGCGTCAGCACCTCGCCGGGCCGCACCACGATCACGGCGTCGAACTCCAGCCCCTGGGCCTCGGTGGTGGACAGCACCACCACGGGGACCTCCTCGTCTCCGCGGCGCCCACGCGAACGGCCCGCCTCCGGTGATGCCACCGTCCTCGCCTCGACGGGTGAGGGTTTTTTCGTGTCCGTGCCCCATGGCACTCGGCGCACCCGCTAGACTCGCCCCCATGCGAACCCGGCCGACCAACGGACAGTGGTGGCGCCGCTCCTAGGCGGCGCACCGATCAGTTCGCATTCCCGAACAGCGACCGCCCCGACCGGCGGTCGTTTTCTGCTTTCGAGGCGACCCCGGCCGGTGACGACCACCCGACCGAAGAGCGCCCCGAAGGACCGTCCGTGAAGCCCAGCGACGCCCAGCCCCTCAGCTACAGCACCCCCGCCGGAGTGAGGGTCCACCGCAGTGCCACCCCCTGCGACCCCGAGATCCTCACCGATCTCGTCACCTCAGTCGAGCACCGTCGCGGCGGCGTGCTCTCCTCCGGCATGGAGTACCCCGGCCGTTACGACCGCTGGCACCTGGGCTACGTGGACCCCTGCCTGGAGATCGCCACCCGCGGACTCGACGTCACCGCCAGGGCCCTCAACGACCGCGGCCGTGTCCTGCTCCCCGTCCTGGGCGCGGCCCTGCGCACCGCGGGAGGGGTCACCGACAGCGGTTCCGACCACGTCACCGTGACCGTCCCCGCACCCGACCCCACGGCGTTCTTCACCGAGGAGGAGCGCAGCCGCCGGCCCAGCGTCTTCACCGCGCTGCGCGCCCTCGTCGCCGCGCTGCGCAGCCCGGAGGACCCCCACCTGGGGTTGTACGGCGCCTTCGGTTACGACCTCGCCTTCCAGTTCGAGCACGTGGAGCGGCACATCGACCGCGACCCCACCGATCGCGACCTGGTGTTGCACCTGCCGGACGCCGTCATCGTCCGCGACCGCAAACGCGAGACCTGCGTCCGTTACACCTACGAGTTCACCGTCCCCGCCGAGGGCGGGCGGCCGGAGGCCACCACCGAGGGGCTGCCCCGCACGGGAGAACCCACCCCCCACGTGGTCGCCGCCGAGGTCCCCGAGGGTCCGGTGCCCGGTTCCTACGCCACGGTCGTGGCCGAGGCCAAGAAGCGTTTCCGGCGCGGGGACCTCTTCGAGGTCGTCCCCGGCCACCGCACCTACGCCCGGTGCTCCTCACCGGCGCGCTTCTACGAACTCCTGCGCGAGCGCAACCCCGCCCCGTACGAGTTCTTCTTCAACCTGGGGGAGGGGGAGTACCTGGTGGGCGCCTCCCCGGAGATGTTCGTGCGGGTCACCGGCGAACCCGGCACCGGTCAACGGGTCGAGACCTGCCCCATCTCCGGCACCATCCGTCGTGGCGAGGACGCCCTGGCCGACGCCGAGAACATCCAGGAGCTCCTGTCCTCGGTCAAGGAGAAGTCGGAGCTCACCATGTGCACCGACGTGGACCGCAACGACAAGTCCCGGGTGTGCGAACCCGGCAGCGTCCGTGTGATCGGGCGCCGCCAGATCGAGATGTACTCGCGGCTCATCCACACCGTCGACCACATCGAGGGGACCCTGCGTCGTGACTTCGACGCCCTGGACGCCTTCCTCACCCACATGTGGGCCGTGACCGTCACCGGTGCGCCCAAGACCTGGGCGATGCGCTTCATCGAACAGAACGAGACCAGCCCCCGCCGCTGGTACGGCGGTGCGGTCGGGGTGATCAACTTCGACGGGTCGATGAACACCGGTCTCACCCTGCGCACAGCGCACATCCGTGACGGTGTGGCCGCCGTGCGGGTGGGCGCCACCCTGCTGTACGACTCCGACCCCGAGGCCGAGGAACGGGAGACCTTCCTCAAGGCCCGCGCCCTGCTGGAGACCCTGGCCCTGGGCGAGGAGCAGGCCGCGGTCGCGTCGGTCGCCCCCGAACCCGTCGAACGGCCCGCGCCGACGCCCGGTGCGGGCATGCGCGTGCTGCTCGTCGACCACGAGGACTCCTTCGTCAACACCCTGGCCGATTACGTGCGCCGTCACGGCGCCGAGGTCACCACCGTGCGCTACGGCTTCGACCACGCCCTGCTCGACCGACTCGACCCGGACCTGGTCGTCCTGTCGCCGGGGCCGGGCCTGCCCGGGGACTTCGCCATGGGCGACCTGCTCGACGCCCTGTCCGCGCGCCGACTGCCCGTGTTCGGCGTGTGCCTGGGCCTGCAGGGCATGGTCGAGCACGCCGGCGGCGAACTGCGCACCCTCGACGCCCCCGTGCACGGCAAGCCGGGCCGGGTGCGGGTCCTGGGCGGTTCGCTGCTGGAGGGCCACGGCGAGGACGGAGAGTTCCAGGCCGCGCGTTACCACTCCACCTACACCGTCCCCGAGGCGGTGAAGAACTACGAGGTGACCGCGGTGTTGGCCGGCGAGACCGGTGAGGAGCCGGTCGTCATGGCGATCGAGGACCCGGCGGCACGGTGGTACGCCGTGCAGTTCCATCCCGAGTCGATCCTCACCGCGGCGGTCGGTGAGGGGATCCTCGCCCGGGCTCTGGAGCTCGCCCGGGGCGCTCGGAGGCCCGGGTAGATCGTTCCGCGTGCGGTAAGGGAGAAACCGCGTGAGCGAGCCTCGTCACATGCGAGCCTCTGACCTGCGGTTAAGCATCCAGTCAACAATTGTTGCTTGCGAACTGTTTGACTATTCCGTGATCGGAGAGAGGTGGCGTATGGGTATTTTGCTGACGATCCTCGGAATCATCCTCCTCGTGTCCGGTGTCCTGGGCGTGCTGCGCGGGCAGCTCCTCTGGGGCATCGTGCTCATCGTGGTCGGACTCGTCGTGGCCCCCGGGTACTTCTACGGGCTCTAGCCGCGACATCGACCCCCGACTCTGACCGGACCGACCATGTCGGTGAGGGGCCGGGCGTCCGACGGCGTGTACACGCCGTCGGA
>NZ_QOCZ01000162.1 GCF_018207095.1 Nocardiopsis sp. MG754419 | reverse complement strand
CCCGGAATGGTCACACCCCGTGAGGCGAACCCCGGGGTCGACCCCGTGGTGCCTACCCGCGACCTGGGGAGTCACCGATGGTCGCCGTCGTACGGTCGGGGGTCCCACCCCGGGCCCAAGCGTGGCGGAGGTCCCGGAGAACGCGGCCTAACCGGGCTCGGACCGGGCCACCGGGACGTGGAAGAGCGGGACCAGCACGGTGTCCACGATCTCCACAACGAACGCGTCGTCGATCGGCCCCTCCCGGAACAGGAAGTGGTCGCGCAGCAGGGCCTGACCCACCTCCAGACGGGGTCCGGCCACCGCGCCCGGGTGGATCTCTCCGCGTGCGACCGCTCGTCGGGTCACCTCGGCCATCAACCGTCGGCCCCGACCCTGGGAGCGCGAGCGGATCAGCCGGCCGTGTTCCGGGTCCGGCAGGCTCTCGGCCAGGAGACCGCGCAGCGCCGAACCGGCCGGTCCGTCGAGCATCGCGGCGCTCTGTCGGAGCACCTCCAGCAGGTCCCCGCGCAGCGTTCCGGTGTCGGGGGACCGCTCCGGGTCGGGCAACAGGTGGTGGACGGCGTCCATCACCAACGCGGCCCGCGTGTTCCACCGCCGGTACAGGGAGGCCTTGCCGGCCTGGGCCCGCTCGGCCACCCGCTCCATGGTGAGCTCCGAGTATCCGTGCTCGTCCAGTTCGGCGATGGTCGCCTCGTAGATGGCGGTGAGCAGGGCGTCGCCCCGGCGCCGGGGACGTGTGCGGTGGTCGTTGCTCTCGACGGACATGACCGCATCCTACGAAGCCGCGGTCACCAGGCCGCGGGATCCGTCGACCGTCACCCTCGTCCCGTCCGTGAGCACCGAGGTCCCGGTGCCGGTCCCCATCACCGCGGGGATCCCGTACTCGCGGGCCACGATCGCCGCGTGCGAGGCGATCGCCCCCGAGTCCACGACCACGGCCGCCGCCCGCCGGAACAGCGGGGTCCACGACGGGTTCGTGCAGGGGCAGACCAGAACGTCGCCGTCCTGGAGCCGGTGGAACTCCGCGGCCCCCCGGATGATCCGGACCGGCCCGGTGGCCGTGCCCGCGCCGGCCGCGGAGCCCGTGACGAGCGCGTCCGCCGACGTCCTGCGCGGGAAGACCCGGGCCGGGTCGATCATGGGCACCCCGGCCAGTTCGGCCCGCTTGGCGGCGCGCGCCCGGACCAGCGAGCGTAGCCGCCGCCTCCTCTCCTGGCCCAGGGTGTCCGGATCCCCGGCCTCCGTGACCTCCTCCAGGCGCAGGTGGAACACGTCGAAGGGGTCCTCCACCACGCCGACCCGGCACAGCCGCGCGCCGATCTCCAAGAGGGCTCGGCGCAGGGTCGGCAGCATCGCGGTGAAGAAGAAGTGCGTGTCCTCCCGGAAGGCCACCGCCTCTTGGGCGGCGCGCAGGAGACGGCGGACACGCCGCTCGGCCCGTCGGCCGCGCAGCAACGGGTGGTCGAGCAGCGACGCCAGCGCCTCCCGGGAGCGGGAGACGGCGTCGTCCGTGGGAGCGGGACCGTCCACCAGGGACCGGACGAGCCCCAACACCACCTCGGGCGACTCCGCCAGGGTCGGGGGGCTCACCAAGAGCGGGGAGGTCGTCTCCCGCCGGCCGTACTCACGGAGGAACCGCTCCCACGCGGCGCGCCACTCCGGGAAGCGCCCGTCGTCCAGGGCGGCCATCACCCCGGAGGGTTCGTGTTCGGTGAACAGCGCGCGCAGGTCCGGGTCCTCGCGCACGGTCGCGGCCAGGTCGGCCAGGGCCCGGTCGGCATCCTCGGTGCGGGTGCGCGCTCCGCCCAACAGGTCGGGGAGCAGACCACCGCGGCCCAGCAGACGGAGGGCGAGGGCCAGTCGGGCCAGGGCCAGGCCGCTGCCGGGCAGGTAGTCGATCCGCAGGTCGCGGCAGTACGTCAGCAACCCCAGGGCACGGCCGGGCATCCGGACCAGCTCCGCCCAGGGCAGGCCCCGCGGGTCCACGGCCTCCAGAGCCGCCACCTCGTCGAGGAAGGCCCGCTGCCGGGGGTCCTCGGCCCAGTCCGCGGGGCGGAACCGCCGGGCCTTGCGCACCAACACGACCGGAGCCCACAGAGCCCGCGGTGCGGGGCGCGGGCTCGGCGGCACCAACCGCACCACCACCCCGTCCTCCTCGCGCAGGTAGTCCCGGAAGGCCCCCTCCAGGCCGTAGTACTCGGCGATCTCGCGCATCATGTCCGCCGGTCCGTGCGCCACGAAGGTGCTCACGTCCATCGGATAGGGCCGCACCGGCAGGTACTCGGTGAGGATCGAGGCCTGGAGCCGTTGGCGTCGGTCGAGCGGGACCGAGGGTGGTGGCAGTGCCGTCATCGGTCGGGTCTGCACGACGCGCAGACGGTCGCCCGTGAGCGCCCACTCGATGTCCTGGGGGCGGCCGAAGTGCGCGGCGATGGTGCGCGCGTAGGCGACCAACACCGACAGGCGGTCCGGGCCCAGCAGGGCGCCGTCCGGGCCCTCGCCCGTCCGTGGGCCGACCTCGTGCGCGGCGGCGTCCTCACCCGCCCGCGGGCCGGTCGCGTCGGAGGCCGCCGTGGCGCGGACCCCGCCGCCGGCCGCCGGACGGATCACCGTCTCGTCGCGCCCCGGGGTCCACTCCAGCAGGGAACCGCGTCGATCCAGCACGTAGTGGTCCGGGGTGACCAGACCGGAGACCACGGCCTCGCCCAGCCCCGCCCCGGCGTCCACGATGATCCGGTCACGGTCGCCGCTCACCGGGTCGGCGGTGAACATCACCCCGGCGACCCGGGCGTCCACCATCTCCTGGACGATCACCGCGATCCGTACCCGACCGGGATCGATCGCCCGCTCGCGTCGGTAGGCCACCGCGCGGTCGGTCCACAGTGAGGCCCAGCAGCGGCGGACCGCGTCCATCACCGCGTCCACGCCCACCACGTTGAGGTAGGTGTCCTGTTGCCCGGCGAAGGCCGCCCCGGGCAGGTCCTCCGCGGTGGCGCTGGAGCGCACCGCCACCGGTGTGTCCGGGCCCAGCCCCCGGTAGGCGGTGGCGATGGCGTCGCGCAGTCCGTCGGGAACCGTGGCCTCCCGCACGGCGGTACGCAGTGTGGCGGGCGCGGGCCCGTCGCCGTCCGCGCCCGGCGTGCCCGGCAGGGTGTCCGGCCCGGCGTTCGCGGCCACGGCGGCGTAGGCCTCGGTGGTCACGACGAAGCCCGGCGGCACGGGGAGCCCGGCCCGGATCAGTTCACCGAGGTTGGCGGCCTTGCCGCCCACCGTCTCCAGGTCGGCGGCGCCGAACGCGTCCAACGGGGCGACGGAGGGGATGTCGGTGGTGGTCGTGGAGTGCATCGGTTCTCCCTGTCTGCGCGTGGTCGACCGCCGCGCCCGGTCGTGCCGGTGGTCGTGGGGCGGTGGTCGCCTGGCCCCGGTCGTGCGAAGCCCTGGGGCGCCCCGGTCGACGCGGCCCCCGCGTCGGCGCGAGGGAAAGAAGGCCGGGTCCAGGGTCAGGGAGCACGGCCGGAAGGGGCCGGCCCCTCATGGTGAGCATCGCCGCCGGTGCCGCGGAGCCGAAGGAGGACGCCGGTGTGTCCCGCGCGTCCGGTGACGGTGTGGCGACGGTCTCCGCGGTGGGCGTGCGGGCCTCGACGTGGTCGGCCGTGACCCCTGCGGTGAGGGGAACGCCTGAAGAACGCCCCGCGAGTGCCGCGTCCACGGCGGGCCTCGCCCCTCTCGGGATCAGGACCGTGCGGGTGGGGGCTTCTCGTGCGCCGGGCATCGCCGTCTCCGTCCCCTCGCCCAATAGAGAACGATTCGTTTACTAACGAGGCTACGTCCAGGATTGAGAAAACGCAATGTTCTCTATGTCGGCCCAGGTCGCGCACCGCGCGCCCTGGGCGGACGTTGGCGCGGGGCCGCGCGGGGCCACGTGTGGTCCCCGTCGCTACGCTCGGTGCGACAACGGACCTGCGAGGAGGAACCACATGACAGCGATCGCGGTCGTCACCGGTGCCGGCAGCGGGATCGGCGCGGCCACCGCGCGCGGGCTCGCGGCCGAGGGGTACGAGGTGGTCCTGGTCGGTCGTCGCGCCGACCGGATCGAGGCTCTGGCCGAGGAGATCACCCGCGCCGGCCACAGCGCCCGGCCCCAGGTCCTCGACGTCACCGATCGGCCCGCCGTCGACGCCTTCGCCGAGGCGCTGGACTCCTGCGACGTGCTCGTCAACAACGCGGGCGGCGCGATCGGCACGGAGACCGTGGCCACCGGCGACCCCGCCGACTGGCGGTGGATGTACGAGGTCAACGTGTTGGGCGTGCTCAACATGACCCAGGCCCTGCTGCCCCGGCTCATCGCGAGCGGGGACGGGACGATCCTGTTGGTCTCCTCGGTGGCCGGGCACGTCGTCTACGAGGGCGGCGGCGGTTACGTCGCGGCCAAGCACGGCGCCCACACCCTCGCGGCCACGCTCCGTCTGGAGCTGTGCGGGGAGCCCGTCCGGGTGCTGGAGGTCGCCCCCGGCATGGTCAGGACCGAGGAGTTCTCGCTCAACCGCCTGCGCGGGGACCGGGAGAGCGCCGACGCGGTGTACGCGGGTGTCCCGGATCCGCTGACCGCCGAGGACGTCGCCGACACCATCGTGTGGGCCGTCACCCGTCCGCCGCACGTCAACATCGACCTTCTGGTGGTCCGCCCGCGCGCCCAGGCGGCCCAGCACAAGGTGCACCGCGTGCCGGAGTAGCCGCCGCGCCCGCTGCCGAGGGCCTCCCCGCCGCGTCGGCGGGGAGGCCCTCGGCGTTCCCGCGGACGCCGAGGCGGGCGTGCGCCGCCGTGCTTCCCAGGGGTCCGGGCCGCGTGGTAAATGTGACCCGGAGCACATTTCAGCGGGGGTGGCGAGGGGTTCCCGACCCGATGGCCGCGCCCCCCGTCCCGCACGGCGAGGGAGTGGACGTGAGCACGATCGAACCCTGTCCCAGTTACTCCTCCGGGGTCTCGACCACTCCGTTGCTGGGCGACACCATCGGTGTGTCCCTGGCGCGCACGGTGGCCGCACACCCCGACCGCGACGCGCTGGTGGATCGGGCCGCCGGCACCCGGCTCACCTACCGGGAGTTCGCCGCCGAGGTGGAGCGGGTCGCCCTCGGTCTGCTCTCCCTCGGGGTGGCCAAGGGCGACCGGGTGGGGATCTGGTCCCCCAACCGCGCGGAGTGGGTCCTGGTCCAGTACGCCACCGCCCGGATCGGCGCGGTACTGGTCAACATCAACCCGGCCTACCGCAGCCACGAACTCCGCTACGTGCTCGGACAGTCGGGGATCTCCGTGCTGATCGCCGCCCCCTCCTTCCGGACCTCCGACTACGCGGCCATGATCGACGAGGTGCGCGACGCGTGTCCCGACCTGCGCGAGGTCGTGCTCTTCGCACACCCCTCCTGGGACGCCCTGCTCGCCGCGGGTGACCGGGCGGACCCGGCGCGCACGGCCGCGATCGAGGCGACCCTGTCGCCGGACGACCCCATCAACATCCAGTACACGTCCGGCACCACCGGTTTCCCCAAGGGCGCGACCCTGTCCCACCACAACATCCTGAACAACGGACACTCCGTCGGTGCGCTGTTGGGGTACACCCCGCAGGACCGGATCGCCCTTCCGGTGCCCTTCTACCACTGCTTCGGCATGGTGATGGGCAACCTGGCGGCCACCGTGCACGGGGCCTGCATCGTCATCCCCGGTCCCGGGTTCGACCCCGCCGCCACACTGGAGGCGGTCCAGGCCGAACGCTGCACGTCGCTCTACGGGGTGCCGGCCATGTTCATCGCCGAGCTCGCCCTGCCCGACTTCGACGACCACGACCTGTCCTCGCTGCGCACCGGCATCATGGCGGGGTCGCCCTGCCCGGTGGAGGTGATGCGCCAGGTCATCGACCGGATGGGCATGTCCGAGGTCTCCATCTGTTACGGGATGACCGAGACGTCGCCGGTGAGCACCCAGACCCGGCGGGACGACACGTTGGAGCGTCGCGTGTCCACCGTGGGCCGGGTCGGACCCCACCTGGAGGTCAAGGTCATCGACCCCGGTTCAGGGGTCACCGTCGCGCGCGGCACCGCCGGTGAGCTGTGCACCCGCGGCTACTCGGTGATGCTCGGGTACTGGAACGAACCCGAGAAGACCGCCGAGGCCGTCGACGCGGCCCGGTGGATGCACACGGGGGACCTCGCCGTCATGGACGAGGACGGCTACGTGAGCATCACCGGGCGGATCAAGGACATGGTGATCCGCGGTGGCGAGAACATCTACCCGCGGGAGGTCGAGGAGCTGTTGTACACCCACCCCGATCTCCTGGACGCGCAGGTCATCGGGGTTCCGGACGAACGCTACGGTGAGGAGCTGATGGTGTGGGTCCGGATGCGGGAGGGTGCCGCGCCGTTGACGGCCGCCTCGCTGCGCGCCTTCTGTGAGGGGCGCATCGCCCACTACAAGATCCCGCGCTACGTGCACGTGGTGGACGAGTTCCCCATGACGGTGACCGGCAAGGTCCGCAAGGTGCAGATGCGGGAGGAGGCCCTGCGGCTCCTCGACTGACCGGGGCGGCGTGCCCCTCACCCGGGAGGGGGAGGGGCACCCGCGCGCCTACTTCGGGTCGAGTTCCTTGCCGAGCATCTCCACCAGACCGTCCAATGCCTGGTCCGCGCCCGCCTCGTCACAGGTCAGGGTGATGGTCTCGCCGTGGCCGGCGCCCATGGCCATGACGGCGAGCACGCTGCGCGCGTCCACGGCCTTGTGGCCCTCGCGGGAGATCATCACGGGCAGGCCGGTCTCGTTGACCGCCTGGACGAACAGGGTCGCGGGGCGGGCGTGCAGGCCCAGCTGGGAGCCGATGACAACAGTGCGTTCGGGCATGTCGATCCTTGGGGTCTCGTGTTGCGTGGCCGGTGTCCGGGGGTCCACCGATGGGTGTTCAGAGCTTGTCGATCCGCCACTGGGGGTCGGGGTCGTTCGTCGAGGTGACGCCGTCGGTGGTGACGTCTCCGGGACCGGGGAGGGTGGTCCCGGGCAGGGACACGGCGGCGGTACCCCAGGCCACGGCCTGGCGCAGCCGCTCCTCGGGGGTGCCCTCATGGGCGAGGAAACCGGCCAACGCGCAGTCGCCGGCGCCGACGGTACTCCGGGTTCGTACCCGCGGACCCCGCGCCCATGACACCTCCTCGAGTCCCACGTACAGGGCTCCGTGCCCGCCCAGGGTGATCAGGGCGGCCCCGTTGCCCTTGGCGAGGACCTCGCGTGCCGCCTCGGTGACGGCTCCGACCGTGGTCGGGGTGTGGCCGACCAGGTCGGCGAGTTCCTCCAGGTTGGGTTTGAGCAGTTCCACCGAGCCGGCCCGCGCCGCGGCCCCGAGCGGTGCGCCCGAGGTGTCCAGGGCGAGCGGCACCCCGTAGGAGGCGGCGAGTTCGGCCACCCGTACGTAGAGGTCGTCCGGGGCCCCTGCGGGGAGGCTGCCACTGGCCACCACCCAGTCGGGATCCTTGGCGAGCTCGTCCTCCAGGGCCTGGAGGAGGGTCCGGATCTCGGTCGAGGAGAGGGTGGGGCCGGCGGCGTTGAGCTTGGTGGTGGTGCCGTCGGGTTCGGTGACGGCGACGTTGCCGCGCGTCTCCCCTTCGATGGGCACGGTGACGCGGGGCAGGTCACCGAGGAGGGTCGTGAGTTCGGCACCGCCGCCACCACCGACGGGGAGGACCGCGCGGGCGTCGACGCCCGCGCCGAGCAGTGCGCGAGCGACGTTGACGCCCTTGCCGCCCGCCTGCGCCCGGGTGGCGCGTACCCGCAGGACCTCGCCTCGGACGAGGTCGTCGACCTCCAGTGTGTGGTCGACGCTCGGGTTCGGGGTGAGGGTCAGGATCATGGGAGCTCTTTTCGAGGGGAGGGGCGCCCGGCCTGCGTGTGTGACTGTCTTTGATTATGTGTGTTTGCTTGTGTGTGTCAACAGTGTGACGGCCGGTATCGGTGGGCGCGGGGCCGCTTCCCCGGTGGAGATCGGGCCGGTCATCATCGCAGGGCTCCCAGGAGGCCTGCGATGCTGGCGCGGTGGTCGAACCTGCTGGGATATTGGTGAAGATACCCCTTGTGTGTCCCATGCAACACGATTAAACTCACCGAAAACCACACCGAAACACAGGTGATCCCACATGTACGCGGAAGAACGCCAGAAGGTGATCCTCGAACGCGCCCGCCGAGACGGCCGGGTCGACGTCACGGGGCTCGCTTCTGAGTTCGACGTCACCTACGAGACCATCCGCCGCGACCTCACCGCTCTCGAGCGGCACGGGGTCCTGCGCAGGGTCCACGGTGGCGCGATCCCCGTCGAGCGTCTGGGCTTCGAACCCGCGCTCAACGTGCGCGACTCCGTCATGACAGAGGAGAAGGAGCGGATCGCCAAGGCGGCCCTGTCCGAACTCCCCGAGGAGGGCGCGGTTCTCCTCGACGCGGGTTCCACCACCGGCCGCCTGGCCGAGCAGTTGCCCACGGACCGGGAACTCACCGTCGTCACCAACTCCCTCTCCATAGCCCTCACCCTCACCACCCGGAACAACATCAACCTCATGCTGCTCGGCGGCCGACTGCGCAACAGGACCCAGGCCAGCGTCGACGCCTGGGCCCTGCGTTCCCTCGCCGAGTCCTATGTCGACGTCGCCTTCATGGCCACCAACGGCGTGTCCGTCGAACGCGGACTCACCACCCCCGACCCGGCCGAGGCCGAGGTCAAGAGGGCCATGATCGCCTCCGCGCGCCGCGCGGTCCTGCTCGCCGACCACACCAAGGTCGGCAACGACCACTTCGCCCGCTTCGCCAACGTCGAGGATCTCGACCTGATCCTCACCGACACCGGACTCGCCGACGGCCTCGCCGACGAATTCGAGTCCGCAGGCCCTGCGGTCCAGGCGGTCTGACCCCACACCGTCCACTTCTTCGGCGGGCCACCACCGCCGCACCTCCCAGGAGGTCCCCCCATGTCCACCCAGCAGAGCGAGAGCCGGTTCTCCTCGGTCCGCTCCGGAGTCCAGCGCTTCGGCGGTTTCCTCTCGAGCATGGTCATGCCCAACATCGGCGCCTTCATCGCCTGGGGTCTGATCACCGCGCTGTTCATCCCCGACGGCTGGTGGCCCAACGAACACCTGGCCCAACTCGTCGACCCGATGATCACCTACCTGTTGCCGCTGCTCATCGGCTACACCGGCGGTCACCTGATCTACGACAAGCGCGGCGGTGTCGTCGGCGCCATCGCCACCATCGGTGTGATCGTCTCCGCGGACATCCCGATGTTCCTCGGCGCCATGGTCGTGGGCCCGCTCGCCGCGTACCTGATGAAGTCGTTGGACCGGCTGCTCCAGCCGCGCACCCCGTCCGGCTTCGAGATGCTCGTGAACAACTTCAGCGCGGGCATCCTCGGTGGCCTCATGGCCGCTCTGGGCCTGTACGCCATCGGCCCGATGGTGACCGTCGTCGCCCGTTGGCTGGGCTCCGGCGTGCAGTTCCTCATGGACATGTCGCTGCTGCCGCTGGTGTCGTTGATCGTCGAGCCCGCCAAGATCCTCTTCCTCAACAACGCCATCAACCACGGCGTTCTCGGTCCCCTGGGCGTGGCCCGGGTCGCCGAGCAGGGCAAGGCGATCGAGTTCCTCATCGAGACGAGCCCCGGCCCCGGCCTGGGCATCCTGCTGGCCTGCATGCTGTTCGGCCCCAAGCTCAGCCGCGCCACCGCCCCGGGCGCGATCATCATCCACTTCTTCGGCGGCATCCACGAGATCTACTTCCCGTACGTCCTCGCGCAGCCGAAGCTCATCTTGGCCGTGATCGGCGGCGGCATGTCCGGCGTGACCACCTTCATGATCCTCAACGCCGGCCTGGTCGCCACCCCCGCACCCGGAAGCATCATCGCCCTCATGGCGGTCACCCCGCGCGGCGACCACATCGCCGTCCTCGCCGGTGTCGCCGTCGGCACGATCGTCTCCTTCGTCATCGCCTCCGCGTTGCTCGGCTTCGGCCGCGCCGAACGCAAGGCCGAGCGTCAGGCGGCGGAGTCCGCCTCGGCGCGCGGCGAGAGCGTCTGACCTTCCGGCCCCGTACAGGGCCCCGGACCATTCCAGTACAGGAGGAACACATGGCCACCATCGAAGGATCCGCCGTCAAGAAGGTGATCGTCGCCTGCGACGCCGGCATGGGGAGCAGCGTCCTGCTCACCTCCCAGCTCAAGAAGACCCTCGGCCCCTACGGCGTCACCGTGGAGCACTCCCCGGTGGACCGCGTCCCCGACGACGCCGACCTGGTGCTGTGTCACGCCGGTCTGGTCGGCCGGGCCCGGACCCGGGTCCCCGAGACCGTCGTCATCCCCTTCCAGATGTTCCTCGGCGACCCCGTGTTCGCCAAGGTGGAGGCGGCCATTCGGGACGGTGGCACCCTTGCCGACTGATCTCGTCCTCAGCACGGACGCCGTCCGCCTCGGACGGACCGCCCGTGACCGCGCCGACGCCATCGACCAGTGCGGTGCCCTGCTGGTGGAGTTGGGCGCCGTCGAGGCCGGATACGTGACCGCCATGCACGAGCGGGAGGCCTCCATCCCCACGTTCGTGGGCGAGGGCGTGGCCATTCCACACGGCACCGACGCCTCCCGCGCCCTCGTGCACAAGGCCGCGCTCGCCGTCGTCCAGTTCCCCGAGGGGGTCGACTGGGGCGGACCCACCGTGCACGTCGCCATCGGTATCGCCGCGTCCGGCGAGGAACACCTCCGGGTGCTGTCTTCCCTTGCGGGGGTGCTCACCGACCCCGAACAGGCCGCTCGCCTGCGGTCGGCCGGCGACCCCGACGAGGTCCTCGCCCTGCTCGCCCCCGCGGCGGGCTGACACCCCCCGCACACGGGTGGTGGACCCGGTCCACCGCCACCTCGAACGGTCGGGACGGCGATCCCGTCCCGACCTCACCAGAAAGGCCCAGTCATGCTCGTCGCCCGTTTCTACTCCCCCGGGGACATCCGTCTGGAAGAGGCGCCCGAACCCACGCCGGGGCCGGGGCAGCTCAAGATCGCCGTCGCCAACTGCTCCACCTGCGGGACCGACGTCAAGATCTCCCGCCACGGCCACCACCACATCCGTCCGCCCCGGGTGATCGGACACGAGATCTCCGGCCGGATCGTGGAGGTCGGCGAGGGCGTCGAGGGCTGGTCCGAGGGCGACCGTGTCCAGGTCATCGCTGCCATCCCCTGCGGCACCTGTGAGGAGTGCACGGCCGGGCGGTCCACCGTGTGCTCGCGTCAGGAGTCCATGGGCTACCACTACGACGGCGGGTTCGCCGAGTACATGATCATCCCGGAGGCCGTCCTGGCCGTGGACGGGGTCAACCGGGTGCCCGACAACATCTCCCTCGCCGAGGCCTCCGTGGCCGAACCCCTGGCCTGCGTGCTCAACGGCCAGGAGATCGCCGGTGTCGGTGAGGGCGACAAGGTGGTGGTCGTCGGAGCCGGCCCCATCGGCTGCCTGCACGTCCGCCTGGCCCGCGCCCGGGGCGCCTCCGAGGTCTACCTGGTGGACCTCAACCGCGGACGTCTGGACATGTCCGCCGACCTGGTGCGCCCCGACGCGGCGATCTGCGGCTCCGAGACCGACGCCGTGGCCGAGGTGCTGCGGCTCACCGGCGACCGCGGCGCGGACGTGGTCATCACCGCGGCGGCCTCGGGCAAGGCCCAGGAGGACGGCCTGCGCATGGTGGCCCGCAGCGGCCGGATCAGCTTCTTCGGCGGGTTGCCCAAGGACGCCCCCGTCATCAGCCTGGACGCCAACGTCGTCCACTACCGCGAGATCTCGATCTTCGGCGCCAACGGCTCCAGCCCCGACCACAACAAGCGCGCACTGGAGCTCATCTCCACCGGGGCCGTGCCGGTCGCCGACCTCATCACCGAGCGCATGGACCTGTCCGACGTGCACAAGGCGATCGAGACGGTCGCCGCCGGCACCGCGATCAAGGTGACCATCGAACCCTGACCGGTCGAGGGCTCCCGCGCTCCGCGCGCGGACCCGACCGGGCCGTCCACAGGCGCGGAGCCGGGGCCGGCGCCGACGCCCCTTTCGGGGGCGGCCGGAACCGACGGAACACCGCCCCGCACCACCACAGCCGGAACCCATCAGCGCAGGAGAGCATCCATGGAGCAGACGGAACCCGCCCCGACCCCGGCCTCCGTACCGGTGCCCGAC
>NZ_QOCZ01000161.1 GCF_018207095.1 Nocardiopsis sp. MG754419 | reverse complement strand
GCCCGTATCCGCCCCCTCTCCCCCACGGGGCCCCGGTGCAGGCCCCCTGGGGCCCGCCGCCCGGCCGGCACCCGTCCGTACCGCACCGACGTCCCGACCGGGGCAGGAGCGTCCTCGTCGTGGCCTTCGCCGCCGCCACGATGGCCCTGGTCGCGCTGATCGCCGGTGTAGTGGTCGTGGCCAACACCCCTCGGCCGCAGACCACCCCCGGGGGCGCGGACCTGTCCGCCTACCGGGACCAGGAACTGCACGCCCGGCCCGACCCCGCCGAGATCGACCTGGTGGACCACCCTCTGTACGACGTGGCCATGCCGCCGGCCGTGGAGTGCGACCTGCCCGGGTTGGACGTGGACTCCGACACGTCCTGGCAGACGTTCGCGCAGGAGGCCGGGCTCTGCCTGGACGATCTGTGGGCCCCGGTCATGGAGGAGCTGCGCCTGGTGCCCGAGTCACCCGAGATCACCGTCTCCGACGAGGGACTGGACAGTGACACCGAGGACTCCTTCACCCTCGCCTACTACGAGAGCGACCGGAGAACGATCACCGTGGTGCTGCCCAACGTGCGCGAGGTTTCCTCGTTCATCCCCGCACAGGAGCGCGAGGTCGTGTGGCTGGCCCTCATGGGCCATGAGTACGCCCACCACGTCCAGGACGCGACCGGAATCCTGCGGGTCTCCCACGACCTACGACGGACCGCCGGCAGCGAGGACGACGAGATGGACACCCTGCGCCGCACGGAGTTGCAGGCCGAGTGCATGGCCGGGGTGGGACTGCGCGGACTGACCACGTCCGGGGGCGAGGTCCTGGACGTGGTCAACCGGCACTTCAACGACGGCGGCGATCTGGACACCCACGGCAGCGCGGCCAGCCGTACCCACTGGTTGCAGGAGGGATGGGACCGGGAGACCGTGGCGGGCTGCAACACCTACGGCGCCGCGCCGCACCAGGTCGGCTGAGCCCTCAGCCGTCTCCCAACGCCTTGCGGTAGGCCTGCCAGCCGCCCAGCTTGACCCGGGCGCCGCGGTCGAGGTCGGCGGCGTGCACGGCCTCGGCCTCGTCGATGCGCAGCCATCCCTCGTAGTCGCTGGCGGTCAGCCCGCGCGACGCCAGCACCTCAACCAGGTCGACCGGCGCGGGAACGGCGGCGCGCAACGCGTCGGCGTCGGTCAACAGGGTGCGCACGGTGGCGGCGGCGTCGGACTTGTTGGTGCCGATCACCCCGGTGGCCCCGCGTTTGATCCACCCGGCGACGTAGTCGCCCTGCACGACGCGGCCCTCCGCGTCCAGGACGCGGCCCTGTTCCTGGGGCACGGTCCGACCCCGTTCGTCGAAGGGGACCCCGATCAGGGGCACCCCCGCGTAGCCGACCGAACGCAGCACCATGCCGACGTTCAGGTCCGTGTGCTCACCCGTGCCGACGAGACGTTCCTGTTCGTCCAGGCGGGTGTGCTCCACGCGCAACCCCTCGACGCGGTCCGTACCGAGGATCCGCTCGGGTCGTGCCCAGAAGTGGAACACGATGCGGCGCGGGCGCCCTTGGACGCCGCGCGCGGCCTGGTCG
Source organism: Nocardiopsis sp. MG754419 (assembly GCF_018207095.1). Classification (GTDB taxonomy): domain Bacteria; phylum Actinomycetota; class Actinomycetes; order Streptosporangiales; family Streptosporangiaceae; genus Nocardiopsis. The sequence goes on along the minus strand of NZ_QOCZ01000161.1, from coordinate 10,792 downwards.
CGCAGGAGGCCGAGGTTGGTGCGGGAGGCCCGGGCGACCTCGCGCAGACCGGGCCGGTCGGTGCCCACCTCGGCGAGGTCGATGTCGACCTGTTCCGGGGGCACGACCACGTCCACGCCCGGCAGGTCCAGGAGGTCGCGCAGTTCGGGCGCGGTGAACTTGGCCTGGAGCGGGCCGCGACGGGCGAGGACGTGCACGGTGCGCACGCGGCTCTCGGCGAGCACGTCCAGGGCGGACTGCGGGATGTCGGTGTGCCGGAGCTCCTCGGCGCTCTTGGCCAGGATGCGGGCGACGTCGAGGGCGACGTTGCCCGCACCGACGACGGCGACCTCCTCGGCGTCCAGGACGAACCGTTCGAGTTCGCTGTCGGGGTGACCGCAGTACCAGGTGACGAAGTCGGTGGCGGCCACGCTGCCGGGCAGGTCCTCCCCCGGCACCTCCATGCGTCGGTCGACGCCGGCACCGGTGGCGTACACGACGGCGTGGTGGGAGCGGGCCAGGTCCTCGCGGGTCAGGTCGGACCCGAAGTCGACCCCGCCGACGAAGGTCACGTCGGGGTGTTCCAGGATGCGGCGCAGGGCCCGGGCCACGCCCTTGATCTTGGTGTGGTCGGGCGCCACCCCGTGCCGGACGAGACCGTAGGGGGTGTGCAGGCGATCGATGACGTCCACGCGGACGGGGACGCGACGCTGACGGGTGAGCGCGTCGGCGGTGTAGATGCCGGCGGGGCCGGAGCCGATCACGGCCACCCGGAGCGGGGCCGCCTCCTCCGGTGCGGGCGGTTCTGGGTGCTGCTCGGGTTCGGACGAGGTCATGCACCCATTCTGGCAGCACCGGAGCCCGCGTCCGGTGCTGCCGGGGGAAGGGTCAGGCGGTCTCGTCGGCCAGTTCCCGTGCGGCACCGGCGCTCTCGCCGCGACGCGAGACCGTCTCGGTGAGCTTGCGGGACAGTTCCTGCGGGGTCAGGCCCTGCTGCTGGAGGATCCGGTCGCGCTTGGCGTGGTCCAGGAACTCCTGCTCGATACCGAAGGTGCGCACGGGCACGTCGACGTCGTGGTCGCGCAGCAGACGCGCCACGGCGTCGCCGACGGCGCCGGTACGCCCGTTGTCCTCCACGACGGCGACCACGGAGTGGGCGGCGGCCTCGGCCACCAGGGCCTCGTCCAGGGGCTTGACCCAGCGCGGGTCGATGACGGTGACGCCGATGCCCTGGTCGGCCATGCGGTCGGCGACCTCACAGGCGACCTGGGCCATGGTGCCCACACCCACGATGAGCAGGTCCTTGGTGTGACCGCCGTCGGTGGCGCGACGCAGCAGGTCCATAGAGCCGACCTTGCCGATCTCGGGCAGTTCCTCGGCGACGGCGCCCTTGGGGTAGCGCACGACGGTGGGGGCGTCCTCGACGGCCACGGCCTCGCGCAGCAGGGTCCGCAGGCGCTCGGCGTCGCGCGGGGCGGCCAGTCGCAGCCCCGGCACGACCTGGAGGATGGACATGTCCCACATGCCGTTGTGGCTGGCGCCGTCGTTGCCGGTGACGCCGGCACGGTCCAGGCAGAAGGTGACGCCCTGGCGGTGCAGGGCGGCGTCCATGAGCACCTGGTCGAAGCAGCGGTTGAGGAAGGTCGCGTAGACGGCGACCACGGGGTGCAGACCGTTCATCGCCATGCCGGTGGCGGCGGTGGTGGCGTGCTGTTCGGCGATACCGACGTCGAAGATGCGGTCGGGGTAGGCCTCGGCGAACTTGTGCAGACCGGTGGGGTGGAGCATCGCGGCGGTGATGCCGACGATGTCCTCACGCTCGGCGCCCAGTTCGACCATGGTGTCGGCGAAGACGCCGGTCCACTTCTCGACCTTGGGGCCGGGCTTGGCCCGACCGGTGTCGACGTCGAAGGGGCCGGGGGCGTGGAACTGGTCCTCGTCGTGGTTCTCGGCCGGGGCGTAACCCTTGCCCTTCTGGGTGATGACGTGGACGATCACCGGACCGCCGAAGTCGCGGGCCCGACGCAGCGCCTTCTCCAGCGCCTCCTCGTCGTGACCGTCGATGGGCCCGAGGTACTTGAGCCCCAGGTCCTCGAACATGATCTGCGGCTGGATGGTGTCCTTGAGGCCCTTCTTGAGGCCGTGCAGGGCCTCGTAGAGGGGCTGTCCGACCACCGGGGTGCGGTTGAGCGTGGTCTTGGCCAGGTCGAGCGCCTGCTCGTAGCCGGGGGTCATACGCAGTGAGGCGAGGTGGTCCGCGAGGCCGCCTCTGGTGGGCGAGTAGGAACGACCGTTGTCGTTGACGACCACGACCAGACGGCGGTTCTTCTTCTCCGCGATGTTGTTGAGCGCCTCCCAGGCCATGCCCCCCGTGAGGGCGCCGTCACCGATGACGGCGACCACGGTCCGGTCGGTGCGGCCCTGGACCTCGTTGGCCTTGGCCATGCCGTCGGCGTAGGACAGGGAGGTGGAGGCGTGGGAGTTCTCGATGAAGTCGTGCTCGGACTCGGCGCGGGAGGGGTAACCCGACAGGCCGCCCTCGGACTTGAGGTCGCTGAAGTCGTGCCGGCCGGTGAGGACCTTGTGCGCGTAGGCCTGGTGACCGGTGTCGAAGAGGATGGGGTCGTCGGGCGAGTCGAAGACCCGGTGCAGGGCGATGCTCAGCTCCACCACACCCAGGCTGGGACCCAGGTGCCCACCGGTCTCCGCGCACGACCGGATCAGGAACTCCCGGATCTCCCGGGCCAGCACAGGGAGCTGGTCGGCCGAAAGCCTCTTGAGCGCTTCCGGATTCTGTATCGACTCGAACAGTGTCACTGTCTCGTCAGTCCCCTCGTCCCGCGTGTCCGCTTACGTTTGCCAGGAACGACCCCGGTCGTGGGCCGGTCTTGGCTACCGGCAGGTATACCTACCCGAGTTTATGGGCCCTCGCCCACGGGTTCGCCTCGTACCCCGACGGCGGGGCCCGACGCTACCCGGAGAAGCAGGGCGACGCCCCTCGTGGAGGAGCACGGCGGGCTCCCCCATCACACCGGTTGCGGCGTAGATTACTCGCTTTCGCCACCATCGTTGCCTTCGGCGGATCTTCGGGAGACCGGGGGCGCCGGGCACCGGGGCCGCGGGTGCCGAGGCTATCCGAGAGCCGCCTGCACGAGAAGGCCCACGGCGGAGATGGTCACCACGATGAGCAGGACGGTGCGCATGCGGGTCGGATCCACCCAGCGCCGCACCCGGCCGCCCAGGACGAAACCGAGCCCGACGAAGGGGATCGCCGCGATCCCGGCGACGGTGGTGCGGGTGTCGATCTGTCCGCCCAGGGCCAGGGCCAGCAGGGAGAACGCGCCGCCGAACAGGAAGAACGCGGCCAGGGTGGCGCGCACCCTCTCGGGCGGTTCGTTCTGGTACACCAGCGCCATCGGCGGTCCGCCGACGGAGGTGGTGGTGCCGGCGAAGCCCGAGACCGTTCCCGCGGTGACCAACGACAGCGGGGTGACCCGGACCCTGAAGGAGCGCGCGGTGAGCCCGACCGCCACGAGCACCATGACCCCCACGAACGCCCCGAGGGCACGGGGTTCGAGCACCGCGACGACCCAGACGCCGAGAAGCGTGCCGGGGATCCGCGCGGGCAGGCCCCAGGCCACGCCGTGCCAGTCGACGTGACGCCACTCCTGCAGGAGCGTGAGCACCGGCAGGACGATCACGGTGATGAGGAGCGCCCCCGGCATGAGCGTGGGGTCGAGGAAGGAGATGACGGGGGCGGCGACCAGGCCCAGACCGAGCCCGACCATGCTCTGGACGGCGGCGCCGACCAGCACCGCGAGCGCCGCCACCAGCAGGAACACCCACGCGTCGATCTGGCCGAACAGTCCGTGGGCGGTGGGTGTGAGGAGATCAGCGAACATGAGGAGGTGAGGCTATATCCCCCCTCAACCGATCGGGATCAGGAGATAGGAACATGGGATGAGACGGTTCCGACGTCGGTGGTGCGGCGGACCGCAACGACGTTCTCCGGCACCCGTTCGGGATGCGGGAACCGGACGGTGGTCGGCCCGAGCCGCTCGACCGGACGGTAGGGCCCACCCACGCGCGGTGGACGGGTCGGCCTCACCCGACTCCGGTCGCCGACCCGCGGGTCGGCGCGCCGGTGGCCGGCGAAGGCCGCGCGTGTGAACGCCTCGTCGCGGGGGCGCGGACGGACGACGATGGCGCGCCGGTCCACCGGGGTGAGCGGACCGAGTGCGAGCGGGGCCCGACGGAGGGGACCTCCGGTTTCCCTCGCCACGAGGACCACGGGGACCCGGGCCGGTGGGAGTGAGACCGGCCCGGGTCCGGGACGGTCCGCAACGCACCGTCCTCTCCTCCGGAAAGGTTCGTCGGGCGGCGTCCGCCGCCCCCGTCAGGGGCCCTCAGGCACCGCCCCTGGCGTGGGTCTTGCGTCCGCGGCGGGAGACGGCGTCCAGGATGACCGCGACCAGCAGGACCGCGGCGGTGATCATGAACCGGACCGAGGTGTCGACGTTGGGCAGGAGCAGCAGACCCGAGGTGATGGCGCCCAGGACCAGACCGCCCAGCAGCGCCGAGTAGGCGTTGCCGCGTCCACCGAACAGGCTCGTGCCGCCGATGACCGCGGCGGCGATCGCCATCATCAGCTCCGAACCGCCACCGGTGGTGGTGCTGGCCGCGATGTTGCGCGAGACCAGCATGATCCCGCCCATCGCGGCGAGGGTGGAGGCGATACCGAACACCGAGATGCGGATGAGGACGACGTTGATGCCGGCCCGGCGCGCGGCCTCGGCGTTGCCGCCCACCGCGTAGACCATGCGGCCGTAGCGGGTCTTGCGCAGCACCAGGTCGAGCACGACCACCGCGCCCACGAAGATGAGGAAGGCCAGCGAGACGCCCTTGTGCTGGTTGAGGATCCACACCCCGACGACGAGTGCCAGGGCCAGGAGTCCGGCCCGCAGCAGTACCTCCGACAGCGGTTTGTAGGGCAGCCCGGCCGACCTGCGTCGACGTTCGGCGGTCAACACCGTGCCCGCGTACAGGAGCAGGGTGAGGGCGACGATCGCCCAACCGATCCACGCCACGAAGTAGGTCTGGGTGAGGGCGGCGATGAGACCGTCGGAGCGGGTGTTGATGGTGCCGTCGGGGGCCATCAGGAACAGGTGGAGTCCCTGCCATCCCAACAGCCCTGCCAGGGTCACCACGAACGCCGGGACCCCGATCCTGGCGAAGATCACCCCGTGGACGAGACCGACGAGCAGGCCCACACCGAGCGCGGTGAGGATGCCCGCCCACTCGGGGAACCCGTGCCGCATCACCGTGACGCCGAGGATGCCGGCGGACAGGCCCGCCACCGAACCGATGGACAGGTCGATCTCGCCGAGGAGCAGCACCATGATGACGCCGGTGGTCATCAGGCCGATCGCGGCGATCTGCACCGTGAGGTTGGACAGGTTCTGGGGCGACAGGAAACGGTCGTTGAGCGACTGGAAGACGATCGCGATGAGGATCAGCCCGATGACGACCGGCGCCGCTCCCAGCTCACCCGAGCGCAGGTTGCGCTTGATCGCCGACCACCAGCCGCTCGGTCCGGTGATGACCGACAACAACCGGGGGTCGCGTCGCGGCGCGGGGGGCACTGTGCCCTGGCCCGGGTCCTCCGCGACCGGGGTCTGCTGGCTCATCGCTGGTCCTCCGTCGCAAGGGGCTCCTGGCCCGCACGGGTCGAACGGCGGGAGACCGGGTTGTCGGACGCACCGGTGATGGCCGCCACGATCTCCTCATAGCTGGTGTCGGCGACCGAGAAGTCACCGGCGTTGCGGCCCAGGCGCAGGACCGAGGCGCGATCGGCCACCGCACGGACGTCCGCCATGTTGTGACTGATGAGGACCACGCCGAGCCCCTGGTCGCGCAGGCGCTCGATGAGGTCGAGCACCTGGGCGGTCTGGGCGACGCCGAGCGCGGCGGTCGGCTCGTCCAGCATCACCACGCGCGGGCGCCCCAGCAGAGAGCGGGCGATGGCGATGATCTGGCGTTGTCCGCCGGAGAGGGAGGCCACCGGGACCCGCAGGTCGGGGATGCTGACCGAGAGCGAGTCGAGGAGTTCCCAGGACCGGCGTTCCATCTCGACCTCGTCCAGGGTGCCGGGAAAGTGCAGCCGTTCGCTGCCGAGGAACAGGTTGCCGACGATGTCCAGGTTGTCGCACAGTGCGAGGTCCTGGTAGATGGTGGCGATGCCCAGGCGTTGGGCGTCGGCGGGGGTGGCGATGGTGACGTCGTCGCCGTCCCAGGCGATACCGCCGCCGACGTCGGCCGTGTGGGCGCCGGCGATGACCTTCACCAGGGTGGACTTGCCCGCGCCGTTGTCCCCGAGGAGGGCGACGACCTCGCCCTCGTCGACGTGGAAGTCGACCTCGTCGAGGGCGCGGACGGCCCCGAAGGTCTTGGAGATCCCGGACAGTTCCAGGACGGGTGTGCTCATGTCGCTGCTGTCTTCCTTACTCCTCCCGAGCGTCCCGGGGGCGGTGGCGCGCCCCCGTCAACGGGACGTCACCGCCCCCGGGACCGGGAGGAAGGGTCGCTCCTAGAGGGCTTCCTGGCAGAACTCGGTGTCTTCGTAGTCGGAGGTGCAGATCTCCTCGACCGTGAAGACGCCGTCGGAGACGACCGTGTCGCCGACGTTGTCGGCGGTGACGGCCACCGGTTCGAGCAGGATGGCCTCGACGGTGGCGCCGCTGCCGTCCTCCATGTCGGTGATGGTGTACTCGCCCGAGTCGATGTCCTCGCCGGTGGCCAGGGCCACGGTGGCGGCGGCGGCCAGTTCGGCCTGGGGGCGGTAGGCCTTGTAGATGGTCATGTGCTGCTCGCCGGCGATGACGCGCTGGATACCCGCCAACTCGGCGTCCTGACCGGTGACCGGCGGCAGGTCGTCGACGCTCACTCCGGCGCTGCGCAGGGCGGCGATGGCGCCGGAGGCCATGCCGTCGTTGGCGGCGTAGACGCCGACGATCTCGTCCACGCCCAGGGAGGTGATGGCACCTTCCATCTGGGTGGTGGCCTCCTCGGGCGACCAGTCCGGGGTGTCGAACTCCTGACCGATCTCGACCTGACCGTCGAGGACCTCGTGGGCCCCGGCCTTGAAGTCCGCGGCGTTGGGGTCGGTGGGCGAACCGTTGATCATGACGATCGAGCCGTCGCCGGTGCTCTCCTCCTCTTCCAGCGCCTCCAGCAGGCTCTCGGCCTGGACCTGGCCGACCCGGTGGTTGTCGAAGGAGATGTAGCTGTCGACGCCGCCCTCGGCGAGGCGGTCGTAGGCGATGACCGGCACACCCTGGCTCTTGGCCTCGTTGACGGTGCCGGCGGCGGCCGCGGAGTCCACGGCGTCCAACACGAGGATGTCCACACCGTCGGTGAGCATCGCCTGCGCCTGGGTCTGCTGTTCGTCGACGTCACCGTCGGCGTTGGCGTAGGAGAGTTCGCAGGAGGGGCACTGTTCCTCGAGCGCCGCCTCGAAGAAGGGGTAGTCGGCGGCCTCGTAGCGGGCCGTGACCAGGTCGGGCAGGAGGAGTCCGACGTGGAAACCCTCGTCGATGCTGTGGGTCTCGCCCTCGGCGTCACCCCCGTCGGAGGTGATGGCGTCGCAGCCGGTGGCGGCGAGGGTCAGTGCCGCCGTCACGGCCGCGATGCCCGCGGTGACGAGTCGTGGGGTGGAGCGTCGTCTGTTCAACGCCGGTCTCTTTCCTGGCAGGGGGTGAGCGGGCCGTACCCGCTGATCGGTGCTGTGCAGTCAAACCCCGCGACCGGTTTGCCGTCAACTCCTGAACACATAACCGAAACATCACAGAAACTGTCTTCACATCGTGAAGACAGTGTCAGGGCAGGTCAGTGCCGCACGGGATCCCGTAGTGCTCTCGGAACGGGGTTCAGCCGGCCAGGCGCGCGGCCGTCCGCAGCGCCCCGCGCAGGATCGCCTGGTCGCCCAGCGCGCTCCTGGCCAGGGTGAGCCGGCGCAGGGCGCTGCCCAACGCCCCCATCTCCATGGCCCTGCGCATCGGCACCATCAGCAACGCGTCGGCGCGGGCCAGCTCGCCGCCGACCACGACCCGGTCCGGGTTGAACAGGTTGGCCATGATGGCCGCGCCCTGCCCCAGTGCCGTCCCCGCCTCGTCGATGATCCGGCGGCATCCCGGGTCCCCCGCCAGGGCCGCGTCCACCAGGTCGGCCACGCCGACCGGCCCCGGCCCGTGGAGCGGGCCGGCGTGCGGCGGCAGCATGCCCAGCAGATAGGAACTGCCGACGAAGGTCTCCAGGCAGCCGCGGTTGCCGCACCGGCACACCTGACCGCGCGGGTCCAGCCCGATGTGCCCGACCTCCCCGGCCGTGCCGCCCGCGCCGCGGAAGAGTTCCCCGGACACCACGACGCCCGCGCCCACCCCCTCGCCGAGCACCAGGTGGATGATGTGGTCGGCGCCCTGGGCGGCGCCGCTCTCCCGTTCGGCGAGCACGGCGAGGTTGGCGTCGTTCTCCACGCGCACCGGCACCCCGAGCCGTTCCTCCAGGGCCTGGGCGGGGCGGAACCCCGTCCAGCGCGGCAGACCCGAGATCTCGCCGACCTCACCGGTGTCCGGGTCCAGCGGCGCCGGCACCGACGCCACCACCGAGGAGACCGTGCCGAGGTCGATGCGGGCGGCGAGCAGCAGGGTCTCGGCCAGCCAGGCGGCCCGCCGCACCGCGCGTTCGGCGTCGGCCGCGGCGTCGTAGGCGATGCTCTCGCGGGAGAGCATGGTGCCCGCGCTGTCGCCCAGGGCGACCCGAACGTGTCCGGGGGCGAAGTCCACGGCCACGACCGTGCCCGGTGGGCGCAGGAGGCTGACCGCCCGCGCCCGTCGCCCGTTGGAGGAGGTGTCGCGGACCGCGACCGTACCCGCGGCGCGCAGGCCCCGCACGATGTTGGAGACGCTGGCGGCCGACAGGCCCGTGGCTCGGGCCAGTTCGGCCTGGGTCCGGGTGCCGTCGCGGCGCAGGACGTCGACGACGCGCCGCTCGTTGGCCTGGCGCAGCGCCGACTGGGAACCCGGGGTCGTGTCGGCCTCGGTCACCGGGTACCCCTTTGGTTCGGTCCTGTGCGCTGTGCGTGGTGCTTTCGGAGGAATGTTACAAGGCTTGAACACGACAGAGAACCGCGATCCCCGAGGTGATCCGGGGTGGGGGTCCGGGCGCGTTCTCCCCTGCCCGCGGCCCCGTTCTCCGGGGATCGTTCTGACGCCGTGGCCCGGTGCGCCACGGCGTGAGGGGTGCCTTCGGCCCCGTTCCGGGAGGGAGGGCCGCGCACCCTTCCGCCGCCTCCGGGGGCTCGGGAGGCACCGTCCGCCGACGCCCGACCACGAGCGCACCCCCGGTGAGACGACGTCCAGGGTCTAGGCTCCGAGACATGTCTGAGGTGCGGACCGACGAGGCGGGCTGGGTCGAACGCGCGGCGCTGCTGGTACGGGCGTCGCCGCGACGCGGCCACCGGGCGCGTGTGGTGGCGGTGGAGGGGCGTTCGGGTTCGGGCAAGAGCACGGTGGCCGAGCGGCTGCGCGGCGCGCTGGCCGCGCTCGGTGAACCGGTGGCGCCGTTGACGATGGAGGAGCTGTATCCGGGCTGGGCGGGGTTGTCCCGGTCCCCGGACCTGTTGCGCACCTGGGTGCTGGAGCCCCTGCGCGCGGGACGGCCGGTGGCCTGGCGGCGCTACGACTGGGAGCGAGGGTCCTTCGAGGAGGAGTGGACCACACCGTCCGTCTCCCTCGCTCGGGGCGGGACGCTGCTGGTGGAGGGGTGCGGTTCCGGGGCCGGCGCCGTGCGCGACCTGGTGGACGTGCTGGTGTGGGTGACGGCCCCCGACGAGGTGCGTGCGGCGCGGCTGGACGCACGGGAGGACGCGGATCTGTACGCGCCCTTCCGGCAGATGTGGGCGCGCCAGGAGGAGGCCCTGTACGCCGGTGATCCCCCCTGCGCCCGGGCCGACCTGGTGGTGCGCAACCCCACCGACACCGCCGCACGGTGACGTGGCCGCCGTCCACGCGCCCACCGCGGTGTCCGCGGCCCGGAGCCCGGACGCACCGGGTACCGGGCACGAGAGCGGGCCGCACGCCTGGACCGGCACGAGGCCTCGCTCGGCCCCGGCGTCCGATGTCGACGCGTGGGGGACGACCGGGGGCGCCTCAGAGCCCGCGGGGCCGGTCTCCCGGCTCCGGGACCGACAGGCCCGCGTGAACGCACCGTGCCCCGTTCCGGCGCGAGACCGGAACGGGGCACGTGCGGTTCAGGCGCGTCCGGAGGGCCGGGAACCGACCCGTCCCGCCCGCGCCAGGTCCTGGTCCATGCTCCGGAACGCCTGGTCCATGTGGTGCTGTGCCCCGGGCAGTTCGACCATGCGTATCCGGTCGGCCTTGTGGACCCGGCTGTCCCCGGACAACCGCACCAGCAGGAGGACACCGAACGCGAGGAGCGCCAGGAACATGATGACGAGCAGGACCGTGCCGAACTCGTACCCGACGCTCGACATCCCGCCACCGAGCGCGCAGGCGGGGATGATGACGAGCGGCAGGAAGGCGAGCGCCAGGTTCAACCGTCTCCGCCACATCACGCGCTCGGAGACCTGTTCCTGTTCCACCCGGGCCGCCTCCAGCTCCCGCAGTAGACCCTGGCGACGGCCCGCCATGCTCCTCACCGTGCGCAGGGCGCCGTAGACCGCCACCGCGGTCCCGACCCGCTCCGCACCGGAGGCCGCCTCCACGCGGGCCCACAGGGCCTGCGTGGAGGCGGCCTC
>NZ_QOCZ01000017.1 GCF_018207095.1 Nocardiopsis sp. MG754419 | reverse complement strand
GGGTGGTTGCACCACTACAATCACCACCGGTTCCACACCGCGATCAGCGGCCCTCCCGCCTCCCGCGTACCTAACCTTTCAGGTCAGTACACCTAGCGGCCACCGCCGAAGAGGCGGCCGAACAGACCCTGCGGCGCCGGCTGGGCCGCGGCGGCCTGCGGCTGCGCGGAGGCGACCTGCTCGGGCTCCGGTTCGGAGTCCACTCCGACCAGGGCACAGTATTCCTCGGCGTTGTCGGGCAGGGCCCAGGCGGCGAGGGTCGCGGTGAACTCCTCGTCCTCCCACGCCGCGGCCGGCAGCTCCGCGATCGCCCACAGGACCTTGAGGGTCTCCTCGTCGTAGTCGGCCTGGGCGTGCTCCTCGGGGGTGCGGTCCTTGGAGCGGGCGCCCAAGACCAGTTCCAGGCCGACGCCGGTGGCCAGGGCGCGCGAGGCCTCGTCCCCCTTGATCAGCCCGGGCAGGATGTCCAGGCGCAGGCGGCGGGCGCGGTCCCCGGCGCGGCCCAGCGCGAGGAAGCCCAGGGCCTGCGGCGAGCGGTCGCCGCAGTGCGGCCACGACTCGTTGAACAGGCCCTCGTACCCCATGGAGGTGCCGCCACCGCGACCCACCCGACGCAGGCCCTCACGGGGCGTGTTCTCACCGTGGATGAGGACCATCGCCACCGAGGCGGCGAAGGAGTTGTAGAGGTTGCCGCCGGCCATCTGGTGGGTGAGGCCCACGGTGGTGTCGACGTCCTGGGGTGTGGCGAGCAGGCCGAGGGCGAACATCTCGGCGGGCAGGGGCTCGGCGTGGCCGGCACCGCCGGAGGCCTGGTCCATGGCCTCGCGCAGGTTGGTGGGGGCCTTGGGGGTGGGGCGCAGGTCCTTGGCGAGAAGGAACGAGGAGGCCCCGGTGATCTCGGAGACGATGCGCTCGTGCTCGTCGGGCAGGAAGGCCAGCAGGTAGCTCACCCACTCACCGGCGCGGTCCAGACCCCCGCGGTTGGTCCCACCGTGCAGGAGGGCGACCAGGTCGGGCACCCGGGCGAGCACCGCCTCGTAGGTGTCGAGTTCGGCCTGGAGCACCGCGGCACCGTCCTCGGACTCCATGACGGCGAGGCGGTTGCGGGCGCGGTGGTAGTGCTGCTCGTCGGGGGCCTCGTCCATCGCCGCCCGGTACTGGGCGCGCACCTTCTCGGCGTCCTCGGAGGTGGCCCGGGCCACCTCCTCACGCCACTGGGCGAGGTCACGGTGCTGCGGGAACCGGTCCTCCGCGTGGGCGGCGACCAACTCCAGCAGAAGGCTGAGTGGGCGCCATCGGTCCATGTCCGAGGTGGCGTCGGCGGTCGCGATGTCGACGAGCCGATCGACGACCTGCGGTGCGGCGCGGTGCCCCGGCGCCGGGAACCGGATGATGTCGTGGAGGTCGGACAGCGCGCTGTCGACGGAGCCGACCTGGTCGAGGAGTACGGGGATGCGCTCCCCGCCCTCGGGGGCGAGGGAGGCCCAGTCGACGTCGGCGACGTTGTCGTGTGGTTCGTTTCCCGTGGTCGCGTTCATGCCCCGATTATCCCGGCTCGGCCCGTGTACGCGAATCGCGGTGCGGCGCGGTCACGTGTCCCGGGGGTCGGGGCGTCCGGCCATGGCCGGTGCCGGGCGCAGCACGGCGTCCTTGAGGGCCTTGGCGGCGGCGGGGACCTCGCGCAGGTAGCCGATGACGGTGGAGCGGCGGCGTGCGCCCAGGCTGGAGTCGCCCACCCCCACGGCGTCGATGCCGGCGGCTCGGGCGAGCGCCAAGGTGCGCGGCAGGTGGAAGGACTGGGTGACCATGGTGGCCGCGTCCACCCCGTAGAACTCCCTGACCCTGACGCAGGTGTCCCAGGTGCGGTAGCCGTAGGGGTCGGCCTCGACGCGGTCGGCGGGGACCCCCTGGTCGACGAGGTACCCGGTCATGGTGTCGGTCTCGCGGAAGGACACCTCCCGGTTGTCCCCGGAGACCAGGACACGGTCGACCTTCCCCTCCTCGATGAGGCGGACGGCCAGGTCCAAGCGTCGGGCCAGCAGAGGCGAGGGACCGTCGGCCCAGGCGGCCGCGCCCAGCACGACGGCGACGGGCCGGTGCGGAACGTGGGCGATGTCGGGGCGGCGACCGGCCCCGGCCAGGCGGGTCCAGGCGAACGGTGCCAGGGCGAGGACGACCACGCCGCCCATGATCGTCCCGATCCAGATGAGCACACCCGCCGCCTCTCGATGTCGACCACGGCCCGTGCCGCGCGCCCCACCATCATGGCGCACCGCGGGGGTGCCCGGACCGGCGCGGGCGGTGCGCGGTCGGGGCCGTGGCTCAGGCGAAGGGGTTCCAGCCGCCGGCGCGCTTGTGCCGCACGCGCAGGCTGCCGCCCTGGGACTGTCCGGTGATGACGAAGTGGGTCACCCCGGCACGGCGAAGGGAATCGACGTCCGATCGCAGGCTGCCGAACCAGGAGGAGTCGACGTCGATCTCGGCCGTGGCCCCCTCGGGCAGGATGATGTCGGCGCCGCCCCACGAGGTGTCCACCCACACCTCCACCACGGGGGTGCTGATGCGGGCCTCGCGGAAGTCGAGCCGTGTGGAGCCGAACCGGGCGTCCACCTCCACGCGCTGCGGCACGGTCCAGTCGCCCTTGCGGACCAGGGAGTTCCCCTGGGCCTTGAGCCGCAGGGTCTGGTCACCGGGGACGAGGGGAGCCTCCCGCGAGGCGACCGTTCCGCCCGGAGCGGCGGTGGAGAAGTTGCCGGCGCCGGCCGGCAGGTCCGCGACGATGGGTTCGAGGTCGGCGTAGGTCTTGGCGGCGTAGACCGCGTTGAGACGATCGTCCAGCTCGTCCAGGTCAAGCCGCCCCTCCCCCGCGGCTTCCCGCAGGATCTCAGCGACCTGATCGCGCTCGCCGTCGGAGATGCGCATCCGGCTCATGTCGTTGGGGGCCACGTGCTCGTACCGCTCCTTCTGCCTGGTTTGTCAGACCCACGTTAGAGCATGCGGAGCGACGATGGCCGGTCGCCGACGGGTGTGATCGTGCACGACGCAGCGTCCCCGCTCGGGGCCGCGCCGGAGTCGGATGGCGCCTCTCCCCTGTGGTCGAGGACTCTGCCGGGGTAGGACGGACCCCGGCAGAGTCCTGGACCGCGCGTGATTCCCTGCCCGGGTGCCTCCACGATCCCCCACCGCACCCGTCCTGCACAGAGCGTGTCCACAAACGGCCAGACAGTGAGCGTCGACCGCCTTGGGCTCACGTTCCGGAGCGCCGCACGCACCTGCCCCCTCATCGGGTTTCGGCCCCGATCGCCGACGGCGACCGCGCCCACCCCTGACCCACCGACGACCCACGCGGGATGGGCCACGACCCTCTTCGAACTCCTCTTTCGGTCCGTCTTTTAACCTGATTAAGGACACAAGGTAGACCCGAGAAACCCCAGGTCACGGGACGGTTCCCTCACGGGATCGACGCATCCCTCGCGTCCATTCGAACACCCTTGCGCAAAACATCCTTTGAACTGCAAAGACGCAACCTCTTCGAGGTTCCCGAAATCTGCCCTTCTTCGCCCTCGCGACCGCGTTTGCCCAAATTCCCCCGCGAGCATGTTCCAGGTGAGCGCGAAAGCTCGCCCGACCAGGCCTCCCTTCGCGCGACACCCATCCGATCCGACCGTTCAGCGGAGCCACCATCAGGTCGACGACCGGAGGAATCAACGACGTGTCCGCCCTTGCGATCGCCCCGGCTTTTCTCAGTGACTTCACCCACCTCACGCCCGACGTCCAGCTCGGCACCCTGGCCGTGATGCGCGCCTACCAGGCCGGCGAACCCACCGACCTGGAATCCGTCGCGGGCGCCGCCGACCCCGACGTCCGGGTCCTGGCCATCGCGCCCGACTGGACCGCCGTCATCGCTCCCGCCCCGGGCGCCGAGGCGGACTTGCCCCCGGAGCCGTCCGCCGAGCCGGACACCGACGACCCGCACTACCGGCTGCTGACCGTGCGCCCTCGGGAGGAGGCCCTCCGCTACGCACGGAACCTGCGACCGCGCGTGCCGACCGACACCCTCGCCGAGACCGTCCACACCACGGCCGACCTCACCCCCGAAGGTCCGCCGGAACTGTCCGGCGCGCTCGGCTCTCCGTTCGCACAGTGGCGGATCACCCTGCACCCGGACCAGCACCGGGTCACCGAGTCGCACTTCAACGGATCGGTGCAGGTCACCGGCGGCCCGGGCACGGGCAAGACGGTGATGGCGCTCTACCGGGCCGCCCGTCTGGCCGAGCTGGACGCCGCCGCCCACCCCGAGGACGAGCGGGAGTCGGTCCTGCTCACCACGTACAACCGGGCCCTGGCCCAGTCCCTGGCCGAACGCCTGGATCAGCTCCTGCCCGACCCCGGAACCCGGTCCCGCGTGCGCGTGGCCACCATCGACTCACTGGCCCGCTCCGTGGTCCAGACGCACGCCGGCGTCGCCCCGCGGATGATCGGCGCGGACGAGCTCGCCCAGCGTTGGCGCTCGGTCGCCCTCGCCGACGGGCTGCCCTTCTCCGGGCGCTTCCTGGTGGACGAATGGGAGCAGGTCATCCTGGCCAAGGGCCTGGACCTGCTGCCCGACTACATCCGTTGCGAGCGCAGCGGCCGGGTCCAGCACCTGGCCCCCGAACACCGACGCCAGGTCTGGGAGACCGTCCGGCGCTACGTGGGCGCGATGCGGGTGGAGGGACTGTGGTCCTATCCACAGTTGGCCGCCGAGGCCGCTCGCCTGGTCTCACGCTCGGGTCCACTGTTCCGGCACGCGGTGGTCGACGAGTCCCAGGACCTGCACCCGGCACAGTGGCGGATGCTGCGCGCCTCGGTCCCCGAGGGACCCGACGACCTGTTCGTCGTCGGCGACCCGCACCAGCGGGTGTCCGACAACCGGGTGTCCCTGGCCTCGCTCGGCATCAACGTGCGCGGCCGTGGCCACCGGCTGCGGGTCAGCTACCGCGTGACCCAGGAGATCCTCGACTGGAGCATGCCGATCCTGGGCCGGGAGGCCGCCCTGGGGATGGACGACGACGCCGACACCCTCGCCGGTTACCGTTCCCTGCTGCGCGGCCCCGCGCCGGTGGTCCGCGGCTGCGACAGCCGGACCGAGGAACTCCGGGCGCTGGGCGAGTGGGTGCGGGTGTGGCTGGAGGCCGGGGTGAACCCGGAGGAGATCGCGGTGGCCGGACGCAACCAGTGGGTGGAGCGCGGTGTCGCCAAGGAACTGGAGGCGCGCGGGGTGCCCACCGCGCCGTTGGAGGACGGCGGGGCGCCCGGTGCGGTCCGTGTCGGCACGATGCACCGGATGAAGGGACAGGAGTTCCGGTGCGTGGCCGTGGTGGGGGTGAGCGAGCACCTGCTCCCGCCCAAGGCCGCGATCGAGGCCGCGGAGGGTGACCAGGTGGCCCTGGAACAGGTGATCCAGCAGGAGCGCACGTTGCTGTTCGTGGCCTGCACCCGGGCCCGCGACGCGCTGTACGTGTCCCACGTGGGCCGACCCAGCCGGCTCATCACCGAGAACCGTTGACCCACGGTCGCACGTGCGCGGCGGGCCGGGGACGTCGTCGGACGTCCCCGGCCCGCCCTCTTCGGGCTCTCCGGGGCGGCGTCGGTCAGTCCGGGCCCGCCGCGAACCGACCGTCCAGGTCCGGGATGACCATGCGGTCGGTGGAGGCCATCGGTTCACCGACGTCCACGTCGGTGACGTGCATGATCGGCAGAAGCAGCGGCGGAGGGAAGTCCGGGGTGAAGGTCAAGGGGATCCCCAGGAGCCGCAGGCGCATGCTGGTGACGTGGAGTTCCACGTCGCCCTCCAGGTCCATGGTGGGCAACCCCAGTGACCGTCGGCTTCCGGCGTCGTCGAACCACAGCTCACCCCCGGTCAGGTGGGTCCGGTCCATCGTGAGCCGGAGGTAGCGTCGCGGACCGTCGACGGTCGGGCACTCCACGACGCCTTCGTAGCGGGCGCCGAACATCGTGAGGCCGTCCGCGGTCAGACCCGAGTCACGGACCGAGCCGCGGAAACATCCGTCGCCCTGGGCGACGCCGACCTCGGGGTAGGCGCCCTGGTCCCGCGCGGCCCGGCAGGCCATGACGGCGTCGAGGAGTTCCTCCTCGTCCTCGACCACGGCGCCGTCGCCCCGACGCAGTTCGCACTCGGCGGGGTCGGCGTCGTCCTCGGCCTCCTCCTCTTCGTCCTCCTCCTGACGCTCGTCCTCGTCGGCGTCGTCACCGTCCTCGTCGGAACCGTCCTCGTCGGAACCGTCCTCGGGCGCGGTCTCCCCCGGCGGCTCCGTGGGCGCCCCCGTGGGCGGCTCCGACGGGGCCTCGGAGGGTTCCTCGGCTTCGGGGCCCTCCTCGGACCGTTCGTCGTCTCCGGGGCGGAACCAGTCCCAGGGCCATCCGAGGGTCGGAGCGGGCGCGGCGGCGATGGTGACGGCGACGACCAGTGGAAGCGCGAGCGCCGCCGACGGTCGGTTCCCGCCACGCGGGTCGTCGACGGTGTCGGGCCGACCCCTGCGTGTGCCGGGGGTGTCCGTTTCGGTGGCCTCGGTGGCCTCTGGGCCCGCGGCGTTCTCGGTGTCCGCGTCCGCGGGGCGTTGGGGGTCGTCCACGGCGGCGGCGCCGGAGCCTTCGTCTCCGGCGTGGGCACGCTCCCTCACCGCGGCCCGGCGACGTCTCCGTGGGCCGTGCCGGGCGTCGGGCCCCCAGGCGAACACGAGCGCTCCACCGATGATGCCGAGCAGCATGCCGATGACGAAGCCACCGAAGTTGGAGGTCACGAAGGAGGCCAGCGAGAGCAACAGCCCGACCACACCGAAGAAGGTGTGCTGGGCGGGCTGGAGCCAGCTCAGCACGCCGATGACGATGAGCAGGACACCGATGAGGGTTCCGGAGACACCGGCGACCCCGGCGTAGATGATCAGGTCGATGGGCAGGATCAGGCTCTGCGCGGCCGGTGCGACCAGCAGCTCGATTCCGGCGGCGACGAGGAGGACGCCGCCCCAGAACGGCCGTGTGCGCCGCCAGCCGCGGAACCGGCCCCATCCCGCGCGGAGCAGGGTCATCGCTTGGGCCATGGGATCAGAAGCACTCGTGGGAGCCGGGTCGGATGGCCAGGTTCAGGCCGCTTAGGCGCAGGGAGCCGGAGGTGACCGCCCACGAGGTCAGTTCCATGTCGCTCACCAGGATGGAGTCGGCCTGCAGGCCGAAACCGCCCTCCGGCCCCTGACCGCCCTCGGCCTTGTCGAGGGTGCTGGAGTCCCGACCGATCTCGATGGCGCCGAACTCGGCGTTGCCCTGCATCTGCTCGATGTCGATGACCATCGAGGTGCCCTCGACCGGGGTGTCGGCACCGGCGTTGATGACGAGGGTGGCCTCGCCGATCGGCAGGTCCCACAGGGAGGACAGGCACAGGTTCTGGATCTCCGCGGTGTTCACGGTGGACAGGCCGACCGGCCGGGCGGAGCCGTCGACCGAGTTCGCGACGTCGCCGTACTGCGTGAAGCCGTCACCGGCGAAGCTGTCGGCGGACATCTTGAAGCTGTCGCCGGAGACCGCGAAGGAGGCGGCGAGCAGGCCCTGGGTGGTCATACCGCCGAGCACCGCGGCGGCGACGAGACCCGGGACCGCGAGCAGGGCGAACCTGCGCCACCGGGTGCCGCCTCCGTGCCGTTCGGGCGCTGCCTGACGTGCCTCGGGCACCTCTTCGGGGGCCTTGGGCATGTGTACCTCCAGAGGGTTTCGCCGCCCGGGGACGGCGAGGGGGGAAGGAACCTTGCACCGATGCGCGCCACGTGTGTTACTTGGAACACACCTTACTCGGCGGTAGTGACGAACATTACAATATCAATTGTCACATTTCCAGATGGCGCAATCATCGTTGCGGACTCGTATCCGGCGCACTACGGGATACCGCTTCCGAGCTGCGAAAAAGAGGTCCGAGTCCATGCCCCCTCACAGCGCAACAGACCCCGCCGCCCCCGAGCAGGCCGGCCACGACTACGACGTGGTGGTGATCGGCTCCGGGTTCGGCGGATCGGTGAGCGCGCTCCGCCTCACCGAGAAGGGTTACCGCGTCGGCGTCCTGGAGGCCGGTCGACGCTTCACACCCCAGACCCTGCCGTCGTCGTCCTGGGACCTGAGGAACTTCCTCTGGGCTCCCCGCGCGGGCCTGTACGGGATCCAGCGCATCCACCTCCTGCGCGACGTCATGATCCTGGCCGGGGCAGGGGTGGGCGGTGGCTCGCTCAACTACGCGAACACGCTCTACCACCCGATGGATCCCTTCTTCGAGGATCCACAGTGGCGGCACATCACCGACTGGAAGTCGGAACTGGCCCCCTTCTACGACCAGGCACGACGCATGCTCGGCGTGCGCACCAACCCCACCATGACCCCTTCCGACGTGCACCTGAAGGCGGTCGCCGAGGAGATGGGGGTGGGCGACACCTTCCGGCTCACCCCCGTGGGCGTGTGCTTCGGCGACGGTGAGGACGGAGACGGCTCCACCGCCGCTCCGGGTGCGCCTGTCGGCGACCCCTACTTCGGCGGCGCCGGTCCGGAGCGACGGGCCTGCCGGGAGTGCGGTGAGTGCATGACCGGCTGCCGCCACGGCGCCAAGAACACGCTCACCGAGAACTACCTGTACTTCGCGGAACGGGGCGGGGCCGAGGTGCACCCGTTGACCACCGTCGAGCGGCTGCGCGAACGCCCCGACGCCGAGGGCGGGGGGTACGCCGTCGACACCGTCCGCACGGACGCCCCCCGACGCCGGGAGAACGCCCGCACGTTCACGGCCCGACAGGTGGTGGTCGCCGCGGGCACCTACAACACCCAGGTCCTCCTGCACCGGATGCGGGACCGCGGCATGCTGCCGCGCCTGTCCGCCGCGCTGGGCACCCTCACGCGCACCAACTCCGAGGCGCTCGTCGGCGCGATGAGCAAGCGGGTGCGCCCGCCCGAGGACCTCACACACGGGGTGGCGATCACCTCGTCCATCCACCCCGACCCGAACACGCACATCGAGCCGGTCCGCTACGGCAAGGGATCCAACGCGATGGGGCTGCTCACCACCATCCAGGTGCCCGGAGGAGGGAGGATCCCGCGCTGGCTGCGCTACGTGGGACTGATCCTGCGCCACCCGTCCGTGTTCGCCCGCAGCTTCTCCAACCGCCGTTGGTCCGAGCGCACCATCATCGGTCTGGTCATGCAGTCGCTGGACAACTCCCTGACCACCTCGCTCGCGCGCGGACCGCTCGGCGGCGGGACGAGGCTCACCTCGCGGCAGGGACACGGAGAGCCCAACCCCACCTGGATTCCGGCGGGCCAGGAGGCCGCGACGCGACTGGCCGCACGCATCGACGGCCACCCGGGTGGCACCGTCGGCGATCCCTTCAACGTCCCGATGACCGCGCACTTCCTGGGCGGGTGCCCGATCGGGGACGACGCCGAGACCGGGGTCATCGACCCGTACCACCGGCTGTACGGGTACCCCGGGCTGCACGTGGTCGACGGATCGGCGGTCACCGCGAACCTGGGCGTGAACCCGTCACTGACCATCACCGCCCAGGCCGAGCGCGCCATGTCGATGTGGCCGAACCACGGTGAGGAGGACACCCGCCCGGAACAGGGCGCGGTGTACCGGAGGGTGCGGCCGGTGTTCCCCCGTGATCCGGCCGTGCCCGCGGGCGCGTTCGCGGAGCTGCGGTACACGACGTCACTCCCGCTCACGGTGGTCGAGCCGGGCTCGGAGGCGGCCGAGGTCCCCGCGCCCACCCCGGAGAGCGTCGACCCGGTTTAGGGGACCGGTCGGTTCGGGAGCCGACCACGCCCCGGCGAGCGGCCACGAGGACACCCCGGACCCACGGGGGTGTCCTCCCTCAGGACGGGCCCGCGGGACCCTCGTCGTCCTCGCTCTCGTGCGCCCGGAGCTCCTCCAGTGCCTCCGCGAAGTGATCGCCCATGACGTCGCTGAGGTGGTGGGCCATCTCCTGGGCCAGGACCGCGTCGACGGCCTGCTGGGCCAGGGGACGCACTCTGCGGATCAGTTCGGCGATCTGCGCGACCTCGTCGGCGCGGATGACGCTGCCGGGGGTGTACTCGTCGACGATGTGGTCGGTCACGGTCCGGACCATGTGCTCGGACACGTCGCCGATCCGGTGGCGGAGGTTCTCGGCGATGTCGAGGACGGAGTCGACGCTCATGCCGAGCTTGACGAGCTCGACCCCGGCGTGGAACAGGCGGGGGCTGGGGATCCGGAAACGCAGACCGTCGCGTTCCAGGACGCGGAGTTCGAGGGCCCGCCTTATCGTCCGGGGGGTGACGTCCTTGCCGAAGAGTTCGCGGATCTCGCCGAGCCCGACGTAGTCGGCGATCTCGTCGGTCCAGGCGTCACCGATCGCCGACTCGAAGCCGAGGATCTCCGACAGGTCGCCCCCGCGTTCCCACACCTGGAACATCTCACCGATGTTGGCGAAGGTGTAGCCGCGACGGAGCAGCTGGCCGATCAGCCGCAGGCGCGCCAGGTGCGCCTCCGAGTAGATGCCGACGCGCCCCTGACGTCGCGGCGGGGCCAGCAACCCCCGGTCCTGGTACACCCGGACGTTGCGCACCGTCGATTCGGCGAGCCGGGCGAGTTCGTCAATGCGGTATTCGGCCATGGCACCACCCTAAAGACACGAGAGGGCCGTACTCGTCGGTATTCGGGGCCTTTCACGCCACCGATCGTGGTCGACACGAAGCGTCATGCCCCGGCGCAACCGTGCCGATAAGGCCAAAGCCCACGAAAGCCCCATAAGGCTCATATCCGGCGCCGAACACACGAGAGGAGAGTGGGCCCGCCGCATCGGCGCCCCGTGCCGGCGCCCACCGACCCGTCGATGCCCGGTCACCGCCACGCGACGCGATCCGAGCCTTCCCCGACGGCCCCGACCGGTGCACCCTTTAGCCACCGGAGGCCGTCGACCCCGGACCCCCGACGGCCCGACCTCGCGCGTACGCAGGACACACCGCGAACACCGGAACCTACTCGCGAGTAAATTCACCGCTTCACCCCATTGCATTGTGACAATGACCGTTGTAACGTTCCGGCAATGACTGTGGAGGAGATCACATGACGCCCCCCTTGCCGCACCATCTGCGCCGCCTCCCCGGCCGGAACGCCCTGGTCACCGGCGCCTCCGGGGCGTTCGGCAGCGCCACCGTCGCGGTCCTGCGCCACATCGGCGTCAACGTCATCGGCCTCGACCACAAGCCCGCCCCCGGCGTCATCGCCTGCGACATCACCGACGACCGCCAGGTCCGTGACGGGGTCGCCGAGGCGGTCGAGCGGCTCGGCGGTGATCTGGACCTGCTCGTCCACTACGCCGGGGTCGGACCCTCCGTGGACATCGGCCACGCGCCCGACGCGCACGCCCACCAGGCACTGGAGGTCAACCTCCTCGGCACCTGGCGGGTCACCGCGGCCGCCATGCCCCACCTCGTACGGGGTCGGGGCCGTGTGATCGTCACCGCCTCCCTGCTCGCCCATCTGCAACTGCCGCTGGCCGGCGCCTACACCGTCTCCAAGCGCGCCGTCACCGCCTACGCGGACTGTCTGCGCGCCGAGTACGGAACCCACGTGGAGGTCACCACCGTCCATCCGGGTTTCGTCGACACCCCGATCCACGAGAGCTCCCGCGCCACCGGCGCCTCCCTCGACGGCCTCGTCCCCGTCGAGACCGAGCGCGACACCGTCATGGCGGTGGTCAGGGCCGCAGGCGCCAAACGCGCACCACGTGACGTCGCCTCCACCGCCCTGGGAACCGCCGCACTCCACCTGACCCGACACTTCCCCGGCACCACCGAGCAGATCGTGTCGCTCCAACTCGGTCTGCTCCTCACCGACGGTGCCTTCGCCGACGCGGAGATCGCGCAGGGCCTCCACGCCCGCCACGGCACCCCGCACGCACCGACCGCCCTCTCCTGAAGGAGCAGCCGTTGACCGCCGAAGCCGTCGCCAAGCCCAAGACCACCGACCGCGAGGACATCGCCAAACGCCTCCTGCGCGGTTCAGCCAAGGCCTCCTACGACCCGCTCGTCGAGATCGACTGGGACGCCCCGGTGGACCCCGACATGTGGGCGATCCGCCCCGAGCGCATCTCGATCTACGGCACCCACCTGTGGGAGGGCCTGAGCGAGGAGAAGCGCAAGGAGCTCTCGCGTCTGGAGGTCGCCAGCGTCGCCACCATCGGCATCTGGTTCGAGACCATCCTCATGCAGATGCTGGTGCGGCACGCGTACCACAACGACCCCACCTCGCTGCACGTCCAGTACGCCTACACCGAGATCGCCGACGAGTGCCGGCACACGATCATGTTCGCGAAGATGGTGCAGAAGCTCGGGTGGGAGACCCACCGCCTCGACCCGGTCACCTTCCACCTCGGCCGACTGTTCAAGGCGATCGCGCACGGTCCGCTGATCTTCGCCGGCGCCCTGTTCGTCGAGGAGGTCCTGGACCAGCTCCAGCGCGAGGCCGTCCCCGACGAGCAGATCCTGCCGTTGGTGCGCGCGGTCGCACGGATCCACGTGACCGAGGAGGCGCGGCACATGCGCTACGCCCGCGAGGAGTTCCAGCGGGACTGGCCGCGGCGCGGCGCCCTCAACCAGGCCTACAGTCGGATCGTGCTGGGTCTGGTCACCTACTACTCCGCGACCCGGCTGATCAACCCGAAGGTCTACGAGCAGGTCGGGCTCGACCCCGAGGAGGCCTCCCGGGTCGCCAGGGCCAACCCGCACTGGGTCGACACCAAGACCTGGGCGGCGCGCAAGGTGGTCAAGACCCTCGACACCGCGGGCGCCATCTCCGGCCTCGGCCGGTACTTCTGGAACAGGGCCGGCCTCCTGGGCCGCTGACCCCGTCCGCCACGATGGCCTCGCACCGTGCCATCCGTCCCGGGACCGTCGGGTCCCCCGAGAACGCCGTCGCCGGAGGGCGCAACGCGCCACGCCCTCCGACGACGGCCCCGAGACGCCGGGTCCGGGAGCGAACGCGCCACGCTCCCGGACCCGGCACCCCTCCCCCGGTGGGCGGAACGCGCCACGTCCTCCGGGGGCCTACCCACCGGCCGCTACGCCTGTTCCGTTCCGGCCGGGACGCACGAAGGGAAGAGCGACGTGACCGAAGCAGTACCGCACTACCGGGTGGCGGTCATCGGCACCGGTTTCGCCGGCATCGGCATGGCGGTCCGCCTCAGGCAGGCCGGGCTCAGGGACTTCGTGGTCCTGGAGCGGGCCGACGGCATCGGCGGGGCCTGGCGGGACAACTCCTACCCCGGTGCCGCCTGCGACGTCCCCTCCCACCTGTACTCCTTCTCCTTCGCGCTCAACCCTCGCTGGAGCCGCACCTTCTCCCCACAGACGGAGATCCGGGAGTACATCGAGCGCGTGGCCGGCGAACACGGCGTCGACGCGCACCTGCGCCGCGACAGCGAGGTCCGGGCGGCCCGGTGGGAGCCCGACCGGAACCGATGGCGTCTGGAGACCTCCGGCGGCGACCTCACCGCCCAGTTCCTCATCAGCGGCGCGGGCCCGCTCGCCGACCCCGCCCACCCCGACATCAAGGGCATCGACTCCTTCGAGGGCAGGCTGTTCCACTCCGCGGAATGGGACCACGACCACGACCTGACCGGCCGCAGGGTCGCGGTCATCGGCACCGGTGCCTCGGCGATCCAGTTCGTGCCCCGGATCCAACCCGAGGTCGACCACCTCACACTGTTCCAGCGCACCGCCCCCTGGGTGATGTTCCGGCACGACCGCGACATCACCAGGACCGAGAGCTGGCTCTTTCGCAACGTCCCCGGCGCCCAGCAGGTCGCCCGCAAGAGCATCTACTGGGGACGCGAGAGCTACGTCCTCGGTTTCGCCAAGAACCCCAGGCTGATGGGGGTCGTGGAGCGACTGGGGCGCGCCAACATCGCCCAGTCCGTCAAGGACCCCGAGCTCCGCCGCAAACTCACGCCGAACTTCCGTCCGGGTTGCAAGCGCATCCTGATGTCCAACGACTACTACCCCGCGTTGGCCTCCCCCAACGTGGACGTGGTCACCGACGGCATCGTGGAGATCCGTCCGCACTCCATCGTCACCCGGGACGCGTCCGGCACCGAGACCGAGCACGAGGTGGACACCATCATCCTCGGCACCGGTTTCCACGTGAGCGATCCGCCCATCGCGCAGCGCCTGTTCGACGCCGAGGGCCGCTCCCTCAGAGAGCACTGGGGCGGCGACGTGCAGGCGTTCCGTGGCACGACGGTCGGCGGGTTCCCGAACCTGTTCGTGTTGGCCGGCCCCAACACCGGTCTGGGCCACACCTCCCAGGTGTTCATGATCGAGGCCCAGATCCGGTACACGATGCAGGCGCTCAAGTTCGTC
The DNA here is from genome assembly GCF_018207095.1 of Nocardiopsis sp. MG754419. GTDB lineage: Bacteria > Actinomycetota > Actinomycetes > Streptosporangiales > Streptosporangiaceae > Nocardiopsis. The sequence goes on along the minus strand of NZ_QOCZ01000017.1, from coordinate 40,404 downwards.
TGCCGCAACCGGATCGACCGGCTCGAACCGCGTGCGGAGGCCCAGCGGGCCTACAACGCCAAGGTGCACGCGGCGATGCGGGGCACGGTGTGGGTGACCGGCGGTTGCGCGAGCTGGTATCTCAACGAGGAGGGCCGCAACACCACCCTGTGGCCCACGTTCACCTGGAACTTCGCGCTCCGCACCCGTTGGTTCGACCCGCACAACTACGACCTGCGACGGATCCGTTCGGCCCGACGATCGGCCCGCGACGACGCCGTCGCGGCCTGACGGAGGAGGAACACCATGAGCGGCTTCGACGACGAAGAGGAGTACCGGGGCACCGTGACGGTGCTGCTCTCCGAGGACGCCACGGAGGGTGTGGAGGTCGGCGCCCACCTGGCCGGCCACTTCTCCCCCCTGACCGGCGACTACCGGTGGACCGGGCGCCTGTCGGCGCACCCCGAGGTCACCCGCGCCTACGAGGACGGGACACGCGAGGTCGTGCTGCGCACCCCGGACGGGTATGCGGGCGCCGGCACCCTCGACGGCCCCAACCTGTGGGGCGGACACCCCGTCAACGGGGCGGGAACGCCTCCCTTCGCCGTCCCCCGGATCATCCTGGAGGATGACTGAGGCGGACCGGACGTCCCCCGGGCCACGCGCCGGCCCGGGGGACCGCATCCTTGCACCCCCACACCCGAAAGGTGATCCGATGGCGATACGACACGTGGGCGACGCACGGGAATCGCGGATCCGTTCCGCCGACGGCACTCTGCTGCACGTCGAGGTCCGCGGCCCGGACGACGGCCCGACCGTGGTCCTCTCGCACTGCTGGTCGACGTCGCTCGCCTCCTGGGGACGCGTGGTCCGACGGCTCGATCCGGGACTGCGCGTGGTGCTGTACGACCAGCGCGGGCACGGTCGCAGCCAGACACCCCTCACGCGCGCCGGTTACAGCGCCGAGAAACTCGCCGACGACCTGTGCGCCGTCCTGGAGGCCACCGTCCCCTCCGGGGGTCGGGCCGTCATGGCGGGGCACAGTATGGGCGGGATGACCATCATGGCGGCGGCTCCCCGAGCGACCTTCCAGGAGCGGGCGGGCGCCGTGCTGCTCACCAACACCGGATGCACCGACCTGGCGAACCGGGCCACGGCCATCCCCCTGCCGGGGGCGCTGGGCAGGCTCGGCTCGCGGCTCTTCCTGACCGCGCCGGTGCCCCTGGGCCCTCCCAGCGTCGCCAGCGCGGAGATCTTCCGGTACCTCGTCATGGGGAAGGCGACCGACCGGGCCACCAAACGCCTGTGCGCCCGGCTCGTGCACGGCTGCGGCGGCGTCGCCCGCAGCGAGTGGGGCCGGGTGATCACACGCCTGGAACTGTCCGACTCCGCCCGCCGGATCACCGCCCCGACCGTCGTCTTCGGTGGCTCCGAGGACAAACTCACCCCGGCGTGGCACGCCCACCACATCGGCTCGCTCGTACCGCACTGCGAGGAGGTGCGGGAGGTTCCCGGTCTGGGGCACATGGGCCCCCTGGAGATCCCCGACATCCTGGCGGAGTCGATCGACGAACTCGCCGCCACCCATCTCCGGGCCTGATCCCGACCGCGACGCACGCACGAGGGGTGGGGCCGGCGCCCCACCCCCGGTCGCGCACCGGTCCCACCCACCCGGTGGTGGGAGCGGACTACCCGTGCGCCACGGTCGTGACCGGCCGATGCCGGGTCACACGTCGACCGGGCACCAGTGTGGCGAGCAGCGTCACGAGGAGCGCCACACCCACCACGCCGACGTAGACCAGCGGCGACCCCGTCGGGACCACCGTGCCCGTGCGGCCGACACTGAAGGACACCAGCGTCGCGGCGGCGGCGACGGTGCCCAGGAACACGCCGATCACCGCCACGAGGACACCCTCGATGGCGAGCATCCGCAGTACCTGCCCCCGAGTGGAGCCGGTGAGACGTTGCAGGCCGAACTCGCGACGGCGCGCGTTGGTGCCGGAGGCCAGCACGTTGACCAACGAGATCGCGGTATAGGTGACGATCATGGCGACGATCGTGTAGATGGCGAACGCCTCGGTGCCCTGGACCCGGCCGTACTCCTGCGCCAGCGTCGCGCGGTCGGCCACCACTGTGCCCCCGCCTTCGGGGGCGATCCCCGCCAGGCCGGCCATCATCCGCTCCGTACCGACCCCGTCCTCCCCCACCACCCGGATCTCGGTCACCCGACCCTCGGTGGTGTGGCCGGCGAGCACGTCCGCGGGCAGCAACAACGTGGCGTCCGATCCGGGGGGCTCGGTGAACAGAGCGACCACCTCCACGTCGAGCACGGCGTTGTCGCCCATCCGCAGCGTCATCGGGTCACCCGGTCCCACTCCGAGTTCACCGGCGTTGTCGGCGTCCAGGGCCACGGCGGCCCCACGAAGGTCGTCCATGGAGCCCTCGACCACGGGTCCGGGCATGACCGCCGCGACGCCGTCCGGCGTGACACCCCGAAGCTCCCAGCCGGCCCACCGATCCTCCCCCTCCCAGTTCCCCGGATCGTCGACGGGCCTCTCGACGAACCCCGTGCTCTCGACGTACTCCGAGGCGGCGTCCACTCCGGGCAGCGCGGCGACCTGTTCCGGCAAGGGAGCGTCGGCCCCGGCCTCGACCCTGATCACCGCGTCCGCCGCCAGTCCGCCGACGAATTCCTGGTGGACGGCGGCCTTACCGGTGAGGTGCATGTACAACAACCCGGTGGCGATGCCGGTGAGCAGGACGACCGGCATCGCCACCGCGGCGGTCCGGTCGATCCCGGCCCGCACGTTGATCACCGCCAGCCGCCCGGCCTGCCCCGTCAGCGCGCCCACCGGCGTCAGTAGCGCGGCGAGCGGGCGGGTCAGCACCGGGCTGAGCACGGCCAGGGCGATGGCCATGAGGATCGCGCCCGGCGACCCCGTGGTGGAGGCGAGTCGTCCGCTCATGGCGGTCATCGTGACGACGAGCAGTGCGACACCACCGGCCAGCAGGACCAGTCCGAGGACGATCCGCCACGGGCCGATCGGTCGGTTCTCTGGCGAACCGGCGTCGGCCAACGCCTCGGTGGGCCGGGTTCGAGCCGCCCGATGGCCGGCGACCAGGGCGCCGCCGACCGCGGCGCACAGAGCGGAGACGACCGCGACGAGCGACGGGATCCAGCCCAGGTGGAACGCGAGGCCGTCGACGATGATGTCGGCGTCGACCAGGGCGCGCAGCAGCGACTCACCGAGCCATCGACCGGGCAGGATCGCCGACGCCGAGGCGAGGGCGGCCAGGATCAGCGTCTCCCCGAGGACCAACAGGCGCAGTTGCCCGGGTGTCCCCCGACCGCCCGGAGCAGGGCCATCTCGCGATGGCGCTGCTGCACCGAGAGCGCCAGCATCGAGGCCACCCCGAACACCGCGATCATGATCGCCCACGCACCGAAGAGGCCGGCGAGGACGACCAGGCCCTCACCTGCGGCCACCGCCTCGGGCACTTCGGCCAGGCCGCGGTCGTCGCCGACGAGCGTCACGGCGGTCTCGGTTGACTCGGCGTCGACGAGGGCACGGAGCCGATCGACGTCGGTGCCCTCCTCGGCCACCACGGCCACGGCGTCGACGGTGCCCTCCGGGGCCGGAGCGTCGAAGACGTGACCGCGGGACTCCTGGACACCGGGCAGCGCGGCGAGCGCGTCGACCAGTGCGGCGTCCACTCGCACACGCTCGGTCAGGATCGCGGTGTAGCCCATCTCGGCGACGTCGTGGCGATGGTCGCCGGCGACGACGATGTCGGCGCCGGACAGCTGCTGCGGCGGCACCGACGCGCGGATACCGGTCTCCAGGAGCCCGCCGCAGGCCATGACGATGGTCGCGCCGAGGAACATCGTGAGGAAGGCCGCCACGAAGCCGCCCTTGCGATGGCGCAGGGTACGTGCGGCGAGCCGGATCATCGCCGTTCCCCCGCGGTCGGCGCGGTCGTACCGTCGTCCCAGGCGCCCAGGTGCGTCATCCGCTCGGCGACGGCCTCGGCCGTGGGGGCGCGCAGTTCGCCGGCGAGTCGCCCGTCGGCCAGGAACACGACCCGGTCGGCGTAGGAGGCCGCCACGGGGTCGTGGGTCACCATGACGATCGTCTGTCCGGCGCTCCGCACGGTCTCGCGCAGCAGTCCCAGCACGCTGCGGGCCGACCGGGAGTCCAGGGCCCCCGTGGGTTCGTCGGCGAAGACGACGGCCGGTGCGGTGACCAGGGCCCGGGCGATCGCCACGCGTTGCTGTTGGCCTCCGGAGAGTTCGGCCGGTCGGTGCCGCCCCCGGTCCCGGAGGCCGACCTGTTCCAGGATCTCGGCCACTCGGCCGTGGGAGGGACGACGGCCCGCCAGTTCGAGGGGCAGCCGGACGTTCTGCGTCGCGGTCAGGGCGGGAAGCAGGTTGAACGCCTGGAAGACGAATCCGACCCGTTCCCGACGCATGAGGGTCAACCGTCGCTCACCGAGACCGCCGAGGTCGACGCCGTCGAGATGGACCGATCCCGAGGTCACGCGGTCGAGACCGGCGGCACAGTGCAACAACGTGCTCTTCCCCGATCCGGAGGGCCCCATCACCGCCGTGAACGTGCCGCGATCGAAGCCGACGTCGACATCGTCGAGCGCGGCGACACGGTGGCCGCGCCGACCGTAGACCTTGCCCACCGTCCTCAACCGCACGACCGTCGACCGACGGTCGTCCCCCGTGTGCGTTTCCCGCATGGTCCCCGTCCCCGCTCACCCGTCTCGGGTGCTCCCGTTCTCTCGGTATCGACGGTTCCAGCGTGGTCGCCATGGGGCACGCCTCCCATCGGGGAGAGCCCTGGTCACGCCCTGAGTTCCTTCACACGCACCTCTGGGGTGGGGCACGTCGGGGTGGCGGGGCGGTGACGGCGACGGAGGCGGAACGATCACCGGAGGGGGCTCGGCGCATCCGACCCCACGGAGATGCGACGCACGTCACAGCGACGGGGGCGGTCACGGTCGCCCCGGACCGGTGTCCACTGTGACCGGTCGCGTGCCCGTAGGGGACACGGGTCGGGGTCCGTATCGGGCGACGGCCTGGCCGTCGCCCGATACGGACCCCTCGGTCTCAGACCTTCCGTACCCGCCTCACGGATCCGTCGGGTCCAGGTCGACCCACGAGGACGGACCGTCGAGCACCGGCACGTCGCCCTCCCAGAGCAACGGAGTGACCCACATGCTCCGTCCACGGTCGTGGTCGCCCACACCGTCCGGGGGCCATGCGTGGTGCACGTACCAGGTGCGGTCGTTCACCTCCAGGACCATGCCGTGCCCCGGGCCGCCGGCGACCTCGTTGGAGGACATCAACGGTTCCTCGGACGGCTTGGTCCACGGCCCGAGGAGGCTGTCCGCCACCGCGTAGCCGACCCCGTACTCCGCCGAGTAGTAGCCGTTCGCGGAGTAGAACATGTAGTAGCGGCCCTCGTGCACCCAGACGCTCGCGCCCTCGACCAGATGGCCCTCCCATTCCTGGTCGTGGGTGACCAGTCGGTGCGCCTCCCCGACGAGGGACAGCCCGTCCGGGGACAGTTCCTGGGCGTAGATCCAGCTCCGCTCGTCGACGTGGTTGCCGTCGTTCTTCCAGAGCAGGTAGGGCGTACCGTCCACGTCCACGAACGGGCTGGCGTCGATCGACCCGCCCTCATCGGTCTGGCAGACCAACGGCGCGTCATCGGAGTCCGTGAACGGGCCGAGCGGGTCGGTGGCCTCGGCCACGCCCAGGCACTGAAGATCCAGCTCGGGATCGCGGGCGGTGTAGTAGGCCAGGAAGCGCCCCGGTTCGGCCTCGATGACCTCCGGCGCCCAGTGCTTGCCCTCCTCCGACCAACCGGCCACGTCCGGCATCGCGTCGCCGGACAGCTCCCAGTCGACCAGGTCGGTGGAGGTCAGCACCGGCATGTTGCCGTGCTCACCGTTGGTGGCGTAGGCGTAGAACGTTCCCCCCGACTCCAGAACGAACGGATCGGGGAAGTTCTCCTCGAAGACCGGGTTGGCGAATCCCACGGGGTTCTCCTCATCGTGGTCGGTGCCGGCGACGGATTGGATCTCGACGCTGTGGAACACCGCGTCGACCGCCGGTTCCGCTCCCCCGCCCGCGTACAGGCCGATCCTCGGCTCGGCGTCGGCCGGGAAGGTCCAGACCGCGCCCCAGCGCCAGTTCTCGCCGTCGATCGAGGTCGCGGAGCGGTAGTGCGACTCACCCGTCTCGGGGTGCACCCGGTGGTGGAGCCGCAGCCACATCTCCGGTGCGGTGGGACCGCCCCAGTGGGATCCGCTGTCGCGCCGACCGTCGGTGGTCAACTCACGGCTGAACTCGGCCGACCGCGTCCGGTGCAGGGCGAGGGTTCCCAGCCGGGCGAAGTCGTCGTCGTCGACGTGGGCGATCAGGCCCGCCTGCTGGTAGTTGCGCACGGTGTCCTCACCGAGGTCCAAGGTGAGGTGGGTCTGCATCATCCACTCGCCCTCGGGCGCGTCGCGCAGCAGGAGCGTGCCGTCGTTGTCACCGCCCCTGACGTCACCGTCATCGAGCGGCCAGGTGAGTCCGTCCTCCTCCACCGTGATGTCGTCCGTGCCGCGGACCCACTCCCAGCCCTCGTCGAGCTCGCCGTCGAACTCCTCGGACCAGAGTGTTCCGCCCGCCTGCGGTTCGGCGACCGCCTCGGTGACGGGGGTGTGGACCGCGGCCACACTCGGGTTGGCGATCGACACGGGTGCGCCGTCGGCCGCCCAGGCCACCGGCCGCTGCTTGACCACGGAGCGCGGAGTGTCCACCACCACGCGCGCCAGCGAGTCACCGAGTCGGCTCTCCCCCACCGAGGCCCACACCCGACCGTCCCTGACCTCGACCTCCAGGGCCGTGAAGACCTCCGGGTCGAAGATCTCCGGCAGGGGCGCGACCTCGGTGACCGGGTCTCCCGAGGGCGCCGCGACCTCGGCGCGCAGCTCGCGCGCGTCGGCGTCGACCTCGACCGCGATCCCTTGGTCGCCCATCCCGGCCAGGTCCAGCCGGAACGTCCCGGTGCCGTCGGGGAACCTGAGGTCCGACTCGACCCGGGACTCGGCCGCCGCGGGGCGGACGGTCTCCACGCGGGCCGGTGCGTCACCGGAGGTGTCCGGTGCGAGCAGGCCGACGGTACCGGCGCCGTTCTCCTCCTCCTCGACGGAGGTCCAGTCGCCCTCCACCACGCGCAGCGCGTCACCCGCGGCGGGGTCGTCCATGTCGATGCCGAGCGCCGAACCGACCGTGGGACCGGTGAGTTCGCCCTCGGTCGGGCCCGCGCCGGCGTTCACGATCGGCCAACCGTCGATCCAGTCGAGCCGGTCGATGAACGTCGGCCGCTCGTTGATCCCGCCGGGCTCGTCCAGCCACGGGTCGTCACGTTCGATGCCGTGGTAGAGGATCCAGTCCTGGCCGGTGGTGTCGGTGAAGAACGCGTGGTGACCGACCCCGATGATGCCGTTCCCGTTCTGGGCCAGGACCTGGGTGCCGCCGACCCGCGACTCGTTCAGGGAATGGCCCTCGTGGTCCACGAAGGGCCCGGTGGGAGAGTCCGACCGGCCCGCGTGGACGCTGTACCCGGTGCCCGGACCGTCGCAGCACATGGCGGCGGAGACGGTCAGGTAGTAGTAGCCGTCGCGCTCGACGACGAAGGCTCCCTCGTAGCGGTCGGCGACGGTCAGGCGGGTCGGCTCGCCGACGGCGCGCAACCCGTCCTCGTCCAGTTCGGTGACCCAGACACCACCGATGTAGCCGCCGAAGTAGAGGTAGCGGGTGCCGTCGTCGTCGATGAACAGGGCCGGGTCGATCGAGTTGAAGAACCCGCCCTCACCGTCGGAGCGGGGTTCGACCACCGCCTCTCCGGTGTCGGTCCACGGTCCGGCCGGGGTGGGCGCGGTGGCCGCCCCGATGGCGTAGTCCATGGCCCCGCCGCCCGCGACGGTGTGGGTCATCGAGTAGTACAGGACGTACTGTCCATCGACGTACCGGATGTCCGGGGCCCAGAACATCGAGTCCTCATGGGCCCACTCCGGCCGGTTGTCGTCGTCGAAGATCTCGCCGAGGTACTCCCAGGTCGCGAAGTCGGCGCTCCGCGCCACGTGCATGAGACCGAACTCGCTCGGCGCCTCGGTGAGCGGGTCGCTCGTGGCGTAGAGGTACCAGTAGCCGTCCTTGCCGCGGATGACGACGGGGTCGGCGTAGGTGTCGGAGAACGGGTCCGAGATGGGGTTGCGCACGTCGGCCGGCCGGGGCTCGGCCGCACCGGAGGTCGGGGCGGCCGGTGCGGGCTCGGCCGGCGACGCCGACGCCGGGGACGTGGACAGAAGGGCGATGACGGTGCACAGGGCGATGAGGATCGCCGAAGGTCTCATGGGGGTTCGCACCTTTCCGGGCCGCCGGAACACGGCCTCGTGCGGCGAGACCGGCTCCGCGACACCCCTGGCACGCGTCCCTGGGCGACTCGTGAGCCTCACCCGCCGATGTTCAGGGGGAGTTTCCGAGTGATGAACGACGGATGACGACAGCTCCCTTCCTAGTCGAGTTTTCCATCGTTGTAAAGACCTGGTGCGAGGCTGCGTCCACAGCGAGGCTCCGCGTGTGCACCCCGGTGAGGAGGGACGATGGCCGTCCCATCACGGGATGTCGGTGTCGCGTCGGCGCTCGCGCGGCGGTGGTCGCACACGGGGAGGACGGCCGCCCTCCCCGGTGGGGCGGCCACGGCGGCGGGCGGCGGACCTGCCTCGTCGGAGCACCCGTGAAAGGGCGGCGCCACCCGGGCCACCACCGGGGCGGTGGCCCGGCCGATGGCTACGGGTCGCGCGTCAGGGAGGGGATCACGTGCTCGGACACCTCGGAGTGCACCTGGTGCAGGCGGGCCTGGGCGGCACGGCGGAGTTTGGCCAGGCACTCGACCAGGGTGATGTCGTCACCGACCATGCCGCCCTTGGCGATGACCGGGGTGCCGTCGAGAGGACCGCCGCTCAGGTGGCCGTGGACCGCGAGGGGCACCACCTCGCCGCCCACGTCGAAGGCGTGCACGTCCAACTCGTCCAGCACGCTGGCGACGAGATCGCCGCCGGTCAGGTACAGGCCGCTGGGCAGGGCGTGGGCGCCCACGGTGTCGGCGAGCTCGTTGACGACGTCGGCGACCAGTCCGGCCAGACGTCCGGGCAGCTCGGCCCGCGCCTGCGCCGGAAGGGCGCGGACGCGTTCGGCCGGGGTGACCACGCGCAGCACGCAGAGTTCGGGGAAGCCCGAGGAGGACAGGTGCCCGGTGAGTTCCTCGGCGATGTGGTCGGCGTGCTCGCCCTCGGGGTCGCCGAGTTCGACCGCGTCGACGTCGACGAACCGGACCGCTCCGGTGCGGGCGACGGTGGCGAGCTGCCGACGGGTCAGCTCGGTGGTGCTGCCGGCCACCGCCAGGAGGGGCCCGCGCGATCCGGCCTGACCGCGCAGCCGCAGGGCATAGGCGAGGAGGGCGCCGGTGGGTCCGGGGTCCACGGCCACCCACACGGTCCCGTCGGAGTGGTGCGCCGCGGCGGCGGCCTCGGCGATGTCGGTGAGGTGCTGTTCGGAGGCGGCGTCGCACAGCACGACCGGCTCGTCGCCGGCCAGGAGTTCGGCGGTGAGCATCTCCGGTGTGACCTGGCGGATCGGTACGTGACGGACGGCCAGGTCGGTCTGGGCGCCCAGGATGTCGGCGACCACACTGGTGTCCATCGGACAGAGGGGGTCCAGGGCCAGGTCGGTGCGTTCCAGCGGCACCCCGTCGATGAGCTGCACCCCGTTCTCGGTGACGCGTCCCGAACCGGGGAAGGCCGGCGCGAACAACACCCGCACCCGGGTGCCGACGGGTACGCGCTCACGGACCGCGTCGTAGGCGGCCTCCACCTCGGCACCGATGTTGCCGCGCAGGGTCGTGTCGGTGCGCTTGACCACGAGCCCGACCGGCCACACCGCCTCGATGACGTCGGTGACCAGGTCGGCGGCCTGTTCGGCGGGGACGTGCCTGCTGTCCAGGTTGGCCACGACCACGTCGTAGTCACCGGCGACCCGACTGACGTGCTCGGGCGTCACCGTGGCCACCCGCATCCCGGTGCGGGCGAACCGCGCACCGGTGGCGTTGGCACCGGTGAGGTCGTCGGCGACCACGAGTACCTGGGCCACGGGGCGTCTCCTTCGGGGTGCGTGAAGCCTGGATCATCCTCCCTCCAACATAGGGCCAAGCGGGGGTCCGAGGAGCGTTGTCCACAGGGGCGTGGCGGCCGAAGGCACTGGTGACGGCGGTCTCGGCGGCCCGGACACGGTCGCCCGACGGATCGGACACGAAGGCGACACGGACACCCGGCCCCTCGCACGCGACACGCCCCGCCACGTACCCGGCACCGACCCCCGGGCCCGTCGTGGACCCGGGAGGGAGTGCCCGCACCGCACCTCCCGGGAAGGCGGTGGAAAGGCCCGGGCGACCGGAGCGCGGTCCGGCTCAGTGCCCGGCGGGCCGCACCACGGTGCGGGTCGCGGCGCTGCGCCGGGCCGCCTCGATGACCTCCAGCCCGTGGATCACCTCGTGCGGGTCCACCGGCAGGGGTTCTCCCTCGCCGACCGCGTCGCGCACGCCGACGTAGAACTCCGGGTACGCTCCTCGCTCGCTCGGGACGGGCCGGAGGTCGCCGTCGACGCCGAGCAGACCCCACTCGGACTCGGGGACCACCCCCCAGTCGGACACGGTGGGGCTCTCCCCCGCGGCGAGACGTGCCTCCTGCCCGTCCATGCCATGAGAGGTGTAGGCCGCCCGGTCGCCCAGTACCCGAAAGCGCGGACCGTTCTGCGCGCTCAGGGCGCTCATCCACAGATGGGAGCGCGTGCCGCGCGCGTGCTCCAGGGAGAGGAAGACGTCGTCGTCGGCGCGCACCCCGTCGCGCCGGGCGTCCACCTCGGCGTGGACCGAGGCGACGGGTCCGAAGAGGTTGACGGCCTGGTCGATCAGGTGGGGACCCAGGTCGTACAGAACGCCGGCACCGACCTCCACGCTCCCGCTGTCCCGCCAGGTCGCCCGGGCCTCGGGCCGCATCCGTTCGAAACGCGACTCGAAACGGTGCACCCGTCCCAGCGCGCCCTCCTCGATGATCCCCCACAGGGTGAGGAAGTCGGCGTCCCAGCGGCGGTTCTGGTAGACGGTGAGCACCTGACCGAGCTCCGCGGCACGATCGGTGAGGTCGCGCGCCTCCTTGGCGGTGAGCGCGAACGGCTTGTCCACGACCACCGCCAGACCGGCCTCCAGGGCGGCGCGGGCCAGGGGCGCGTGGGTCTCGTTGGGTGTGCTCACCACGGCGATCTCGTAGCGCCCGGCGTCGGCCCACAGGTCCTCGACGGAGGGGTACACGGTGACGTCGGGATAGCGGGAGCGCACGGCGGCCTCGCGGGCGGGCGCACCGGTGACCACGGCGGACAACCGTAGTCCGGGCACCGCGTCGATGAGGGGAGCGTGGAAGACCTCGCCGCCCTTGCCGTAACCGATGAGCGCGACGTGCAGTTCGGGTCCGTCGTGTGCGGGGGTGCCCTGACCAGGGCTCGTGGGTGCGTCGGCCATGGCACCAATGTACTTTTCCCGGACCGGTGTCCCGAGACCGGCGGGGCCCGGTCCCCCACCGGTGGTCGACGCGAGTGGCTCACGAGGTCCCCCGCCCGCGCCGTGCGGGGCATGGGCGGCCCGGACACGGTGACGAGGGCCGGTCAGACCCCGCGCAGAGCGGAGCGGGCGGCTTCCATCGTGGTGGTGCGGTAGGCGGCGCCGAACAGACACAGGTGCACCAACAGCGGGTGCAGTTGGTGCAGGGCGACCCGGGCGCGCCAGCCGGCCGACAGCGGCGCCACCTCGTTGTAGGCGTCGCGCACCCGGTCCAGGTGGGGCAGGCCGAACAGGGCCAGCATGGCCAGGTCCGCCTCCCGGTGACCTCCGTGCGCGGCGGGATCGATGAGCACCACGTCCCGGTCCCGCCAGAGCACGTTGCCGTTCCACAGATCACCGTGGATCCGCGCGGGCGGTTCCGGGTCGCCCGCCAGTTCGGCCACCGCGTCCATGACCCGCTCCACCTCGCGGGCGTCGCCCGGGGTGAGGGACCCCTGGTCCACGGAGGCGCGCAGGTAGGGACGGAGCCGCTGTTCGGCGTAGAAGGTGGGCCAGTCGGTGTGCGGGGTGTTGTCCATCGGAAGAGGTCCGATGAAGCCGGGCCAGTCCGCGCCGAACGCCTCCGCGCCGGTCAGGTGCGTGCCGGCGAGTTGTCGACCGAGCCGTTCGGCGGCGACCGGCGAGGGATCGTCCTCGGCCACCCACGGCAGCACGAGGAGATGGTCGTCCCAGGCCACCGGAGCGATCATCGGGGAACCGAAACAGCGCCCCAGCCACTCCAGGCCGCGCGCCTCGGCGGCGAGCACACCCATGGCGGGCGATCCGCGGGTCAGCGACTTGACGAACAGGCGGGTGCCATCGCCCAGTTCGGCGTAGGACAGGGTCCAGTCGTGGCTAACCCCGGCCTTGGCCGCGCGGCGGACCTCGCGACCCACCAGAGCGGAGACCCGGTCGGCCAGAGTGCCGGTCAGCGGATCGCGGCGCGGCCCGTGGGGTCCCCGCGGTCCGTCCGGTCCGTGCCCCCCGGGGCCGGGTCCGTCCGCTCCGCGCGCGTGCGCGATCGGCTCGCCCTCCACCTCGTCAGCCCCGCAATCGGGTGACGAGTTCGTTGGTCAGCCCCTTGGCCGCCGCCTCCACCATGTTCAGGACGGCGGTGAAACCGTCGTCCCCACCGTAGTAGGGGTCGGGGACCTCGGGGTTGGGCCCGCGTCCGGGAGCGAAGGAGCGGAACAGCAGCAGCCGGGACGGCTCGAAGCCGAACCCCTCCCCCCGTTCCTCGACGACGCGGAGCAGGTCGTCGTAGTTGTCCAGGTCCATGACCAGGATGAGGTCGCGGTCGGCCAGGTCCGTCGGGGCGAACTGGCGGGCGGTGTGATCGGTGAGGTACCCGTGCACGCGCAGCGTGGACGCGGCACGGGGGTCCATGCCCCCGCCGACGTGCCAATCGCCCGTGCCGGAGCTGTCGACCCGCACGAGGTCGCTCATTCCGGCACGTTCGAGGTCTGCGGTGAGCACCTTCTCCGCCATCGGCGATCGGCAGATGTTTCCCAGGCACACCACACTGACGCGGTAGGGACCAGCGGGGTCACGCGGTTCCGGCAGGCTCATGTCTCTTACCGTAACGAAAATCCGCCGCACCCACCCGATCTGGCGCGATACGTGCGCGCCCCGCCGGCAGATCCGACCCGTGTCAGCCCTTGGGCAGGCGCACCACGGTGACGAAGAAGTCGTCGATCTGCCGCACCACGCGGATGAACTGTTCGAAGTCCACCGGCTTGGGCACGTAGGCGTTGGCGTGGAGGCGGTAGCTGCGCAGAACGTCCTCCTCCGCCTCGGAGGTGGTGAGCACGACCACCGGGATGTGCGCGAGGTCGTCGTCGCTCTTGACCTCTTCGAGGACCTCTCTGCCGTCCTTACGCGGGAGGTTCAGGTCGAGGAGGATCAGGTGCGGGCGCGGCGCCTCGGCGAACTCACCCTCACGACGCAGGAAGCGGAGCGCCTCGACGCCGTCGGAGACCACGTGCAGCCGGTTGCCCAGCTTGTGTTCCTCGAACGCCTCCTTGGTCATCAGGACGTCTCCGGGATCGTCCTCGACCAGCAGCACCTCAATGGGATGCACCAACATGACCTCGCTCAAGCTTCCAGACCCCTATGCGGGCCCCGACCGGTGACCGGGCGGGGCCGTACCGCCGGCGTCTTCGGAGGACAGGGGACGTTCCCCCTCCGGTCCATGGGCCGGGGGATCGGTCTCCGACTCTGTGACGCCGGACTCTCGTGTGGCCGTCGACGCCTCGTCCGCGGGGGCGGACTCGGCTGCCGTTGTGCCCTCGACGCCGTTAACGGCCACGTCGGTGGGTTCGGTTCCCTCGTCGGGCTCCGACTCCTCCTCCGACTCGACCGCCGATGCGGCGGCCTCCGCCTCGATGTCGACGGGCAGGGTCCAGCATATGCGGGTTCCGGTCCGTCCGGAGTCCACCTCTTCCGTCGATGCGGATCCGTCGGGGTCGTCCACGTTCACCGAGCTCGTGTCCAGCCACATCCGACCACCGTGGAACTCGATGATCTTCTTGCACATGGCCAGACCGATACCGGTGCCGGTGTACTTCTCCCGCGTGTGCAGACGTTGGAAGATGACGAAAATGCGTTCGGCGTATTGGGGTTCGATCCCGATGCCGTTGTCGGTGCAGGCGAACACCCATTCGTCGTCCTGGCGTTCCACGCTGATGCGCACCTCGGGTGCGTCCTCGCCCCGGAACTTGACGGCGTTGCCGACCAGGTTGAAGAAGACCTGCGTGAGCAGGGTGCGGTCGCCCTGGACGGAGGGCAGGGTGTCACCGGTGACGACGGCGCCCGCGTCCTCCAGGCTGGCCTCCAGGCTGCTCAGGGCGTCGCCCAGGGCCGTGTTCAGGTCCACGGGCGCGAAGTTCTTGGTCCGTCCCACCCGGGAGAACGCCAGCAGGTCGTTGATCAGGGTCTGCATGCGCTTGGCCCCCTCGACCGCGAAGTCGATGTAGGAGTCGGCGCGCTCGTCCAACTGCCCCTGGTAGCGGCGTTGGAGGAGCTGGCAGAAGCTGGCGACCTTGCGCAGCGGCTCCTGGAGGTCGTGGGAGGCGACGTAGGCGAACTGTTCCAGTTCCAGGTTGGAACGGCGCAGCTCCTCCGTCTGGTGTTCGAGCAGGGTCGACTGTTCCTGGAGCTTGCGTCGGGCCGAGGCGACCTCGTCCAGGTCCTGCACGATGCGTTCGCGCATCGCGTCCACGTCGTGGCCCAGTTGGACGATCTCCGGGGGGCCGTGCAGGGAGATGCGGTGGGCGTAGTACCCCTCGGACACCTGCCGCATGTGCCCGGCCAGGTCCTCCAGTGGACGCAGCACCCACTGCTGGAGCATGACCCACAGGAACACCGACAAGAACACCACGACCAGGCCGACCAGGACGAGCAGCGCCACGACCTGCTGGGTCGCCAGGGTGAGACCGCTCTGGGCCTCGGCGATCTCGTTCTCCAGGTGGTTGGTGGTCGCGTCGGCGGCGCGGTTGAGCTCCAGGAAGAGGACCCGCCCGCGCTGGAGGTCGTCCTGGGTCGGTGTCTCGCCGGCGCGCACCTTCTCCGAGACCGGGCGGGCGAAGTCCTCGCTCCACACGTCACCGGCCTCGATGAGCTCCTCGACCTTGGGCGCGACGTCCTCGTTCTCCGCGGCGAGCATGGTGAGGGCGTTGCGGTACTCGGCCAGCGACATGCCCTGTTCGTTGTAGGGCCGCAGGAAGTCCGGGTCCCCGGTGAGGATGTAGCCGCGCAGCGCGTGGTCCTGGCTGAGGTAGGCCGAGCGGGTCTGCTCGACGGTGCTCAGCCCTGGGGTGAGCGACTCCACCTGCAGGGTCAGGGAGTCGCGGGCCTGGAACGCGGCGAGGGTGATCACCGACACCGCCACCACCAGCACGACGGCGACGACCGTCAGAAGGCTGGTGACCCGGCGGCGCAGGCTCCAGGAGTGCCGGGCGGGGTACAGGTCCCGGGTCACGACGCCTCCGGTGGGCGAGGGCGCGCCGGTGGACGCGTGTTCGTCCCGCTCCCGGCCCGACCCCTCCTCTCCGGCGCGTGCGGAGCCGGCGTCGGGCTCGGTGTCCATGGTGCGGTCGTCCTCCCCCGTGGGGCTCAAGCGGGTTCTCCGTGGTTGATGAGCAGCATGGCGACGTCGTCCTGGAGCGGCCCGCCGTTGCTGCGCTCGGCCTCGTCCACGATGTGCTCGGGCAGGTTGTTCAGGGGAACGTTCTGGCCCAGCACCCCGTTGACGAGGCGGCGCAGACCGGCGACCTCCAGGCGCGCGGGCGGGGCGCCGTCGTAGGCGTCGACCAGTCCGTCCGTGTAGAAGAGCAGGCTGGCCCCGCGGGGCAGGACGACCTCGGTCGACTCGTCCTGGTCGACCGGGAACACGCCCAGGGGCGGCTGGGGCGCGGCCTGGATCTCCTCGGCGCAACGGTCGGAGACGAGCATGGGCGGGGGGTGGCCCAGGCTCCGGACGCGTGCGCGTTCGCTGCCGGTGTCGAGGCTGGCCATGCACAGCGTCGCGTACATCTCCTCCTGGGCGCGTTCGCTGACCAGGAGCTGTTCGAGGTTGGGCAGGACGTGCCGCTCGGCGACACCGCTCATGACCAGGGTGCGCCAGGCGATGCGCAGGCTGACGCCCAGCGCGGCCTCGTCGGGACCGTGGCCGCTGACGTCCCCGATGATGACGTGCGTGGTGCCGTCCTTCTCGACCGCGTCGTAGAAGTCGCCGCCGACCAGGGCGCGCTTACGGCCGGGACGGTAGTAGGCGCGGTGGCTCAGGGGCGACCGCTCCAGCAGGACCTGGGGCAGCAGACCGCGTTCGAGGCGCATGTTCTCACGGGCGCGCATGCGGGCCTCGCGCAGTTGGCGCGCGTTCTCGTCGGCGCGCCGCCGTTCCAGGGAGTAGCGCAGGCTGCGGGCGAGGAGTGATCCGTCGACCTGGCCCTTGACCAGGTAGTCCTGGGCGCCGGCGGAGACGGCGGCGATGCCCTCGTGCTCGTCGTCGAGTCCGGTGAAGACGACGACGGCGGCGGAGGGCGCACTGCCCAGCACCTCGCGCAGGAGGTCGAGTCCGTGGCCGTCGGGAAGGTTGAGGTCCAGCAGAACGCAGCCGCGAAAGTCCGTGAGGTGTTCCCGTGCGGCCTTGAGGGTGGAGACCCAGGTGATGCGTGTGGCCAGCGCGGTGTCGGCGAGGAGTTCCTCGGCGAGAAAGGCGTCGCCGGGGTCGTCTTCGATCAGCAGGACCTCAACCGATTCGACGGTAGCCTCCACCCGGTCGGCCAGGACGGTGTCGTCACTCAGGGGAGCGTTGCCGTCCGTGGCAGCGCCCTCGGCGGCTTCGGCCGCTCCGTCACCGATCACCGTCACGGGATCGGGCCCTGTTCTCCTGGTATCCACTCATCGCCTCATGGTTCGCGGCCCGCGGGGCGCACTGTCATGCCGTAGGACCCGAGGGGACACCTCGGGTCTTCCCGGCGGTTCGGACCGCACGCCACCCAAACGATAAACGCCCCACCGACCACTTGACCAGCAGAGGCGACGAGACACATCCAACGCCCGTCGGGGAACTCCCCGTGGGCGGGGTGCGCAAGCCTCCGGGACGTGGGCGCTTCCGGGCGCGTCCGAGGCACGCGCGACCGCCGGGAACGCCGGTGGGGGCGCACGGCGGGACGTGTCCTGTGACGCAGGGCACCACGACGGGGGCTTTCCCGGCAATTTTTGTGACAGGGTGTCATATAAGCCTTGACAGGAGCGGTCACCTAAATGACATCATGTCAGAAAAGCTCCGAATGGAAAGGTGGAGAGTGTCGATGAGCGCCACGGCACCGGCCCCCATGCCGGCTCCGACCCCCGCCACGGCCGAACCCGACTCCCCCCGGTCGTTCTCCGAGCGGCTCAAAGCGGCCACCTGGAGCGACCACGCCTCGGCCGAGCACCACGGCTTCACCAAGGCCCTGCTCGACGGCGACCTCTCCCTCGACGGTTACACCGCGATGGTCGCCCAGCACTACTTCGCCTACGTCGCCCTGGAAGAGGTGGGGCGGGCGCTGGCCGACGACCCGATCGCCGGCCGCTTCCTCGACCCCGAGCTCCAGCGGGTCCCCTCCTTGGAGGCCGACCTGCGCCACCTCCTCGGCGCGGACTGGGCCGACCACGTCGCCCCGGGTCGCGCCACCCGCACCTACGTGGCGCGCATCGAACAGATGGCGGACCACCCCGAGGGCTTCGTCGCGCACCACTACACCCGCTACATGGGCGACGTCTCCGGCGGCCAGTTCATCCGTCGGATCGCGGCCCGCGCCTACGACCTGGCCGACGGCGCCGGCACGGCCTTCTACGACTTCGGCTCCCTCGGCAGCCTGCCCCGGTTCCGCGCCGGCTACAGGGAGCGCCTCGACGGGCTGCCCCTGACCGAGGAGGCCGCCGCCTACCTGGTGCGGGAGACGCGTCTGGCCTACCAACTCAACACGGAGGTGCTGGCCGAACTCGGCCGTCACCACGCCTGACGCCACCGCCCACCGAGACAGCGCCCGGATCGCCCCCGTCGGTCCGGGCACCTCGGTGTGCTCGGCGTGCCACCATAGGAGACATGCCCAAGATCACGGCTCCGACCATCGCCGCTCACCGTGCCCGCACACGGGACCGCATCATGGACGCCGTCGACGAGTTGATCAGGACCCAGGGGATCGACCGCATCTCCATGACCGACGTGGCCAACGCCGCGGGCATCACCCGCACCGCCCTGTACAACTACTTCCCGGACAAGCCCGCCCTGCTCCTGGCCTTCACCGAGAAGGTGAACACCACGTTCGTGGAGCGGTACAAGCGGGAGCTCCCGTCGGGGGTGTCGGCCTCGCGCCGTCTGTCGGCCTTCGTGCGCCTCCAACTGGAGGGCATCGTCGCGCACCCGCACCCGCCGGCCGCCGAACTGGGCGCGAGCCTGGGACCCGACGCCTACCAGGCCCTGGCCGCGCACGTGGCCCCGATGCAGCGACTGCTCACCGAGGTCCTGGACGAGGGGATCGCCTCCGGGGAGTTCGACCACCTGCCCGGCGGGCGCGTGGCCGCGCTCACCCTGTCCATGGTGGGCTCCCAGCGCCTCCCCCTGGTGAGCGGTGAGGTCGGCCTGGAGGAGACCCACGCTCTGGTGACCCGATTCGTGCTCCGCGCCCTCGGGGTGGAGTCCGGAACCGTGGACACGATCCTCCCGGAACACCCTTCGAAAAACACGCTCGGTAGCGAGTGAATCACCCTCGGAGATAAGGGCCCGAACGTAATCGGTTCTGGCCGTGAACGGCCATTGTGAAGCCGCATGAAGGTGTGCATGCGGGGAACGAGTGGACTCAGCCCGCCCCCGGGCCGCCCCGTCCACCCTCGACTCGTGAGGCCCTCTCCACCGTGTCCCTCGTACTCATCGCCTTCGGCGCCACCCTGGTCTCGGTCGCTTTGTTCAACAAGATGCCTCGGGTCGTCCCCGGGTACCGTCCCGTCCCCCGTCACGGAGGCGGTGTCGCCGCGGCCCCGCGCGCCGTCGCGCCGCCCCGACTGCGTCTGGTCGAGGCCCGACTCACCGAACAGGGCCGCGCCGTGTTCACCGCCATCGGGGGCAGCGCTCTGATCGTGGCCTTCTTCCTCGCCCTGTCCGGCCTGTAGGTCCTCGCCTTCGCGGTCTCCGCCGGCCTCGACCCGTTGTTCGGGCATCGAGGACCACGGCGGGGCCCGGCCGGAGGACCCGCGAGCGTGGAGGAGGTCAGCCGCGCGGGAGCCGTGGGTCGCCGGCCCTGCGCAGCAGCATGCCGCCCGCCACGGTGGCGGCGATGCCGCCGGTCACCACCGCGGCCCGGCCCAGGCGCTCGCGCAGCCGTGCGTCGCGCCGGGCGGCCGACTCGGCCACCTCGCGCTCGGCGTCGCGGAAGGCGCCGCCGCACAGCAGCGAGTCGAGTTCGCGGCGCCGCCAGCGAGCCGACGACCAGGGCCTCAACGGCAGCCGGGTGGTGGTCCCCGAAGTGGTGCGCGGCTTGAACCGCACCGGACCCGCCGAGGGCGTTTCGCCCCGAAGGAACCGGGGCGAGGGCCCCGTGTAGCGCAGGTCGCCGGGGGCGTTGGTGATCATCTCCCCCAGCAGCCCGGCGCAGGCGCGTGCGTCCCCCAGGGCGGTGTGCTGACCGGTCGGCCAGTCCCCGCTGAGCAGGTGCGAGGCGCGCGGCAGCGAGTAGCGCGCCAGATCCAACTGGGAGCGCAGGGCCCGGAGCGTGCACAGACCCGACTGTCCGGCGGGCAGCCCCGCGGGCACCAGTTCGGCGGCGAGGAAGCGCTCCTCGAAGTCCAGGTTGTGACCGACCACCACCGCTCCGGACAGCAGCTCCGCGATCCGGGGGACGATCTCCTCGGCACGGGGGGCGCCGATCACGTCGCCCTCACCGATCCCGTGGAACTCCTGGCCGCCGATCGGCGCGCGGGGGTCCACCAGGGTGCTGAACTCGTCGAGGACGCGCCCGTCCCCGTGCACCCGCACCACGGCGATCTCCACCAGTCGGGCACCCTCCCGAGGGTCGAGTCCGGTGGTCTCGACGTCGACGACCGCGTACTCCAGGTCCGCCGCCCGCGTCCCGACCCGTCTGCGGGTCAGCGCGCCCGTCCGCAGCGTTCCCATTGTGCGTCCCCACTCCTCACATCAGCCCTCTGTCGCGGTGGACTCACCACCCGCAACGACCCTACTGCCCGGGTCCGACACCCCTGCCGCCCGGCCCGGTGCGCCGGAACCGCGACGGAAGGCACACCTGCACCGGGGAAGAACCACGCGGTTGTGTACGTTTTGACGCATGCCCGGCAGGGTCGGGGGTCCGATCACCCCCGACGCACCGGGAACCCGGCACCCGCTCGGCCCCGACGAAGAGGAGACCCCCACATGACGCAGGCACCGATGCCCGGCTACGTCCCCCTGGCGGAGGTCGTGCGCTCCGGGATGCGCGAGAGCGTCCACTACGGTGCCGTCGTCGGTCTGTCCGCCGAGGGGGAGATCGCCTACGCCCGCGGCCCGGTGCACGACGCCATGTTCCCGCGCTCGGCCGCCAAGCCCTTCCAGGCCCTGGCGATGCTGCGCGCGGGCGCCGACCTCAAGGACTCCGCCCTGGCCATCGCCGCCGGCAGCCACGGCGGCGAGGACCTGCACGTGGCCGAGGCCGAACGCATCCTGGCCTCGGTCGGGCTGACCGCGGACGCGCTCGGCTGCCCCGAGAGCGTGCCCGGCGGCCACGCCGCCCGCAGGACCTTCCACGCCGAGGGCCGGGCCCCCTCCCGCCTGTACATGAACTGCTCGGGCAAGCACGCCGGCATGCTCGCCGCCTGTTCCGCCCAGGGCTGGAGCACGGACGACTACCTCGACCCCGAGCACCCCTTCCAGCAGTCGGCCCGTGAGGCGACCGAGGACATGTGCGGCGAGCAGGTGGCGCACACCGCCGTGGACGGCTGCGGCGCCCCGCAGTTCGCCGTCTCCCTGGTCGGCCTGGCCCGCGGTGTGCAGAGCATGCGCCTGTCCCCCGAGGGCAGCCCCGAACGGTCCGTCCTCGAAGCGATGAGCGCCCACCCGGAGTACGTCTCGGGCACCGACCGGATCGACACCGAACTCATGCGCCGCATGCCCGGCCTGGTATCCAAGGTCGGGGCCGACGGAGTGCTGGTGCTCGGCGCCCCCACCGGTGAGACCGTCGCCGTCAAGATCAGTGACGGGGACGCCGAACTCCGCGCGCGTACGCTGGTCGGCATCACCGCACTGAAGGCCCTGGGTGTAAACGTCGACCCCATCGCCGACCACCTCACCACCGACGTCCTCGGCGGCGGCCGGACCGTCGGCGGCGTCCAGGCCCTCTGACCCCACAGCGGCCGGGCTCGATGGGCGGCGGGTCGGCGACCACAGACGAGAAGAGGGAGAACGCACGGTGTCCGACACCTTGGACCAGATCGTCATCGCCGGGGCGGGGATGGCGGGACTGCACGCCGCCGAGGCCCTGCGCGCGCGGGGGTTCGAGGGTCGTCTGACCCTGGTCGGCGAGGAGCCGCACCGGCCCTACTCGCGTCCGCCGCTGTCCAAGGAGGTCCTGACGGGCGCCGGGATGGACCCCGCCTCGGGGGATCCCGGGTGGTTGGTCGGCCACCGTGCGCTGCGGCTTCGCGAGGACGAGGTCATCGACGCCCTGGACCTGGACCTGCGACTCGGCACCCGCGCCGTGGGCCTGGACCCCGTCGCGCGCGAGGTGGGCCTCATCGGCCCCGACGGCGCGACGTCGGTGCCCTACGACGGGTTGATCGTGGCCACCGGCGCCCGGGCGCGCCGGCCCGGGACCGACCTCGCCGGGGTGCACGTGCTGCGCACACTCGACGACGCCGAGGCGGTGCGCGCCGCCTTCGACACCGCCGGCCACCTCGTGGTGGTCGGCGCCGGGTTCGTCGGCGCGGAGGTCGCCGCGAGCGCCCGCGCCGTGGGCATGGAGGTGACCCTGGTCGAGGCGGAGACCACCCCGCTGACCCGTGTGGTCGATCCGGCCATCGGCTCGGTGCTCACCGAGATGCACCGCGAGAGCGGCGTGGACGTTCGCCTGGGTGTGGGCGTGACCGGGTACGAGGGGTCGGACCGCGTGGAACGGGTGCGCCTGTCGGACGGTTCGACGGTCGAGGCGTCCCTGGTGGTGGTCGGGATCGGCGTCCACCTGAACACCGAGTGGCTGCGCGACTCGGGGGTGGAGCTCCTGCCCGACGGAGCCGTGCGGTGCGACGCGTACTCCGCCACCTCCGTACCGAACGTGTACGCCGTCGGTGACCTGGCCGACTGGCCGCACCCCCGCTACGGCGGCCGGATCCGCCTGGAGCACTGGACCAACGCGAGCGAGCAGGGCGAGGCGGCCGCCCACAACCTGCTCGCGGGCGAGGGCCGCACGGCCTTCACCCCGGTGCCCTACTTCTGGTCCGACCAGTACAAGAGGAAGATCCAGCTGTTGGGGCAGGGCGCTCCGGCGGATCGGGTCGCCTTCGTGCACGGGTCACCGGAGGACCGTAAGTTCGTCGCCTTCCTGGGGCGCGGGGGGATGCTGACCGGGGTTCTCGGGCTGCGCTCCACCCCGCGCACCATGCGCTACCGGCACCTGTTGGAGCGGCCCACCACATGGGACGAGGCCCTCACGGCCGCGGGGGCGGGTCCCACGACGTGAGGCCCGCCCGGGGCGCGTACCGCCCCGGCGCCGTGTACGTTCCGCGGGCCGAGGTCGGGGTCGGGGCCGGACCCTATGCGGCGAACCGGTCGGTGGCCTCGATGAGCCGGTCGAGGATGCCGGGCTCACTGAACGCGTGACCGGCGTCGTCGACGACGTGGAACTCCGCCTCCGGCCAGGCACGGTGCAGGTCGAAGGCGGTGCGCACCGGGGTGCACACGTCATAGCGACCCTGGATGATCACGCCGGGGATGTGCCGGATGCGCTCCGCGCCCTCGATGAGCTGTTCGGGGGTGAAGAAGCCCTTGTTGTGGAAGTAGTGGTTCTCGATGCGGGCGAACGCCAGCGCGTAGTCCTCACCGGCGTGGTGGTCGCGCAGCGCCGGGTTGGGGAGCAGGGTGATCGTCGACCCCTCCCACACGCTCCACGCGCGGGCGGCCTCCAGGCGCACCTCGCGGTCCGGGGACTCCAGACGGCGGGCGTAGGCGGCGATGAGGTCGTCGCGCTCCTCCTCGGGGATGGGCGCCAGGTAGGACTCCCACAGGTCCGGGAAGAGGTTCGAGGCGCCCTCCTGGTAGAACCACCGCAGCTCCTGGTCGCGCAGGGTGAAGATGCCCCGCACGATGAGCTCGGTGACGCGCTGGGGGTGCTTCTGGGCGTAGGCCAGGGCCAGACAGCTGCCCCAGGAACCGCCGAAGACCTGCCAGGCGTCGACCCCGACCATCTCTCGAAGACGCTCGATGTCGTCGACCAACGCCCAGGTGGTGTTGGTGGACAGGTCCACGTCCATGCCGCCGGCGTGCGGGGTGGAACGGCCGCAGTTGCGCTGGTCGAACAGGAGGATGCGGTACTTCTCGGGGTCGAACAGCCGACGGTGGTCGGGGGTGCAGCCGCCGCCGGGACCACCGTGCAGGAACACCACGGGCTTGCCGGTGGGGTTACCGCACAGCTCCCAGTAGACGCGGTGTCCGTGTCCGACGTCGAGCATGCCCGAGTCGTACGGTTCGATGGTCGGGTACAAGGTGCGCAAGGCGTGGCCTTTCGTGACTGTGGCGAGCCCCGGAGCCGGGCTCAGAGCCGGTCCAGGAGCTCCGCCTTCTTGGTGCTGAACTCGTCCTCCGTCAGCAGCCCCTCGGCGTGCAGACGGCCGAGCTCGCGGATCTTCGCGAAGATCGCGCCGCTGTCGTCGCCCGGGGACGCGGGCTCCAGTGCCGCGGTCTTCTCCACCCAGGCGATGTGGGTGTTGACGGTGGCCGCCATGAGGAGGGTCTCGTCGCTGCCCTTGGCCCCGTGCGAGACGAGGGTGAAGAAGTCGTGTTCGAGGCCGGCCGCGCCGGGGATGTCGACCCCGCGCAGGAGGACCCGGATGAACCCCTCCTCGAAGTCCATCTGCGGGGTCCACTCAAGGCCCTGGATCTCGGACATCCGGTAGTCGCGCGACTGTTCCCGTCCTTTGGGGGTGCTCGTCATCCACCCGTCCCACTGGAGCCGCAACCGTTCCCCGTCGAAGGAGGCGGCGCCCTCGGCGGTACGCACCTGCAACGGAGGGCGGGCGACCAGCCCTCGGGCGACGACGACCGGGTGCGGTGGTTCCTGGTCCGTCTCGCGGGCGAAGCGCACGGAGGCGGCGAGCTGTTCGGCGAAGTACTCGGCGACCAGTTCCTTGTCCTGCGGCCCGGTCAGCAGCAACGGAGTGGCGGCCGTACCCGTGGTGTCCAGACGGGAGTAGGGGTCGGCACCGTCCATGAGGCGCAGACGCAGCCGCCACCCCTGTTTACGGTCGCCGGGATCGAAGTCCACCTCGTCCACGGCCACGATCGGCACCTCGCAGTGGCCGAGGGTCTTGAACAACTGTGGCACCTTGCGCCCGGCCCCGAAACCGATGCGCACGAGCGCGTCGTCGAAGCGCCAGATCGCGTGATGACCGCGTAGCTCCTCCATGGTCCACCACCTTAGAGGGGAAGACCCGCGACACGAACCCTGTGAGCGCCGGTATCGGGACGCCGTCGCGGGGCGAGGCGTCGCGGCGGTCCGTAACGGGTAGAACCGCAGGGGCACACCCCGTCCCATCGTCCGCGGCGATGGGGGCCCGAGGGCGGTGCGCCCGGCGCGCCGCCTCCGAACCGGAGGTCTTCGATGGCGAAAGGGATGTCCGAGGGCGCGCGGGAGTTCCGTGCCGCACGGGACCTGCTCCTCCAGCACCGGAACGACCAGGAGGCCGCCCGCCGGGAGTTCACCTGGCCCCGGCCCGCGCACTTCAACTGGGCGCTCGACCACTTCGACCACGTGGCGGCGACCCGGCCGGACCGGACGGCGCTGTGGCTGGTGGAGGACGACGGCACCGAGGTGCACCACACCTACCGGCGGCTGTCGCAGCGCTCCGACCAGGTGGCCAACTGGTTGCTCGCGCAGGGGGTGCACCACGGCGACCGGATCATGGTCGCCCTGGGCAACCAGGTCGAGCTGTGGGAGATCACCCTCGCCGCCATCAAGCTGGGTGCGGTCGTCAGTCCCACCTCACCGTCCCTGTCGGAGGGCGACCTGGTGGACCGGTTGGACCGGGGCGACATCGCGCACGTGGTCTGCTCCCCCGCCGACACCGAACGCTTCGGGCCCTTGGAAGGACACTGGACCCGGATCTGCGTGGGCTACATGGAGGGCTGGCTCAGTTACCCCGACTCCGAACACGCCGGACTGGAGTTCCACCCGCCCCACCCGACCTCTCCGGACGATCCTCTCCTGCTGTACTTCACGTCGGGGACCACGGCGGTCCCCAAACTGGTCACCCACACCCAGAGTTCCTATCCCATCGGGCACCTGTCCACCATGTACTGGTTGGGGGTGGGGCCCGGCGACGTGCACCTCAACGTGTCCGCCCCCGGATGGGCCAAGCACGCCTACAGCAGCCTCTTCGCCCCCTGGAACGCCGAGGCGACCGTGTTGGTGGTGAACCAGGAGCGCTTCGACCCCGCACGCCTGCTGGACGCGGTGGTGCGCTGCGGGGTGGACACACTGTGCGCCCCGCCGACGGTGTGGCGGATGCTGGTGCAGGCCGACCCCGGAGCGTGGCGGGTGGGGCTGCGCGAGGCGGTGGCGGCGGGCGAGCCGCTCAACCCCGAGGTGGTCACCCGGATCCAGCAGGCGTGGGGCATCACCGTGCGCGACGGGTTCGGGCAGACGGAGACGACCCTGCTCGTCGGGAACGGACCGGGGCAACCCGTGGTCACGGGCTCCATGGGCCGGCCGATGCCGGGGTACGACATCGTGCTCGTCGACCCGGCCACCGACGAGCCCTCCGACACCGGCGAGATCTGCGTGGACCTGACCGACGCACCCGTGGGCGCCATGCGCGGCTACTCCGACGATCCCGAGCGCACCCGTGAGGCCACCCGCATGGGTCTGTACCGGACCGGGGACATCGCGACCCGGGATTCGCGCGGATACATTACCTATATCGGCAGAACGGACGATGTGTTCAAAGCATCGGATTACCGGATCTCACCGTTCGAACTGGAAAGTGTTCTCCTGGAACACGAATACGTGGTCGAGGCGGCCGTGGTCCCCTCTCCGGATCCTTTGCGGTTGTCGGTGGTCAAGGCGTACGTCTCCACGGCCGAGGGCGTACCGCACGACGCCGAGAGCGCCCGGTCGATCCTGCAGTACGTCCGCGGGCGGTTGTCCCCGCACAAGAGGGTCCGTCGCCTGGAGTTCTCCGACCTGCCGAAGACCACCTCGGGTAAGATCCAACGGGTGCGGCTGCGCCGGGCCGAGGCGGAGCGCGGCACGATCACCGACGGCACGCGCAACCCGCGTGAGTTCTGGGAGGAGGACCTCCCCGGGCTGAAGGAATGATCCCTCCTCTCCCTCGCGGGCCCCGAGAATGGCGCCCGGATATGTCCCGTCTCAGAACCTGAGACGCCGTTGACGCCATTGCCCGCATGTGGTCTTTCCCATCCCCGCGACCCGGTGGAATGACTCACGTGACCGCGCCCGCCCCGATGCGGCGCGCTACGGTCGTAACTGCCGAGACGAACAACCGGACGGGACACGCACAACGATGACGAGCACCAACGACACACGGGTGGCGAGCTACAGGCCGCTCATCGCGCCCCGGGACCTCCTCGCGGAACTGCCGATCAGCGACGAGAGCGCCGCCCTGGTCGAGAGCTCGCGCGCCGAGGTCAAGCGTGTCCTGGACGGGGAGGACGACCGCCTGCTGGTCGTGGTCGGTCCGTGCTCGGTGCACGACACCGAGTCCGCCATGGACTACGCGCGCCGCCTGGCCGAGCTGGTGCCCTCCCTCGGCGCCGACCTGTGCGTGGTCATGCGGGTGTACTTCGAAAAGCCCCGCACGACCGTGGGTTGGAAGGGCCTGATCAACGACCCCGGGCTGGACGACACCTACGACGTGCACCGGGGTCTGCGCACCGCCCGGGAGCTCCTGCTGGACATCAACGCCCTGGGCCTGCCCGCGGGGACCGAGTTCCTCGACCCGATCACCCCGCAGTACATCGCCGACGTGGTGTCCTGGGGCGCGATCGGCGCGCGCACCACCGAGAGCCAGGTGCACCGGCAGCTGAGCAGTGGCCTGAGCACCCCGGTCGGGTTCAAGAACGGTACCGACGGCGACGTCCAGGTCGCGGTGGACGCCGTGGGCGCGGCGGCCGCCTCGCACACGTTCTTCGGCGTGGACCCGAGCGGCGCCGGTTCGGTCGTGGTGACCGAGGGCAACCCCGACTGCCACGTCATCCTGCGCGGTGGCCGCAGCGGCCCCAACCACGACCCCGCCTCGGTGGGCGCCGCCCTGGACGTCATCGGCAAGGCCGGTCTGCCCCGACGCCTGATGATCGACGCCAGCCACGCCAACAGCGGCAAGGACCACGTGCGTCAGGTGGGCGTGGCCCGGGAGATCGCCCAGCAGGTCGCCGAGGGGCAGAAGGGCATCACCGGCGTCATGTTGGAGAGCTTCATCGAGGAGGGCGCCCAGAAGCTGGGCGACCCGGCCGCCCTGACCTACGGTCAGTCCATCACCGACAAGTGCATGGGGTGGGAGACCACCGAGAGCGTGCTGGCCGACCTCGCCGAGGCCGTGCGCACGCGCCGCAAGAACGCGGCCTGAGTCACCTCGACGTCCGACGGGCGCCGGGAGGAGGGTTCCTCCCGGCGCCCGTCGTCGTGTTCACGGTGCCCGAACCGCCCGGAACGGCTCGGGCGCGGGTGGCCTCGCCGCCCTGGACGAGCAGGGTGACGACGGCGCACTCCCCCACAACGTGACGTCGGCGGGCGGATCCCTCTCCCGCCCGGTCACCCGTGCCGACGCGTACGGCGGCGTCGCGGGTCCCGCGTCGCGCTCGGGCCCACGCGCGCCACGCGGCCCGGGCGGGTCAGGCCCCCGCGGCCTCCGCGGGCAGGACGTCCAGCTCCGCCAGGAAATCCCGGCCCAGGGACTCGCGCACGTCGGCGTCCGACTCCTCCACCACGTCCAGGCGCAGCGCGAACGTGTGCAGGTCGTCGCCGTTCTCCACCCAACCGACCCACCAGCCCGGAGCGGGGTCGGCCTCCACCCCCAGGCCGGTCCGGCCGTACAGGCTGTAGTCCTCGGTCTCCTCCACCGCCACCAGTTCGCGCAACGCCTCCTGGTGCTCCACGTCCACCGGCAGTTCGGCCCGGGCGAGCTCCGCCAGGAAGGTGGCCTGCTCCACGGCGGAGATCTCCAGCGGACCCTCCACCCAGAAACGGCCGAGGTCCCCGTCCTCGCCCACCTTGCGGTTGCCGTAGTCGAACCGGTCCACCCAGGTGGACATCCGGTCGTGCCCGATCCGTTCGGCGACCTCGTAGTGCACCGGGACGTCCGCGGTCGGCAGCGCCTCGCGCAGACTCATCTCCTCCTCGCCCTCGGGGGAGACGACCTCGTCGATGTCGGACACCACCCCGGTCTGCAGGGCGATGAGCGTGTGGGGGAGCTTGAACGTGGACGCCGGGACGGCGCGCTCACGGGCCTGGTCGGCGCCCACCACCACGGCGGAGCGGTCGCGCACGTCGTAGAGCACGAACGTGCCGTCCACGCCCGCCTGCTCGAAGTGCCCGGCCAGATCGGAGCGCTCCACGGCCTCCAGGTCGCCGAACGCGACCGGTGTGCCGGAGTCCACCCGCCCGGGGCCGGGCGGGGGTTCCTCCTCGGCTCCCCCACAGGCCACCCCCGTGAGCAGGGTGAGGACACTACCGGCGACCAGGGCGTGGTTCCGTGTCCTGGGAGACCGTGCGGGGTCGGTGTCGGTACGCACTCGGCTCCTCCAGCGGTGTACGAGAGAACGTCCTCACCCCAAGCTAGGGCATCCCCCGCTCCGGGGTCTCCCACCTTCCGAAAGGGGCGTCCACAACCCGTCGACCGCTCTTGGGTGCCCTGTGTCACCGCTGCTAGGCTGGCCGTGTTGCTGACCCCGTACGGGAGAGTGCCCATGTAACCAACGTGGGCCGCCGAAGGAGCAATCCCTCCCCACAGACAACCTCTCAGGCACAGCGGACCGTACGGGCGAGACCACTCTGGAAAGCAGGGACCATGATCCCTCGCCGAAGGTGCAAGCCACGCCGCGCGCGTGGTGAAGCTCTCAGGCACCCATGACAGAGGGGGAGGATGGCAACGCCTCACCGCAACGACCGACGCCCATCCTCTCGGGAGTGCCCATGTCAGAGTCCACCTCCGCGCCGCGCCTCACCGCGTTGCACAAGACCCACGAAGAGGCCGGCGCCACACTCGTCGACTTCGCCGGGTGGCTCATGCCGTTGCGCTACGGCAGCGAGACCGCCGAGCACACCGCGGTCCGCGAGGCCGCCGGACTCTTCGACCTCTCGCACATGGGCGAGATCCGCCTGATCGGGCCGCAGGCCGCCCGGGCGCTCGACCACGCGCTGGTCGGTCACTTGTCCAAGGTGAAGGTGGGCCGCGCCCGGTACACCATGGTCACCGCCGAGGACGGCGGCGTCCTGGACGACCTGATCGTGTACCGCCTCGGCGAGGAGGAGTACCTGGTCGTGGCGAACGCGGCCAACGTCCCCGTGGTCGCCTCGGTCCTGGCCGAGCGCGCCGCCGACTTCGACGTCGAGGTCGTCGACGAGTCCGCCGACCACTCCCTCATCGCCCTGCAGGGCCCCAAGGCCGTGGAGATCCTCGCGCCGCTCACCGACGCCGACCTGGACGAGATCCGCTACTACGCCGGGTACGAGCACACCGTCGCCGGGATCCCGGTGCTGCTGGCCCGTACCGGCTACACCGGTGAGGACGGCTTCGAGATCTTCGTCAGGCCCGCCGACAAGGCACCGGAGGTCTGGGCCGCGCTGTCGGCGGAGGGCGCGCGCCACGGGCTGGTCCCCGCCGGGCTCTCGGCCCGCGACACCCTCCGTATGGAGGCCGGCATGCCGCTCTACGGTCAGGAACTCACCGCCGACCTCACCCCCTTCGACGCCGGCCTGGGCCGCGTGGTCAAGTTCGAGAAGGGCGACTTCGTCGGCCGCGCGGCGCTGGAGGAGGCCTCGCGCACCGCGCGCGCCCGGCGCCTGGTCGGGTTCGTCGCGCGTGGCCGCCGCCCGCTGCGCAAGGGGCAGGACGTGCTGCGCGACGGAGTCGTCGTCGGAACCATCACCAGTGGCGCCCCCTCCCCCACTCTGGGCCGCCCCATCGCCATGGCCTACGTGGACGGCGACCTCGACACCACGACCGGCGCGTTCACCGTGGACGTGCGCGGCCGCGGCGAAGAGGTCGACGTGGTCGAACTGCCGTTCTACCAGCGGAAGTCGTAGGAGCGGGGTCCGCTCCGTCGGACCCCCGAGGACCTGCGCGCCCCACCGCCCGGATCCCCACGAGGGACCGGCACGGTCGGGGCGTGGCCAGGTGTAGGCCGGGCCGGTACGCCGCACGGGCGCACGGCACACAACGGATAAGCATCTCCAAGGAGAGTTGAAGTGAGCGTTCCCACGGAGCTGGGTTACACCGCCGAACACGAGTGGGTCAGGGTCGAGGGCGACATCGCCACCGTCGGTATCACCGCGTTCGCGGCCGAGTCGCTCGGCGACATCGTCTTCGTCGAGAGCCCCGCGGTCGGCGGCGAGGTCTCCACGGGCGAGGCCGTCGGCGAGGTGGAGTCCACCAAGTCCGTCAGCGAGATCTACACCCCCGTGACCGGTGAGATCACCGAGATCAACGGGGCTCTCGAAGACGCCCCCGAGACGATCAACTCCGACCCCTACACGGACGGTTGGCTGTTCAAAGTACGGGTCCCCGGGGAACTCCCGCAGCTGCTCTCCGCCGCGGAGTACACCAAGCTGATCGAAGGCGAGAACTGAAGATGACCAGCGACAACCTGCTCAACCGGCCCCTGGGCGAGTTGGACCCCGAGGTCGCGGCCGCCGTCGACGCCGAACTGGCCCGGCAGCGCGACACCCTGGAAATGATCGCCTCGGAGAACTTCGCTCCCCAGGCGGTCCTGGAGGCCCAGGGCACCGTCCTCACCAACAAGTACGCCGAGGGCTACCCCGGCCGCCGCTACTACGGCGGCTGCGAGAACGTCGACGTGATCGAGCAACTCGCGATCGACCGCGCCAAGGAGCTCTTCGGCGCCGAGCACGCCAACGTGCAGCCGCACTCGGGCGCCCAGGCCAACACAGCGGTGTACTTCGCCCTGCTCAAGCCGGGTGACACGATCCTGGGTCTGGACCTGGCCCACGGTGGTCACCTCACCCACGGCATGCGGATCAACTACTCCGGCAAGATCCTCAACGCCGTGGCCTACCACGTGCGCGACGACGACGGCACCGTCGACTACGACGAGGTCGCCGCGCTCGCCAAGGAGCACCGGCCGAAGATGATCGTCGCGGGCTGGTCCGCCTACCCGCGTCAGCTCGACTTCGCCCGGTTCCGCCAGATCGCCGACGAGGTCGACGCGCTGCTCATGGTGGACATGGCGCACTTCGCCGGTCTGGTGGCGGCCGGACTGCACCCCAACCCGGTGCCGTTCGCGGACGTCGTCACGACCACCACGCACAAGACCCTGGGCGGTCCGCGCGGCGGCATGATCCTGTCCAAGGCCGAGTTCGGCAAGAAGATCAACTCCGCGGTGTTCCCCGGCATGCAGGGCGGCCCGCTGGAGCACGTGATCGCGGCCAAGGCGGTCTCGTTCAAGGTCGCGGCGGGCGAGGAGTTCGCCGATCGCCAGCGTCGCACCGTCGCCGGCGCCCGTATCCTCGCCGAGCGGCTCACGCAGCCCGACGCGGCCGAGGCAGGCGTCAAGGTCCTGACCGGCGGCACCGACGTCCACCTCGTGCTGGTGGACCTGGTGGACTCGCCGATCAACGGCCAGGAGGCCGAGGACCTGCTGCACGAGGTCGGCATCACGGTCAACCGCAACGCGGTGCCCAACGACCCGCGCCCGCCGATGGTCACCTCGGGTCTGCGGGTCGGCACTCCGGCCCTGGCCACCCGCGGCTTCGACGAGGGGGACTTCACCGAGGTCGCCGACGTCATCGCCGAGACCCTGAAGCCGGAGCGGGACGTCGCCGCACTGCGCGCGCGGGTCGACGCCCTGGCCGCCAAGCGGCCGCTCTACCCCAACCTGTAGCAGCGCCCACGCCGTGTGGGCCCGCTCGGGCCCGCACGGCGCCCATCCCCACGGCACCTCGACGAGGAGGATGTCCATGGCCATCAGCACCTTCGACCTGTTCAAGATCGGTATCGGACCGTCCAGTTCACATACCGTCGGCCCGATGAAGGCCGCACGGACCTTCGTGTCGACTCTGGGATCGGACGGGGCGCTGGACCGGGTGGCGCACGTGCGGGCCGAGCTGTACGGCTCGCTGGCGCTCACCGGTAAGGGACACGGCAGTGACACGGCCGTGGTGCTGGGGCTGATGGGTCACACCCCCGAGGGGGTGGACGTGGACGCGGTGCTCCGGCTGGTGGAGGAGGTCCGTTCCTCCCGGACCCTGCTGCTGGGCGGGCCGGACGGTCCCCCGGTCGCGTTCGACCCGGCCGTGGACGTGGACTTCCGTCGCAAGGAGAGCCTGCCCGACCACCCGAACGGGATGCGGTTCGTCGCCCTGGACGCGGTCGGGGTGGAGCTGGCGGCCAAGGTCTACTACTCGGTGGGCGGCGGCTTCGTCGTGGACGAGCGCGCCGCCGGCGCGGACCGGATCAAGGCCGACGACACCGAACTGCCCTACCCCTTCTCCTCCGCGGAGGAGCTGCTGGCCCTGTGCGAGCAGACCGGTATGTCCATCAGCGCGCTCATGCTCGCCAACGAGCAGGCGTTCGGCCGCACCCCCGCACAGATCCGCGCCGAACTCCTGGAGATCTGGTCGGTGATGCGCCAGTGCGTGCGGCGCGGGGTGATGACCGAGGGCAGCCTCCCCGGGGGGCTGCGCGTCCCCCGACGGGCGCACCGGCTGTACCGACAGCTGGGCGGGGTCTGCGACGAGCACGGCCTGCTGGCGCCCACCCACGTGGACCCGGACCCGATGCGCGGCAGTGACTGGATCAGCCTGTACGCACTGGCGGTCAACGAGGAGAACGCGGCGGGCGGCCGGGTCGTGACGGCACCGACCAACGGCGCGGCGGGCATCGTTCCGGCCGTGCTCCACTACTACCTGCACTTCAGCCCGGGCGCCGGGGACGAGGGTGTGGTGCGCTTCCTGCTGACGGCGGCGGCCATCGGCATCCTGTTCAAGCAGAACGCGTCGATCTCCGGCGCCGAGGTGGGCTGCCAGGGCGAGGTGGGTTCGGCCTCGTCGATGGCCGCGGCCGGTCTGGCCGAGGTGCTGGGCGGCACGCCCGCGCAGGTCGAGAACGCCGCGGAGATCGCGATGGAGCACAACCTGGGCCTGACCTGTGACCCCATCGGCGGTCTCGTGCAGGTCCCGTGCATCGAGCGCAACGCGCTCGCGTCGGTGAAGGCGATCAGCGGCACCCGTATGGCCTTGCGCGGCGACGGTAGCCACTTCGTGAGCCTGGACAAGGTCATCAAGACCATGCGCGACACCGGCCGCGACATGCACGACAAGTACAAGGAGACCAGCCGCGGGGGTCTCGCCGTCAACGTCATCGAGTGCTGACGGACCCGTGCGGCGCGCACGTCGCCGCCCTCCTCCCGAGCGACACCGCTCAGGGCCGTTCGGGGCCGTTCTCACCGGGTTCGCGCGGCCGCGACGACCGTTGGTCGACCACGCTCTCGACCAGCGCGATGTCGACCACGTAGGAGACGTCGGCCTCCCACCGGCCCCGCTCGTCGCGGCCACGCCACCGTGTCGGCAGTCCCTTGAACCAGGACCCCCGTGTCGGACCCAGCAGAGCCGGGTCCCCGCCTGCGCGTAGTCCGGGAAGCAGTGGACGCAGGGTGGCCG
The DNA here is from genome assembly GCF_018207095.1 of Nocardiopsis sp. MG754419. Lineage (GTDB taxonomy): Bacteria > Actinomycetota > Actinomycetes > Streptosporangiales > Streptosporangiaceae > Nocardiopsis. The sequence continues at coordinate 6,113 of NZ_QOCZ01000017.1, read as the reverse complement.
GTCGTGCAGCACACGCTCCAGGGTCACCACCTCGGGGTCGTGTATCGGCAGCCCCATGCGGTCCGCCCTGCGCTGCCCCTCGATCAGGGCCTCGCACGAGCGCGTGATGGAACACCGTCCCGCTCGGTGTGATCACCACGCACGCGGACAGGCCCGAGGGAACGGGTCGACAGGGTCCGCGCTGCCCGGGCAGGAGGTCGTGCACGCAACGGTCGTCACCCATCCCCGATGATCGCGTCCTCCGCGCGTGGGCACCAGAGACCGCGGGCCATGATCCGGCGGTAATCCGACCGTCGGCGCGCACACGACCCCTCGGTCCTCGGTCGGTGGTTCTCCCGGCAGTGGTCGTCGGTACACCGGGCCCGAGCGCCGGAGGCCGGGACGGGGGAGACACGGGGATCCTCCGAGGTCCGCGCACCCGTGCGCCGGCTCGGACAGGGTGGTGGACAGGGCCCCCACGCTCGGACGCTCTCCGGTCCGGGGCGTCGCGGCCCGGCCCGGGCGAGGGGCCTTGCGGCCGACGTCGAGCGCTCGTGCCCCGGCCGGGCGGACGCACGCCGTGGTGCGTCCGACCCCAGACGTTCCCTCAGGCCAGGCTGCGGCGCGGGTTCTTGGCGGGGGCCGTCATCGACATCCGGATGACCGCCGGAACGTGCTCCAGTTCGAGGGCGGACCTCAGGTTGGCGAGCCCCTCCTCGCGCACCCGGTGCCATACCCTCGTCACGTCCGCGTCCTCGTCCAAGGTGAGCGCCAACCGCAGGTGCGGCGCGTCGCCGGACTCGGTCAGGCGTGCCCGGGCACGTCGCACCCCCGGGTACTCCGCGACCTCCTGTTCGAGGGCGCCGCGGGCCGCGCTCTCGGACATCTCCACGTTGCCCTCGTCGTGCCGCTCCAGGTAGAGGCGGCCCACGGTGTCGTTCATGCCCTGGACCATCAACCACCGCAGGGCCAGGAACCCGGCGACGAAGGCCACCGCCACGGTCACATAGGGCACCCACGGCTGGGCCAGGACCGCGTTCACACCATCACTCAACAGGGGCGTTCTCGCGATCCCGGGCCCGAAGAGCCCCTGTCCGGCCGCGAGCGCCGCCGCACCGACCGCGAGCAGCACCATTCCGACGATCACCAGGCCCAGGCGATTACCCCGGGCCGACCTGCGGCACCTGTCGCGCGCCATGGCTAACCCTCCGCGTATCGAACGTGTGTGGCGATCCGCATGCTGCGCAGGGGCGCCAGCTCCTCCAGGCGCCGCTCCACGGACCTGGTCACCTCGGCAGGCAGGGCGCGCGCCTCGCGCATCCCCGTGCGCACGTGGACCCGCAGTCTGTTGCCGCGCACCGTCACGTGCACGCTGTCGACCCCGCTCACGTCCTGCGCGGCGGCGGCCACCGCACGGCGCAGCGCCGGTCGTGTCAGTCCCACGACGAGCGCCGGGTCGTCCGTGCGCAGGGCCGTCCACCGGCCCCGTCCGGGGGCGAGCGCCACCACGATCAGGGCCAGCCCGATCACCGCCGAGACCGCCGAGGCGATCTGGACGGAGGGCTCGGACCAGGTGGTCGCGGCGGCGTAGTCGGTGGCCGCTCCGACGGGGAACAGCCGCAGGGGGTTCCCCGCCAGGGCGGCGATGACCTCGGCGGCGGCGACCACCGCCACCATGAGGACCACGAACCCGGTGATCACCGCGGGCCACGAGCGACGTGGGCGGAACGTGTGGACGGCGACCCGTCTCGCCCGGCGATCCACGCTCTGGGCCGGACGGGCGAGCGCCTCTTCCACGGTGGTCATCGCACCAACTCCGCGATCTCTATGTCGATGTGGTGGACCTGTTTACCGGTGATCCGCTCGATCCGGCCCTTGACGTGTTCTCGTACGGCCTCCGCCACGCGGAGGACCGACAGTGGATAGTCCACGTCGATCCGCAGTCGTAGCAGGACCACCTCCCCGCTGACGCGCGCGCGGGCCGCCCGGGATCGGGCGGCCTCGGCCCCCGCGACCTCGCCGATCGCCCGGGCGGCGGCCTTCTCGATGACGCTTCCCGGGAGATCGATCCGTCCCCCGGGATCACGCGCGCCGGCCAGGTCGGCCCTCGTCGCGCCCCGCGGTGCCGGCACCCGTTGCTGGGGGACCGTGTCGCTGCGCACCCCGACCACGTCCACTCCCCCGTCTAGGCCGAACGCCGTGTGAACATCTCGGCGAGGTCGATCTCGCCCTCCATCGCCCTACCTACGACGAACCCGACCAGGCCCAGGACCAGGACCAGCGCGAAGGCGGGAAAACCGCCGAACGCCGCTGCGAGCCCCAGCACGGTCCCATAGGACAGTCCAACGATGGGCCACATGGCTCCCCCTCTCATCACACGCCCTGTATCGCGATCGGTGTTCAGCCGGCCGCTCGTGCTCCGTCACCCAACCCGGCGACCACGTCCTCCACGGACACATGGACGACGCGGCCGCCGGCCAGCGGGGTCAGCCCCCGACGGATCTCGGTGGCGATCTCCGGCAACGGCCGCCCGTATCTGACCACCACACCGATCTCGACGTGGTCGCCGCGTACCGCGACCCCGCGCACCCGTCCACCCAGCGCGGGGGTGCTCAGGGTCCCGAAGGACCCCGAGGACAGCTCCACCACGTCGGGGAAACGGACCGCCGCCGCGGCGATCTCCAGCGCGGTCTGCTCGGGTGCCTCGCCACCGGCCATGACTACTTGACCCGGGGTTCGGAGTCGCCGCCGTCGGAGGAGTCGTCGTCCCCCGGCAGGTGGATGTCGTCCACCCTGATGTTGATCTCGGTGACCTCCAGGCCGGTCATCCTCTCGACCGCGGTGGTGACGTTGCGGCGAACCGCCGTCGCCAGGTCCTGGATGGCGGCTCCGTACTCGACGACGAGGTCGATGTCCACGGCGGCCTGGCGTTCGCCGACCTCGACCGAGACACCCTGCGCCACCGAACCGGAGGATCCGCCTCCGCTCACGACGTCGCGGACGGCGCCGACCATGCGGGCGGTGCCACCGCCCATGGCGTGGACACCGCCGATCTCACGCGCGGCCATACCGGCGATCTTGGCGACGACGCCGTCGGCGATGTGCGTGTGTCCCTGTCCGCGCTCGCTCGCGGACTCACGCTTGCCGGCGGCCTCACGGGCGCTCGGCACAGCGGATTGGGTCTGGGTATCCGACACTGGTCCCCCTACGCAGTGTGTCTTCCGTACTGAACGCTTTCCGCACGACGCTCTAGTCGCGCTTGAAGGCGTCCCTGATCTTCTCCCCCGCGGACTCGAAGGCGCCCTCGGCCTTGTCCTTCAGGTCCTCGGCCTTGTCCTTGAACTTGTCTGCGGCGTCCTCGGCCTTGGCCTTGGTCTGGTCGACCTTGCCCTCGGCCTCCGTACGGCGGTCGCCGGTGGCCTTACCGAAGGCCTCCTTGCCCTGACCGACGGCGTCATCGATGTGCTTGCCCATTTGTGCCCCCTGGTCTGAGCCACGCGGCTCAGGGTGTGTGGACCGAAACCGACGACCCCTGTCCTGTGACCAGGTCACGTCGATTCGACCCCATCACACCATATAGAGACTCTATGTAGTCACCAAGACACTTAAAGCAATGCTTTGCAGGTCGGAAGGGTCATGGTCTTACCATCCATCCCCCAAACCAGGGCCCCGAATCCTGTCCGGACCAAGAAAAACGCCAGGAGTACCGACGGGTACCCCTGGCGTCCGAAAATCGATTTGTCGGTCAGTCGAAGATGACCGTCTTCTCCCCGTTGAGGAGGATCCGACGCTGCGCGTGCCAGTTCACGGCCCGCGCCAACGCCACCGACTCCAGGTCGCGGCCGATCGCGGTGAGCTGCTCCGGGCTGTGCGTGTGGTCGACCCGGGAGACCTCCTGCTCGATGATCGGCCCCTCGTCCAGGTCTGCGGTGACGTAGTGGGCGGTGGCACCGATGAGCTTCACACCGCGCGTGTGCGCCTGGTGGTAGGGGCGGGCGCCCTTGAAGCTGGGAAGGAAGGAGTGGTGGATGTTGATGATGCGGCCGGACATCTTCGCGCAGAGCTGCTCGGAGAGCACCTGCATGTAGCGCGCCAGCACCACGAGGTCGACGTCGTAGGAGTCGACCAGCTCCAGGATCCGCTCCTCCTGCTGCCCCTTGGAGTCGGAGGTGACCGGCAGGTGGTGGAAGTCCACCCCGTAGGACCGCGCGAGGAACTCCAGGTCCGGGTGGTTGGAGACCACCGCCGCGATGTCGATGTCGAGCAGGCCGCTGCGCTGACGGTAGAGCAGGTCGTTGAGACAGTGCCCGAACCGGGACACCATGACGATCATGCGGGGGCGCACGTCGCGGGCCTGCAGGCTCCACTCGACGATCGACCGCCCCGCGCCCCGGCCGAACTCCCCGGCCAGAGCGGCGAAGGCACCGCGCAGAACGTCCTCGCCGACCACACCGGCCCCGCCGTCCTCCGCCATGAACTGCATGCGCAGGAAGAACCGACCGGAGTAGTGGTCACCGTACTGCTGGCTCTCGGTGATGTTGCACCCGTGGTCGGACAGCAGGTTGGCCACGCCCGCCACGATGCCCCGACTGTCGGGACAGGACAGGGTCAGGACGTACTCACGCTCGCTCATCGAAGGAACCACTCCCGCAGATCGTCGGCCGAACAGCCTGACCACCCAGAATATCCAGGACCTCGCACCAGCGGGGTCGATCCGGGCGTATCCCCCGTCACCCGCGCGGGCCCCGAACCCGCGCACATCGGACGCTCCACGCAATATGAAGGCCCCTCACGTTCTGGCATGCTCGATGCCATGACAAGCCTGCGTGAGAAGTACGAGGCCGCCACCCGCGAACTCCAGGCCCCCTTCGCCATGGTCGACCTGGCCGCCTTCCGCGCCAACGCCGACGACCTGACCCGCCGCGCCCACGGCCGCCCCATACGGGTCGCCAGCAAGTCCGTCCGCAGCCGCGAACTCCTGCGCCGGACGCTGGACCGGCCCGGATACGCCGGGATCATGGCGTTCACCCTGCCCGAGGCGCTCTGGCTCGACGCCGCCTCGCCCCGCCTGAGCGACGACATCCTCGTCGCCTACCCCACCGCCGACCGCTCCGCCCTGGTCGACCTGGTCCGCGGCCCCACCGCCGCCCACCACATCACCCTGATGGTCGACCACACCGCCCACCTCGACATGATCGTCGCCGCCGTGCGCAAGGCCGACCGCGGCGCGGACACCCCCCGGGTCCGCGTGTGCCTGGACATCGACGCCGGCTGGCAGCCGCTCGGCCCGCACCTGCGCGTGGGCGTCTACCGCTCCACCGTCCGCACCCCCGCCCAGGCCGCCGCGCTGGCCCGCGCCGTCGTCGCCCGACCGGAGCTCGAACTGGACGGCATCATGGCCTACGAGGGCCAGATCGCGGGGCTCGGCGACGCACCGCCCGGCCGGCCGCTCTACGGACGCCTCCTGAGCGCCCTCCAGCGCCGCTCGGCCGTCGAACTGGCCCGACGCCGGGCCGCCATCACCCGCGCCGTCCGCGCGGTCGCCCCCTTGCGTTTCGTCAACGGTGGCGGCACGGGCAGTCTGCACACCACCGGACGCGAGCGGGCCGTGACCGAACTGGCCGCCGGGTCCGGGCTGTACCAACCGCACCTGTTCGACCACTACCGGTCCTTCCGAGGGCGCCCCGCCGCGCTGTTCGCGCTGCCGGTCGTGCGACGTCCGGCACCGGGCGTGGTCACCGTCCTGGGCGGCGGCTACCCCGCGTCCGGGCCCGTCGACGCGTTCCGTCCACCCGTACCCCACCTGCCCGAGGGGCTGACCTACAGCCCACACGAGGGCGCCGGGGAGGTACAGACCCCACTGATGGGCGCGGCCGCCGACCGGCTGGCCCTCGGCGACCGCGTATGGATGCGCCACGCCAAGGCCGGGGAACTGTGCGAACGCTTCGACACACTGCACCTGATCGACTCCGACACCGGCACCTACGAGGGCGCGGTACCCACCTACCGCGGTGAGGGCCACGCCTTCCTCTAGGTCGTTTCTCCTCGGGCCCCCACCGTGCCCGGCCCCGCCCGTGTGCGGGCGACCCACGCCACGACACGCGCCTTGGAGACCCGCGGTGGGAGGGCTCGCC
>NZ_QOCZ01000160.1 GCF_018207095.1 Nocardiopsis sp. MG754419 | reverse complement strand
GCATCCCCTGGACCCCCGCCCGCGGGAGGACTCCGGCCCGGCCGGGTCCGCGCCGGACGCCCCCACGTCCGACGCGCCCGCCTCCGATGACCTCACCCCGGGTCCCGCCGACCCCGACGACCCGGAGGCCCCTGTCGATCCCCCCGCGGACACCGATAGCCTCCCGGGACCGGACCCGGACGTCGAGACCACCGGTCCCATCCAGGTCACCACGCACACGCCCTGGACGCGGAGGTCGGGCTGATGGAGACCAACGCCTACAGCGAGGACGCCGCCCTCATCGGCGAACGTCAGGCCGCCGCGCGGGCCCTCATGGCCCGTCCCCTGCTCACCCGCCGCGCCCACCCGGCCGAGTTCTCCCTGGTGCGCTCGCACAACGAGTGGCTGGTCCAGCGGTTCCAGCGGGTGCTCGGCTACCGGCTGACCGTCGCCGACGACCACGCCCGTCTGGTCAAGCGCGGACTCTTCGACGGGACCGCGCGGCCGCTCGCCCGGCCGGACGGCACCCGGCTCACCCCCCGCGCCCTCACCTACCTCGCCCTGACCCTCGCGGTCCTGGTCGAACACACCGGCCCCGTCACCGTGCGCTCCCTGGCCGCGCGGATCCGCGCGGTCGCCCACGAAGCCGGTGTCGACGCCGACCCCGGCCGCGGTCTCGGCGAACGGCGGGCCTTCTGCGCGGCCCTGCTCCAACTGGTCGACCTCGGGGCGCTCACCGAGACCTCGGGCACCGTCCGCGCCCACCAGGCCGACGCCGCCGTCGACGTCGAGCTCACCCCCGACACCGAGGCCCTGCGCTCGGTTCCCGCGCACCTGCCCCGTGGCGGCGACGACGCCGACACCTTCCTCGCCGAGGCGACCGACCCCGACCCCGAGAGCGACCAGGCCGGTGAGATCGCCCTGCGTCGCCTGCTCGCCGAGACGGCGGTCGTCCATCGTGAGACGCTCCCGGACCGCCAACGCGACCGGCTCGCCGCCCACCAGTGGCGGGCCGCCGCGGCCCTGGGCAACCTCCTCGGCTGCGACACCGAGATCCGGGCGGAGGGTGTGGCGCTCGTCATGCCCGACGAGGCGGCCGTGCGTCCGCGCTTCCCCTCCGACGACCCGGTCGGGCACACGGCCCTGGCCCTGGTCCGCCACCTCGCCGGCCTGCTGAACCCCGGCCGCCCCACCACCTCGGTCGCCGTCCCCGAGGACGCGTTGCGGACCGCGTTGGAGGCCCTGGGCGGCGCCGACGCACCGGTGCGCGCGGAGTGGGCGCGCACCGCCGGTCCCGAGGTTCCCGACCCCGAACGCCTCTTCGCCCTCGTCACGGAGCTGCTCGCCGGGCTGGGGCTGCTCGTGGGCGCCCCGGGGGACCGGCGGCTGACGGCGGCCGCGGCCCGCTACGGCGCGGAAGTGGACGATCGCGTCCCCGGGATCCAGGACAATGGCGAAGACAGCCGGACACATCCCGAAGACCGGACACACCCCGAACAATCGCCTGAACCAGGCCAGGAGGAGCCCGAGCCTCCGGCCGACCCCCGAAGCGACCTCGACCGGGTGGCGTCCGCGCTGCAAGCGGTGGCGAACGAGAAGGTGAGCGCGACCAGTGGTGACCCAGGAGACGACCGTGGCCCCCGGGACGGCTCCGGCTGACCCCGACCCCAACCCCCGCTATCGCCTCGAACGCGCGGGTATCCGTAACGTCTGGCAGTACGACGACCACGTCCTGGACTTCGCGGAGGGGCGGCTGCTGCTGCGCGGCCGCAACGGCGCCGGCAAGTCCAAGGCCCTGGAGATGCTGCTCCCCTTCCTCCTGGACGGGGACATGCGGCGTCTGGACACCACCGGTACCAACCGCACCAGCCTGCGCTGGCTGATGGCCGACGACCCCCGCGCGGGGCGCGGCCCGGCCGAGGAGGAGACCGGGCCCGACCTGCTCGGCGGCCCCGAGGACGGTCCCGCGGACGGAGCCACCGGTGACGACGAGGACACCGACGCGCCGGCCGCGACCGCCACGGACGACGCGTCCGCCGGGCCGGCCACCCGCCTGGGCTACCTGTGGGTGGAGTTCACCACCGCCCGCGGCGACCGTGGTCTGGACGCCGCGGTGCGTACCGGGACCGGCCCCAATTCTGCCTCCGCCCTGCTCGCCGCACAGGCGGCCCCCGCCGCCGAGCCCGAGCCCGAGGAGGCCTCGCCCCGGTACCTGACCCTGGGCGCCGCCGTCCTGGCGGTGGGCGACTCCGACCCCCGCTGCGTCTTCTTCGTCACCGAACGCCGGGTCGGTGTCGACCTCGACCTGGTCGTCGACGGACGCCCCAAACCCGTGGACCGCCTGCGCTCGGAGATCGGCGCCGACAACTGCTTCACCAGCGCCGTCCCCTACCGCGCGCGGGTGATGCGGAGCCTGTTCGGCATCGACGACTCCGTCCGCTACCGCAACCTCATCCACCTGCTCTACCGGCTGCGCCGCCCCACCATCGGCGACCGCCTGGAGGCCGGGGAACTCGTCGGTGTGCTCTCCGAGGCCCTGCCGCCCATGGACGAGTCCGTCCTGGACGAGGTGGCCCGCAACATCGCCGACCTCGAACAGGCCCGCACGGAGAAGAACGCCCTCACCGAGGCCGGCGCGGGCGTCGCCGCCTTCCTGACCGACTACCACGGTTACCTGGTCCACACCCTGCGCGCCCGGGCCGCCGAGGTCCGCGAACAGCTCGACGCCCGGGACCACCGGGTCGAGGAGACCGATCGACTGCGCGCCGAACTCGACGCGCTCATCACCGCCGAGAGCCAGGTCTCCGAGGAACGCGACCAGGCCCGCCGCACCCGCGACACCGCCGAGGCCGACGACGGCACCCTCGCCTCCGTCCAGAACGGCGCCGCCACCGCCACCGCCAACGAGCGCCGCGCCTACGACGCCGCCGTCGGCGCCTACATCCGTGCCGCCGAGGCCGCCTGGGCCGCCGCCGAGCACGCCACCACCACCGAGGACCACGCGATCGAGCGGCTGGGCGAGGACCTCACCGCGGTGGAGCGCGCCCTCGACGTCCTGCGCCAGACCCACGCGGAGGCCGGCCGCGCCGCCGAGGCCGCCGGCCTCGACCCCAGTGGGCTGGGGCGGGTCCCCGACACCCGCGCCACCGCCCACGCGCCCCGCGAGAGCACCACCCGGGTGGACCTCCAAGGGCTCGAACAGGCCGTGGAACGCGCCCCCGTCGACGGCATCGACCTCGACGACCTGCGCGAGAACCTGGGCCGGCTGCACGACCGCCTCACCACCACCGCCGATGACGCGGCCGACCGCACCGACCTGGCCGCCCACCTGACCGGACTCACCACCTCCGAGGCGGCCGCGGACCGCAGACTGGTCGCGCTCACCAGCGAGGCCGAGAGCGCCCAGGCCCTCCTCGAACGCGCCCACGACCGCGAACAGGACGCCGTCACCGCGCTGCGCGAGGAGAGCTCCACCTACGCCGACGGCGTCCGGGCCTGGGCCGCGCGCCTGCGCGACTCCAGCCACGCCCACGCCCTCGGTGAGGCGATCCACGACCTGGAGGGCAGCGTGGAGCTGCCCATCTCCGACGCCCTGCGCGTGCTGGACCCCGAGGTCCCCGGGACGGTCGCCCGCCTGGCCCACACCGCCGTCGACCCGCTCCTGGAGGAGCTGCGCGCCCGGCGCGACGTCGCCGTCAACGAGGAGAGCCAGCTCGCCGACGAGCTCGCCGAGCTCGCCGAACGCAAGGCCAAGAACGCCGACGCGGCCCCCGAGCGCCCCGCCTGGGCCACCTACCCTCGCCCCGAGGAGGAGGGCGTGCCCTTCCACCTGGCCGTCGACTTCGCCAACGGGCTCACCGTCCGCGAACAGGCCGGTCTCGAGGCCGCCCTGGAGGCCAGCGGACTGCTCGCCGGATGGATCCGGGCGGACGGCACCCTGTACGACCCCGCCACCCGCGACCTCATGATCACCCCGGCCCGCCCGGCCAAGGGCCGCACCCTCCTCGACGTGCTCGTGCCCGTGGCGATCCCGGACCGCGGCGCGGGCCACGACCTCCTGCGCGCCCTGCTGGCCTCCATCGCCCTGCACACGGAGGTGCCCGAGAGCGCCGAGGACACCGAGGCCAAGCACCGCAGGGACACCTCCGTGGCCACCGTCAGCTCCATGTCGCTCGCCGGCGGTTGGCGGCTGGGCGTGGCCTCCGGTGCCCACGACAAGAGCGAACCGGAGTACATCGGCGAGGCCGCCCGCAAACGCGCCCGCGACCGCCAGACCGCCAACACCGACCGGCGCATGGCCATCGCCGAGGCCCTCCTCGCGGAGGCGGGGGAGCGCCGCTGGGCGGTGGAGCGCTCCTACTCCGAGCTCCTGGAGGTCGCCCGGGACCTGCCGGACGCGTCGCCGCTCGTGCGCGCCTGGGCCACCCTCGACGTCGCCCGCACCGACGTGGCCGCCTCCCGCCGCGGCCACGAGACCACCCGGGGCGCCGCCGACACCGCCCGCACCGAACTCCTGGAGATCCGCCGCCGCCTGTCCGAGGCGGCCGGGGCCGAGTCGCTGCCCACCACGCGCGCCGAACTCGACAGCGCTCTGAGGGCCCTGGACCACCTCCGCGTCCTCATCGCCTCGGCCCTGCGCGACCTGGAGGTCCTCGCCTGGCAGCTGTCCGACCACGAACGCCACGTCTCCGCCTGGAACCGCACCCGCGCGGCCCGACTCCTGTCCGAGGACGCCCGCGCCGGCGCCATCGACGACATGATCACGGTCCGCCGCCAGTTCGAACTGGGCGATCGGGCCCGCGGGGTCGCCGGCGAACAGATCGAGGTGGCCCGGGACCAGGTCCGTGCACGCGCCCAGGAGGCGGCCGAACGCCTTCCCGCGCTCGAACGCGGCGCCCAGCGGGCCCGCGACGAACGCGTCGCCGCGGAGGCCCGGCTGGAGGCCGGCACCGTCGAACGCGCCGAACAGGTCCGCCGTGCCCTCGCCGCGGGCGAGCACCTGGTGGCCGCGGTCACCACCGTGGCCACCCCGGACGCAGACTCCGAGCCGGGCACCGAGGTCACCCTCGCCGACGCCGTCCTGCTCCGCGCCGCCGGCCTGGAGGACTGCGCCTCGGAGGACGGTCCCCTGGCCGGCTACCTCGCGGCCCTGGACACCGGTGCCGACACCGAGCCCACCGGCCCCGAGGGGCGCCTGGACCTGCTCGCCGCCTTCGTGGAGCGGTTGGAGGAGGGGCTGGCCGCCCAGACCGAGGTCGACGAGGTCGACGACAGCGCCATCCTCGGCAGCCGCGAGGACCTGCAGCGTCTCCTGGGCTCCGTGGGCTGGGCGCAGACCCGCACCGAACTCACCGAGCCCCGCGGCGTCAAGCGCCTCACGGTGCACGACGAGGACGGCGCCCACGACGTCACCGCCTACGCCGAGCAGGTCGCGACCTCCGTGACCCGGGCCGAGGAGAGCGTCGCCATCGCCGAGGAGGAGGCCTTCGAGCGCCACCTGCTCGGGGAACTCGCCGGACACCTGTCCCGCCAGATCGACGAGGCCCGCGCCCTCATCGCCACCATGAACGACGTCCTCAAGGACGTCACCACCTCCGCCGGGCTCGGCGTGCGCCTGGACTGGGACCTGGCCCCGGACGCCGGTGCCGACATCGAGGCGGTCGTGCCACTGCTGGCCACCCCGCCCGAGGAACGCACCCGCGTGCAGACCACCCGGCTGCGCGACGCCCTGCGCCGCTGCATCGAGGCCATCCGTCGACTGGACCCGACCGCCACGGGCGGGGCCCAGCTGCGCGCGGCCCTCGACTACCGGTCCTGGTTCACGTTCACCGTCTACGTCACCGACTCGGCGGGTGACGAACGTCGCCTGGGCCACCGCACCGCCCTCAGCCAGGGTGAACAGCGGGTGGTCGCCTACCTCGTGCTGTTCGCCGCGGCCGCCGCGCACTTCGACGCCCTGGCGGCCCGCGCCCCCTGGGCACCCCGCCTGATCCTGCTGGACGACGCCTTCGCCAAGGTCGACGAACCCACGCACGGTCGACTGCTCGGGCTGCTCGTCGAACTCGACCTCGACTTCGTGCTGACCTCCGAACGGGTCTGGGGCTGCTTCGCGAGCGTGCCCAGCCTCAACATCTACGAGTGTCTGCGCGACCCCAACGTGCCGGGCATCGCGACCCTGCACTTCACCTGGGACGGTAGTAGGAGGAAGTTGGTCGGGGTCTGAATCACGCCGCGCGTTGCGTGTATCACCAGCGCGCTTCCTCCCGTCCTGTCCTAGTCTGCTGATGCAGGTTCGATAACGGAGCGGGGTGGCGAAGGTGACTCGGATGCCCGAGACGGACGCGAACGGAGGACCGGGCGGCCTGGAGGTCGTGTCCGGAAACGACGATCCGACCGCGCAGGCGCTCCTGGAGGCCCTGGCGGGCTCCGGGCAGCCCGCGGGGGTCCGTGCCTGGGTCAACGCCGCGCTGTGGGGAGAGGAGGCCCTGGAGGCGCTCCTGCAGGGTGAGCACATCCCCGAAGCCGTCCCCGACGCCCCGAGCCCGGGCCCCTCCGGTCGGGTGCGGCGCGCCTACCTCACCGGTATCCGGGTCCAGGGCTTCCGCGGCATCGGACGGCCCGCGGAACTCTCCTTCCGGCCCGGTCCCGGCCTCACCGTCATCGTCGGCCGCAACGGGTCCGGCAAGTCCAGTTTCGCCGAGGCCGCCGAGGCCGCGCTGACCGGGCGCAACCCCCGCTGGGACGCCATGCCCACCGGGTGGCGGGACGGGTGGCGCAACCTCCACTACGACGAGCGCACCGAGGCCAGCGTCGACATCCACATCGCCGGCGACCACGGACCCACCCGGATCAGCCGCCGCTGGGCCGGGGAGAGCGTCCGCTCCGCCCGGGGCGAGGTCGTCCACCCGAGCGGGGAGGTCGCCCCGCTGCGCACCCTCGACTGGGGCGAGAACCTGGTCCGTTACCGGCCCTTCCTGTCCTACGACGAACTCGGCCGCACCGTCACCGGTCGCGCGGCCGAGCTGTACGACACCCTCACCGCGCTGCTGGGCCTCACCGGACTCGCCGAGGCCGAACGTCGCCTCGCCAAGATCTGTGACGGACTCGCCCGCCGACGCGACCGCCCCTCCCGGAACCTGCCCCCGCTCATGGACGCCCTCGGAGCCTCCGGCGACCCCCGCGCGGCCCAGGTGAGGGAACTCCTCTCCGCGCCCACCACCGACCTGGAGGCGCTGCGCAGGATCGCCGCCGACGACGGCCCCAGCGACCCCACGCTGCACGTGGTCCTGCGTCGGCTGCGCCGCCTCAACGTCCCCGAGCGGGTCCTCATGAGCGACGTCGTCAACGAGCTGCGCGGCGCCGCCATGGAGCTGGCCATGGCCGCCGGCAGCAAGGGCGACCACGCGCACGGAGTGGTCCGGCTCCTGGAACAGGCCCTGGAACACCACAAGCGGCACCCCACCGAGACCACCTGTCCCACCTGCGCCACCAGCGGATCGCTCGGGCCCGACTGGGTGCGGCGGGCCAACGCCCAACTGCGGGCCCTGCGCCCCCAGGCCGCGATCGCGTCGGCCGCCTACGACCGCGCCGACGCGGCGCGGGACCAGGCCCGGTTCCTGGTCTCGCCGATGCCCACCTGGCTGCCGCCGGACAGCGAACTCGGTCAGGTGTGGGCGCTGTGGGAGTCCGGTTCCGACATCGAGGACCTCGCCGAACTCGCCGACCACATCGAGGCCGTGGGACGTCGCCTGCGGGCCGCCGCGGTCAGTGCCCGTCGCGACGCCTCCGAACGTCTGGAGGACCCCACCAACGGCTGGTCCGACCTCGCCGAACGACTCTCCGAGTGGCTGGACGACGCCCAGGACGCCGTCAGGGCCGCCGAGACCCTCGCCGCCGCCGAGGCCGCGCTCGACTGGCTCGCCGAGTACGCGCGCTCGGTCCGCGTCGACCGACTCGGCCCGGTGGCCTCCCAGGCCGAGCAGGTGTGGTTCCGGCTGCGCCAGGAACGCCACATCGACCTCCAGGGCATGCGGCTCATCGGCCGGGGCGCCCGCAGGAGGGTCGAGGTGGACGTGACCGTGGACGGGGTGGACGACCAGACCAGCGCGCCCGGACTGCTCAGCCAGGGGGAGTTCCAGGCTCTGGCGCTGTCCATCTGCCTGCCGCGCACCCTGGTCGAGGGCAACCCTTTCGGGTTCCTGCTGCTGGACGATCCGGTCCAGGCCATGGACACCGAGACCGTGGAGGGGCTCGCCGCCGTCCTGGCCGAGGTGGGGCGTCACCGGCAGCTCATCGTCTTCACCCACGACACCCGACTGTCGGACGCGCTGCGCCGTCTGGGTCTGCCCGCCGACATCCGCACGATCAACCGTGACGCCATGTCCAACGTCTGGCTGGCCGAGAACGGGCGGTGACCCCGCCGGGTCCCGTGCGGTCCTCTCGGTCCCGCGAGACCGCTCCGAGGCCTCGCCCGGGGCCGCAGGGGCCTCGCCCAGGGTGCACGGGGTCACATTCGGGCCGATCTCAGAGCCGTGGGGGGCGATCCGAGAGGGCAGGGAAACGTCTGTGATCAGGGGTTTCCCCGTGCGGTGGTGCTTCCGTGCGGTGGGTGCCTCCGGGGGGAGGGCGCTCGATTTGGCAGACCACCCCTCGATCCCTGTATAGTCATGACCAGCGCAAGGGGGCAACACCCCCGGGGCGGACGAGAGAAAGTCCCACAGCGCGCCCCTTTAGCTCAGTCGGCAGAGCGTCTCCATGGTAAGGAGAAGGTCTACGGTTCGATTCCGTAAAGGGGCTCCACCACTTGATGAGGTTCCGGTCCACTCAGGTGGGTGGCCGGCGGAACTTCGCCGGCCGAACCGGAGGACATACGCGATAGTATGTCCTTCCGTGGTGATCGGGGCGGGGTAGCTCAGTCGGTAGAGCAAGCGGCTCATAATCGCTGTGTCGTCGGTTCAAGTCCGGCCCCCGCTACCAACCCACTGACCCCTGAGAACAACACTCAGGGGTCGTCGTGGGTATCGAGCAGTGTTCACTGCGTTCAGGTAATGTCTCCAGCGAGAAAGGCACTCCGAAGTGGCTGCCACAGACGTGAGGCCGAAGATCACCCTGGCCTGCCAGGAGTGCAATCACCGGAACTACATCACGCGCAAGAACCGTCGGAACACCCCCGACCGTCTGACGATCAAGAAGTTCTGCCCGAACTGCCGCAAGCACAACGACCACCGCGAGACCCGCTAGGTCACGCAGGTTCGTCGCCCCCGGCAGGGAGCGGTCAGCTTCTCGTAGACTCCAGCCCGGTGAGCCCATCGCTCGCCGGGCTGTTCGCTGTCCAGGGGTCCCCTCCGCGGCGGTGACCCGGTCCCGACGTCCACACATCCGAGAGGCAGAGCGTGGCGATCAACCCTGACTACCTCGGCCGGGAGTATCCCGCCCCCGAGGCCTACGAGGTGACCCGCGGCAAGATCCGCGAGTTCGCCGAGGCCATCAACGACCTCAACCCGGTCTACCTGGACCGGGAGTCCGCCAAGGCCATGGGCCACCCGGACGTCATCGCCCCGCCGACCTTCCCGGTGATCCTCGGCATGGCCGGCAGCGGGCTGGCCATCGCCGACCCCGACCTGGGCGTCGACTTCTCGCGCGTCGTCCACGGTGACCAGAGCTTCCGTTACAGCCGCCCCCTGCGCGCCGGTGACGTCCTCACCACCGTCACCCGCATCACCGACATCAAGGCGCTGGGCGGCAACGAGCTGCTCACCCTGGAGACGGTCGCCGAGGCGGCCGACGGCGAGCACGTGGTGACGACGGGCATGATGCTCGTCGTCCGGGGATCCTAGGAAGCGGGGACGCGACGATGCACAGGCTCAAGTACGACGAGGTGGAGACCGGCGCCCAGCTGCCGGAGCAGACCTTCCCGGTCCGCCGCCTGGACCTGGTCCGCTACGCCGGGGCCTCCGGCGACTTCAACCCCATCCACTGGAACGAGCGGTTCGCCAAGTCCGTCGGTCTGCCCGACGTGATCGCGCACGGCATGTTCACCATGGCCGAGGCCGGCCGGGTCATCACCGACTGGACCGGTGACCCCGGCTGCGTCGTCGACTACTCGGTGCGCTTCTCCGCCCCGGTCGTGGTGCCCGACGACGATGACGGTGCCGAGATCACCGTCGGCGGCAAGGTCAAGTCCAAGAACGACGACGGCACCGTCACCGTCCTGCTGACCGCCCGCTCGGGTGGCGCGAAGGTGCTCGCCAAGGCCTCCGCCGTCGTCCGGCTCGCCTGAGAGCACGCCCCCGGGCCACCGGTCCGTCCGGTGGCCTCCCGGCGGAGGCACCGGGGGGCGGCGCTGTCGCCCGGACCGGGGCGGGCGCCGAGAACCCCGGCCGGATCCGCGCCCGCACCCGGCCCTCACGAGAACGAAGAGGAACCACGCCCGTGTCCACCATGCTCGCCGACCACACCACGCTCGGTCTGGGCGGCCCCGCCAAGGCCTTCCACACCGCGACCACCACCGACGACCTGGTCCGTCTGGTCACCGACGCCGACCGTGCCGGTGAGCGGGTCCTCGTCCTCGGTGGCGGCAGCAACCTCGTGATCGCCGACGACGGGTTCCCCGGCACCGTGATCCTGGTGGCCTCCTCGGGCGTGACCCTCACCGAGACGGGGACCGACCCGGAGACCGGCGAGGACGTCGTGCTGCTGCGCGCGGACGCGGGCGTGGAATGGGACCCCCTGGTCGAGCGCACGGTGGCCGAAGGGCTCAACGGCATCGAGTTCCTCTCCGGCATCCCTGGACGAGTGGGGTCCACCCCCATCCAGAACGTCGGCGCCTACGGGCAGGACGTCGCCCAGACCATCCGCGAGGTGCTGGTCCTGGACCGCGCCACGGGCGAGCTCGTGACCATGTCCAACGCCGACTGCGGGTTCACCTACCGCGACAGCGTCTTCAAGGGCGGGGACCGCCACGTGGTGTGCGAGGTCGTCTTCGAACTGCGTCGCGGTCCGCTGAGCCGCCCCGTGCGCTACGCCGAGGTGGCCCGCACCATGGGTGTGGACGCGGGGGAGCGGGTGGCGCTGGAGAAGGCCCGCGAGGTCGTCCTGGGGTTGCGCGCGGGCAAGGGCATGGTGCTGGACCCCGACGACCCGGACACCCGCAGCGCCGGTTCCTTCTTCACCAACCCCATCCTGTCGCCGGTGGAGTACGCGGCCTTCCGCGAGCGGGCCGCCGCACGGCTGGGCCCCGACACCGCGATCCCCGGCCACCCCGACGACCAGGGCAACGTGAAGCTCTCCGCCGCCTGGCTGATCGACCGCGCCGGGTTCACCAAGGGGTACGGGGACGGCCCCGCCCGCATCTCCGGCAAGCACACCCTGGCCCTGACCAACCCCGGCGGAGCCGCCACGGCCGACCTGCTCGACCTGGCCCGCGAGGTGCGCGCCGGGGTCGAGGACGCCTTCGGGGTGCGACTGGTCAACGAGCCGGTCATGGTCGGCGTGTGTCTCTGAGGCGCACCCACCCCCGGAGCCTTCCGGGACGCCGCGCCCAAGAATGGAGTTAGGCACTCCGAACTCACTTTTCCGCCTCTCCTGATAAATCAATTCGGCAATACGATAAATTGCCGAGGAAAAACGCCCCTGGTATTGTCGAGTGCGTCGAAGGGGAGTAGTCCCCAATGTGCGCGGTCGACATACTGGACCTTCCGTCCCGGCCGCGTGAGCCCGGCTCAGGCGGGCGGACGAGACCTTTGACCCGGTAGTCAACGACCGGGTTGAAGGGGCGTTCTCCGCCTCCTTCTGCCCATCTCGGACAGCAGGAGTACCATGTCGGCTTTTCTCGTCGGTCTGGGCGTCAGCGCCTTCGCCATCTTCATCGCGGAAATGGGTGACAAGACCCAACTGGTCGCGATGTCCCTCGCCACCCGTTACCGCGCCCTCACGGTCATTCTCGGCATCACCGTCGCCACCGCGGTGGTGCACCTGGCAAGCGTGTTCATCGCCGAGGTCCTGGGTGCGGCACTGCCCACCGACTGGCTCACCCTCGCCGCGGGCCTGGCCTTCCTCTTCTTCGGGCTCTGGACCCTGCGCGGCGACGAGATGAGCGACAAGGACGAGCAGCGCGCCGCGTCCCGCCGCATCCGCTCGGGTTTCATGACCGTGGTCCTGGTGTTCTTCGTCGCCGAGCTCGGTGACAAGACCATGCTCGCCACCATCACCATCGGCACCCAGCACCACTGGCTGCCGGTCTGGATCGGTTCCACCATCGGTATGGTCGCCGCCGACGCCATCGCCATCGCCGTGGGCGCCGTCCTCGGCAAGAAGCTGCCCGAGAGGGCGATCCAGGTCGGCGCCTCGGTGCTGTTCTTCGTCGCGGGGGCGGTCATGATCGGCCAGGGCGCCTGGATGCTCCTGGCCTGACCCCGGGGCGTCCGACGCGAACGGGGTCGGGGG
>NZ_QOCZ01000159.1 GCF_018207095.1 Nocardiopsis sp. MG754419 | reverse complement strand
GTGGAGGCCGTTGGAGCCGTCGCGGGCTGCTGCTGGCCGGGGCCCCCGCGGCGGCCCCGGCCAGCAGCAGCCCGCGACGGCTCCAACGGCCTCCACCGGTCGTGGTGGCGTCGGTGGTCCCGGTGTCCTTCGGTGCGTCGTCCACGGACATCAGTGGTCCTCCCCGCCGTCGTGCTCCCCGGCCTCCTCCTCGCCGTGGTCCTCGTGGTCGCCCTCGTACTCCTCGTTGGCGCCCGCGTGCTCCTTGACCAACGCCGTGAACGTGGTCGTCGACCCGTCCGACAACTCCAGGGTGACGGTGGACTCGGACCCCGGTTCCAGGTCGGCGGTCAGGTCCATGAGCATGATGTGGTCGCCGCCCGGCTCCAACGGGCGCGTGCCGTCGGCCGGGATCGGGAACCCGCCCTCGCGTTCGCGCATCGTGGCGTCCGCGCCCTGGGTGGTGACCTCGTGCAGCTCCACCGTCCCGGAGCCCTCGTGGGAGGCGGCGACGACGGTGGCCTCCGTGGGGCCCTCGTTGACCAGGACCCCGAACACCGCCGTCATGCCGTCCTCGACGGTGGCCGCCTTGATCCAGGGGTCGGTGACGCCGAGGGCGTCGGCGGCGGGCGCGTCCCCCGCCGTCTCACCCGTCTCCCGGGCGTCGTCCTCGGCCGTGGCGTCGGTCGGGTCGCCGCCACAGGCGGCCAGGGCCAGGGACAGGGCCAGCGCGGCCCCCAGGGCTCGAGTGCGGGGGTGGACGGGCATCGTGACCTCCTCGGGTGGGCCGCCGAACGCGGCCGCTCGTCACAGGAGTCGGTGCGCGGGCCCGTTCGGTTCCCGGCGGAGGCGATCATCCGCGGCGCACACGAGACGGGCCCCGCCGGAGGGTTTCCTCCGGCGGGGCCCGTGGGATCCGCGGTACCGCGGGATCCGACCTCAGCGGCGCTTGCGGCGGGCGATCGCGATCCGCTTGGGCATCCGCTGGTTGGCCGCGCCGTGCACGACCACCTCCAGCAGACCCTCGCCGTAACCGGCCTCGATGTCCTCCTCGGCCACTCCTTCGGGGAGGTTGATCTCCCGGCGGAAGGTGCCCATGAAGCGTTCCGAGGAGTAGTACACGACGTCGTCCTCGTCGCGCCGGCGCTCCCCGCTGATGGTGAGGAGACCGTGGTCGAAGCTGACCACCACGTCCTCCTCGTACACCCCCGGGACCTCGCAACGGATCACCAGGTCCCGACCACGGGCCAGGATGTCCGTGGGCGGGCTCCACGCGTCGGCGAAACCACGCTCACGGTCACCGGCCTGACCGGTCTCGATCGACGACATGGTGTCGGAGATCCGGTTCATCTCCGTGATCATGTCGATGACTCCGTGGAAGGGGTTGTTGAACCTCTTGGGGGTCACGTGCCCTCACCCTCCTTCGCTGTCTTGTCCTCGACGGGGTTCTCGTTCCGTCCATGCTCGCGGTGGTCCACCTTGATGTTCCCGCCACGTACGCGCTCCTCGGGCGGTGGACGGTCCTCCGCGCGCAGCCTTCGGGGCGCTCCGGGCTTGGGTTCCTCGGCCAGACCCTTGAACAGACCCCACAACATGAAGATCAGGATCACCGCGAACGGTAGTCCGGTCACGACCGATGCCGCTTGAAGCGCGCCCAGGGCGCTGGTTCCGCCCAACACCAACAGGATGAGCGTCACCGCCCCCTCGCTGATCGCCCAGAAGGCACGCTGTGCCTTGGGCGGGTTGGTGTCGCCACCGTTGGTGAGCATGTCCACCACCAGTGACCCGGAGTCGGAGGAGGTGATGAAGAAGATCGCCACGACGATGATGAGGAACACCGACATGATCACCGTGACGATCGGGCCCAGCGGCAACGCGTCCAACAGGTGGTACGCGGCGTCGGACTCGTCGCCGTCCATGAAGCCGCCCTCGCCGAACAGCTCGTAGTACATGCCCGAGCCGCCGAACACGCCGAACCACAGCATGGAGACCAGGGCGGGGCCCATCAGGGCGCCGAGAACGAACTCACGGATGGTGCGGCCGTAGGAGATACGGGCCAGGAAGATGCCGACGAAGGGCGCCCAGGAGATCCACCAACCCCAGTAGAAGACGCTCCACGCCGTGGTGAAGTCGGCGGCGGTCTCGTCCGCCATGGGGCTCGGGAAGGACATGCTCCAGGGGATGAGGTTCCCCAGGTACTCCCCGACACCGGTGGTCATGGTGCTGACGATCCACAGCTTGGGGCCCACGGCGAAGATGAACGCCATCAGGATGAACGCGAGCCACAAGTTGAGCACCGACAGTCGGCGCATGCCCTTGTCGATTCCGGACAGCACGCTGTACAGCGCGAAGCCGGTGATGACGATGATGATGATCGACTGCGTCAGGGAGTTGTTCGGGATCCCGAACACCTGGGTCAGACCACTGTTGATCTGGAGCGTGCCCAGACCCAGCGAGGTGGCCAGACCGAAGATCGTGCCGAACACCGCGAGGATGTCCACCAGGTTGCCCGGCCAGCCGAAGGCCTTGTCACCCAGCAGTGGGTAGAGCGCGGAGGCGGGACGCAGCGGCAGACCCTTGCGGAAGGCGAAGAAGCCCAGGGAGAGCCCCAGGGCGATGTAGATCGCCCACGGGTGGAAGCTCCAGTGGAAGAAGCTCGACGCCAGGGCGGTGCTGGCCGCGTCGGCCTGCGGAATCGCCTCGCCGCCACCCTCGGGGACGACGGGAGCCTGGGCGCCGTCACGCGGTGCGTGCAGGTGGTTGACGGGTTCGGCGACACCCCAGAAGACCAGGCCGATGCCCATACCGGTGGTGAAGAGCATCGCGAACCAGGCGACGGTGCCGAACTCCGGTCGCGAGTCGTCCGGGCCGAGCCGGATCCTCCCGTAGCGGCTGAGCATCAGGAAGACGGCGGCGCCGAGGAAGAAGGTGGTCGACAGGACGTAGAACCATCCCAGTTGGGACCCGATCCAGTCTCGGGCGGTCTCGGTGGCGTTCAGCAGGGGATCGGTCAGGACGATCCCCAGAACGACGAAGACCAGGATCACGATGCCGGAGATGGCGAAGACCGGAGGGTTCGTGTGTTGACGGATATACGTGCGCAGGGAAGAGATAGTGGCTCCTTCCCAGCCCTTGCATTCGGGGCGGGCGGGGGTCGGGAGGCCGGTTCCTGCTGCCGGCCACGGATGGGTACCGTGGGATGGTAGGGGCTTTCGTCCCTGGTCGTAAAGCTGCCGTCACGACACGGAGAGCTCCGACAAAGGGTGTGATGTCGGATTTGACGGACTCGGCCTCGGTGATAAGGCAGGCCGGGGCGGGTCCGGAGGTCAGCCGGGGCGTCGGGGCGACCGTTGGGACACGAGTTGATCAAGGGCGCCGTTGACCCGGTCCAGCCAGTCCACGATCACCGCGAGCTCCTCCGAGGAGTAGTCCTCGTGCATCGTGGTCATCGCCTCGCGCATGCCCGGCGCGGTGTGCGTGGACAGGTGCTCGGCCCCCTCCACCAGACGCACCGCCACCTTGCGCCGGTCCAACGGATGCGGGGCGCGTTCGACGAGACCGTGCGCCTCCATCCGGTCGATGACCCCCGTCACCGACCCGGTGGACAGGCACAGACTGTCGGCGATCTCTCCCGGAGTCATGGATCCGGACACGCGCAGCAGCGTGTAGCACTGGAAGTCGGTCGGGTTCATGCCGGAGCGCTCCGACATCCGGTGCAGCAGCCGCACCAGCCCCACCGCCAACTGTTGGCCGTCGGTCTGCAGGGCCATGTACAGGTCCGCGCGTGAGGGCGGATCGTCTCGATGGTGCCCGCCCGCGCTCGCGGACCCCGACGCGGACTCGCCACGCGTCGACGTCTCCGCCATGGACGCCTTCGACCCCTCGGCCTCGGCGGGCGGGGTTCCGGGCACGGTGTCCATGGGTCTCCCATCGTCACGGTGATCGGCCCCTCCGGTCACTGGGAACGAGTTTACGGGGGCTCCGAAGTGTTGGATGGCCCACGAACTCCCCGTGTGCGAAAGTTCCAGGGACGAGAACGCCGAAAGTCGAGGGACGCGTCGGTTCCGCCCGTCGTCCCGAGGTCGTCGTCGCGGCGACCGTGAGGGGAGCACCCGCTGTGACAGGGCGAGTCCTGCCCGGAGGCGTCGACGAGATCCGCTCGACGATCGCCGAGACCCTGCACCGTCATCTGGGACCACGGGCGCGCGAGGTGGAGCTGCTCGACCCCGAGTGCGGCCGTGAACTGGCCCATCGCATCGTCTCCTTCAGCCTGGGCGGCAAGCGGATCAGATCGATCCTGCTGTGGTGGGGGTGGCGCGCCGGAGGCGGCGCCGACCAGGGGCCCGAGGCTCGGGCGGCGTGGTCGGCGGGCGCCGCCATCGAGGTGCTCCAGACCTTCGCGCTGGTCCACGACGACGTCATGGACGCCGCGCCCACCCGACGCGGCGCACCCTCCGTGCACGCCGCCCACGCGGACCACCACCGATCGCGCCTGTACTCCGGTGAACCCGCACGGTACGGCGACTCCATGGCGGTCCTCACCGGTGACCTCGCCCTGGCCTGGGCCGACGACCTGCTGTACGGGGCCCTGACCGACCTGGACACCCGGAACCGGGCCCACCGCGTGTGGCGCGACATGCGCACCGAGGTCATGGTGGGCCAGTTCATGGACCTGCGCTCCCAGGCGCGGACCGAACGCTCGGTGCGCGCGGCCCTGAGGACCGATCGGCTCAAGACCGCGTCCTACACCGTCGAACGCCCCCTGCAACTGGGTGCCGTCATGGCCGACGCCCCCGACCACGTGGAGGAGGCGCTGGTCGCCTACGGGCGCGACGTGGGCGTGGCCTACCAGCTCCGCGACGACCTCCTGGACCTCTACGGCGACCCGGACCGCACGGGAAGGGAACCGGGGGAGGACCTGAGGGAGGGCAAGAACACCGTGCTCCTCGCGTTGGGGATCGAACTGGCCCGCGAGAGCGGTGACAGTGCGGCCCTGGCGCTGTTGGAGAAGGTCGGCGCCGCACCCGTCGACGCCGCCGACGCCGCCGAGGCGCTCGCCCGCGTGGGCGCCCGCGACCTGGTGAGAGGCGACTGCCACGCGCTGGCCGACCGGGGGGCGGCGCGTGTGGCCGCCCTCGACATCGACCCGGACGTGCGCGAGGGGCTGCTGGACTTCGCCGCGACCGCAGCACGCACCTGACATCCCCGGTCCACCATCGGAAGAGGACCCGTGAACCCTGCTCCGAAGATCCGTTCCTCCCTCGGCCCGTGTCCCTCGGGTCGAGGTCCCGTGGTCGTCGTCGGCGCCGGGCTGTCCGGCCTGGCGTGCGCGCTGCACCTGCTCGGTGCCGGCCGCGAGGTGGTGATCGTCGAACGCGAGGCCCACCCGGGCGGCCGGGCGGGCCGTCTGGACATGGACGGTTTCCGCGTCGACACCGGCCCCACCGTCCTGACCATGCCCGAGATCCTGGACGAGGCCTTCGCCGCGGTGGGCGAGCGACTACACGACCGCCTGGACCTGGTGCCCCTGGCTCCGGCCTACCGTGCGACCTTCGCCGACGGCTCCCGCATCGACGTGCACACCGACCGCCGGCGCATGACCGCCGAGGTGGCACGGGTCGCCGGGATCAACGAAGCGGTCGGCTACCTTCGCCTGCGCGAGTGGCTCACCCGCCTGTACGACGTGGAGATGCGCTCGTTCATCGACGCGCGCTTCGACTCGGTCCTGGACCTGGTCCGCCCCGACCTGCTGCGGCTCGCGGCCCTGGGCGGCTTCGGCCGGCTCGCGCCCGCCGTCGGCCGACACCTTCGGGACGAGCGTCTGCGGCGGATCTTCTCCTTCCAGTCGCTGTACGCGGGGGTGTCCCCCCAGAGCGCGTTGGCCGCCTACGCGGTCATCGCCTACATGGACACCATCGCCGGTGTGCACTTCCCGCGCGGCGGCATGCGCGCCCTCGCCGACGCCATGGCCGGCGCGGTCGCCAAGGCGGGCGGGCGGCTGCGTTACGAGGAGAGCGTCACCCGCCTGGAACGCTCGGGGGACCGCGTGACGGGGGTGGTCACCGACCGGGGCGAACGTCTGGCGTGTGACCAGGTCGTCCTCACCGTCGACCTGCCCGCCGCCCACGACCTCCTGGGGCGTCGGCCGCGTCGCCCCGTGCCGCACCGGTTCTCGCCCTCGGCGATGGTCCTGCACCTGGGGACCGACCGCACCTGGGACCACCTGTCCCACCACACCATCGCGTTCGGCGACGCCTGGGAACGCACCTTCACCGAGATCATCGACCAGGGACGGACGATGAGCGATCCCTCGTTGCTCATCACCCAGCCCACGCACACCGACCCCTCACTGGCCCCCGACGGTCACCACCTGCTCTACGTCCTGGCCCCCGTCCCCAACCTCGCGGCGGGCGACATCGACTGGGACCGTGAGGGACCCCGCTACCGCGACGAGGTCGTTCGCACGCTGGAGCGACGGGGGTTGACCGGTCTGGACGCCTCGGTGCGCGCCGAACGGATCGTCACCCCGGCCGACTGGGCCCGCCAGGGCCTCGCCCGGGGGACACCGTTCTCGCTGGCGCACACGTTCGCCCAGACGGGCCCCTTCCGGCCCCGGAGCGTCGTGCCCGGGACCACCAACGCCGTCCTCGCCGGATGCGGCACCACACCCGGTGTGGGGCTGCCCACCGTTTTGCTCTCGGGCAAGCTCGCCGCCGCGCGGGTCCTGTCCGCGTCCACCCGGCGAGGGCGCCGATGAGCACCGCCACCGCGGAACTGGACGCGGCGGGGATCCACGCGCACGCGCTCCGCGAGGACTACCTGCGGTGCCGTGGACTGCACGCCCACCACGGCCGCACCTACTACACGGCCACGCGGGTGCTGCCCGCCGGGCGTCGCCCCGGCATCCACGCGCTCTACGGATTCGCCCGTTGGGTCGACGACATCGTCGACGAGCCCGCGCCCGGGGCCACCGTCGACGACCAGCGGGTCCAGCTGGACGCCGTCGACGCCGACCTCGCCCTGGCCCTGTCCGGGGCCGAACCGACCGAGCCGGTCCTGCGCGCCCTGGCGCACACCGTGGACCGCTACCGGCTGGACCCGGCCTACTTCACCGCGTTCATGGCCTCCATGCGCATGGACCTGACGGTGACCGACTACCGCGACCTCGACCACCTGCGCGAGTACATGTACGGCTCGGCGGCGGTGATCGGTCTCCAGGTCCTGCCCGTCCTCGGCACGGTGACGCCCCGGGAGGAGGCCGCGCCGCACGCCGCGGCCCTCGGCGAGGCCTTCCAGCTGACCAACTTCCTCCGGGACGTGTCCGAGGACCTCGGACGCGGGCGCGTCTACCTGCCCGCCGACGTCCTCGCCGGGCACGGTGTCGACCGGGACCACCTGGCGGACTGCGCCCGGCGGGGGGCGCCGGACCCGCCGGCGCGGCGGGCGCTCGCCGACATGGTGCGGATCAACCAGGACCTCTACCGTCGGGCCGAGCCCGGGGTGGCGATGCTGGATCCGGTCGCGCGACCGTGTGTCGCCACCGCCCTGCGGCTCTACCGCGCCATCCTGGACGAGATCGTCGCGGCGGACTTCGATGTGTGGAGCGTCCGCCATCGGGTCTCCCGCGGCCGCAAGGTGGCGGCGGCCATGCCCGCGCTGGCCCGCTCCCTCTGGGCGAGGGCCGTCCCGCGACCACGGAGACCGACTCCCTGAGGAGATCGCAGATGTCCCTGCCCGACCCCGAGCCACGACGCCTTCCTCTGCGCCGCATGCCCCAGGGCACCTGGGCCCGCCAGCGGCCGACCTGGCGGGAGGCGAGCCCGAAGCTGATCGACGCCGCTCTCCAACGCGCCCTGGCCCGGCCCTCCGGGAACTGGTACGTCCTCGCCGCCTCCCGTGAGGTGCGGGCCGACCGCCCCTTCGGTCGGGTGGTGGCGGGAACGGAACTGGTGGCCTGGCGTACCCCCGACGGTTCCGTGCACGCCGGGCCGGGAGCCTGCCCCCACCTGGGCGCCCCGTTGTGCCGTGGGGCCGTGAACCGAGGGCGGCTCCTGTGCCGCTGGCACGGTCTGTCGCTGGGCGCCGAGGGGTTCCCCGGCTGGCGTCCCTATCCGGCCCACGACGACGGTGTGCTGGTGTGGGTGCGCCTGGACCACGTCGGTGGTGAGGAACCCCTGGGCGCGCCCGTGGTCGGCGCACGTCCACCGGCAGCCCGCCGTATCGCCGCGGTGGAGAGCCTGGCGGGCCGGTGCGAGCCCGAGGACGTGGTGGCCAACCGGCTCGACCCCTGGCACGGTTCCTGGTTCCATCCCTATTCGTTCGTCGGTCTTCGGGTCACGGAGGTGCCGGAGGGCCCCGACCCCGACCCGGATCGCATGGTCGTGGACGTCGGCTTCAAGGTGGCCGGACGTCTGGGCGTGCCCGTGCGCGCCGAGTTCACCTGTCCCGGGCCGCGGACGGTGGTCATGCGGATCATCGAGGGTGAGGGCGAGGGCAGCGTGGTGGAGACCCACGCCACCCCGCTCGGCGTCGACGAGCGGGGCGTGCCGCGCACCGCCGTCATCGAGGCGACGATCGCCGCCTCGGAACGCACCGGGTTCACGCTGGCCCGCGGGTTCGCGGGGGCCGTGCGGCCCGTGATGCGCATGGCGGCCCGGCGGCTCTGGCGGGACGATCTGGACTACGCCGAGCGCCGTTACCTCATGCGCTCCCGGGCCGGCCGTCAGGGGTGACGCAGGTGCCCGGCCAGGGCGCGCAGCGGTCCGAAGCGGCCGCGGCGGGGGACGCTCCACACGGTGCGGCCCCGTCGACCCCATCGGCCGAGCAGGGCGTTGGCCGCCAGGACGCCGCTGGTGGCCGCCCGTTCCATCAGGGCGACCGGCAGGTCCACCCGCACGTGGTCACCCGCCACCACCAACCACGGGTCCGGTGTCGTGACCGTGCAGCGCCGCTCGTACCCGCCGGGCGGGAACGAGGGGCAGTCCTCGCGTAGTTCGTGCCGGGAGTCCACCACCCGGGCCGTGCGCATCTCGGGGTAGACCGTCAGGGCCTGCTTCCACAACGCGGTCCGTTCGGAGTCGAGGTCGCACCCGGGGGAGAGCGCGTAGGCGTGCAGCTCCACCACCGAACCGCCGGTGCGCCCGGCCCACGCGGCGGCCTCGTCCTCGTAGCGGTCCAGCACGCTCACGTTGTCCAGACCCGGGTGACCGGCGGTGCCCAGGAACGCCTGCCGATGGGGCCGGACCGGCCGGTCCAGCCAGTAACGGGAGACCAGGAACGGCGGCGCCGAGGGCAGCGTGGTCGCTCGGGAGCGCCAGGGGCCGTCGCCCAGCCCGGGGGAATCGGCCACCAGGCGACGCAGTCCCCCCGTGTCGGTGGCCAGCACGACCCCGTCGAAGTGCGCGCTGCGCCCGCCCTCGGACGCGGTCCAGTGGACGTCGGCGCCGTCCGCGCCGGTCGGGACGATCCGGTCCACACGCGCCCTGGCGCGGAAACGCACACCCGACCGGCGCAGGCGTTCGGCCAGGGGGTCCCACAGCGCCCGGGGAAAGGGCGAGCGGGGCACGTCGAAGACCAGCCCCTCGGAGGAACCGAGGAAGTAGATGTGGAACATCACGGCCATCTCCGCCGCGGAGAGGTCCTCCGGCGCGGCGAAGAAACTCCGACTGAACACCTCGAAGGCCAGGTGCCGGGCACTGCGCGGGAAGCGGATCAGCTCCAGGAGCTCCCGGGCGTTCAGGTGGCCCAGACGTTCGTGCACGCCCGGCACGTCCACGTCGAGCAGTTGCAGCGCGGCGGCCACGTTCACACCGGCCAGTTCGCGGGGCGGGAAGCTCCGGCTGGTCGCCGCCAGCGCGAAGGCGTTCCACGGCGGGGTCCGGGGCAGACCGGAGAAGCGGTCGGCCAGGCCCGAGGAGTGGGCCAGCGGGTAGTCCGTCAGCGGGACCAGCCCGGACAGGTCCGGATCGGCGTGGCGGAGCAGGTCGCGCAGGTTGTAGTACTGGCGGAAGAACGCGTGGAACCCCCGGCTCATCGTCGCCGTGGAGCCGTCGGCGAGGTCGGTCTCCCACCCGCTCAGACGGCCGCCGAGTTCCGCCTCGCGTTCGAGGACCTCCACCTCCACACCCCGCTCGACCAGGGCCCGCGCGGCGGCCAGACCGGCGATGCCGCCACCGATCACCGCCACCCTGGGGGTGCGCTCCGGCGCGGGGCCGACCGGCGCGGGCGGGGGGATCGCCTCCGCCCGGGGGTCGTGCACGTCCGGGTTCACCAGGTCCCTCCGGGGCGGGCGCCGAGGAAGGTGTGGGTGATCCCGTACTGCCAACCGGGCAAGGGCGCGCGGGCGACCGACGCCAGTCCGGCGGCGCGCATCCGCCCCAGCACCGTGTCGGCGCCGTCGAACTCCAGCACACTGCGCCACAGGTAACGGAACAGGTCCGAACGGCCGGTCAGGAGGCGGCCGGAGGGGATGATCACGCCCCAGCAGACCCCCGTCCACACCGCCTGCGCGCCGCGGGAGTCGGCCACGGAGTACTCGTGCAGCGCCACCCGCCCGCCGGGACGCAGGACCGAGGTGAGCGCTTCGAGCAGGGCGTCGGGCTCGGGGACGTTGCGGAGCAGGTAGGCGGCGAACACGGCGTCCGCGGGACCGCCCAGCCGTTCGTTCACCCATGCCGGGGACAGGGTCTCGGCCCTGGCCTGGTGGAACGCGACGCGGTCCGGCCAGGGCTTGGCGCGCGCGGCGTCCAGCATGCCCCGCGAGGCGTCCACCGCCAGGATCCGCGCCCGTGGCGCGGCCTCCACCAGCGCGGCCGTGGACGCTCCGGTGCCGCACCCGAGGTCGAGCAGGCGCAGGCCCTCGCCCTCGTTCGGCAGCCGCAGACGCCGCACCGACGTGCGCAGGTCGCGGTGGTACCCGGGGTTGGCGTCGACCAGTCGGTCGTAGGAACCGGCCGCGTGGTCGAACTCGTCGGTGACCGCGCCGGTCTTCATCCGCCCCGTCGTGGTGGTCATGATCCTCCCGTGTTGGCACGCGGATCGTGCACAGGCCCCGGCATGCTGGGGGCATGGCCGACTATGACGTGGTGATCATCGGAGGGGGAGCCGCAGGGCTCACCCTGGCCCATCGCATGAGCGAGGTCAACCAACGACGCGGGCGGCCCTTGCGCACCGCCCTGGTGGAGCCTCCGACCGGGCCGCACACACCCCCGCCGCGTACCTGGTGCTTCTGGGAGCGGGAGGGCGGCGTCTGGGACCCCCTTCTGACGGCGCGGTGGCGCGACCTGAGCGTGGTGACCGCCGACGGTGCCGAGCACCGCTCCCCGGCCGCCCCCTACCTCTACAAGATGCTGCGCTCCGACGACGTGGCCGCGCACGTGCGCGGCCACGCCGACGCGTATCTGGACCAGCGGGAGCTGTACGTGCGGGACCTGACCGACGGTCCCGAGCGGGCCACGGTCCACGCCGTCGGACCCGCCGGCGCCGACGTGCGTCTGACGGCGCGGTGGGTGTTCGACTCCCGGCCGCCCACCGACCTCACGGGTGGGCGCACGACCCTGCTGCAACACTTCCGGGGCTGGTTCGTGCGTGTGCCCCGGGCGACCTTCGACCCTCGGGCCGCCGTCCTCATGGACCTGCGCCCCCCGCAGCCGACGACCGGTGTGGCCTTCGGTTACGTGTTGCCGTCGTCCCCCCGTGAGGCGCTGGTGGAGTACACCGAGTTCGGGCGCGCCGCCCTGCGCACGGAGGAGTACGACGAGGCGCTGACGGCCTACTGCGCGCAGGTCGGCCTCGGGGAGGTCGAGGTCACCGCCGCGGAGCAGGGGGTCATTCCGATGACCGACGCGACCTTCCCGACCCGGGTGGGACGGCGTCTGTTCCGCATCGGTACCGCGGGCGGGGCCACGCGGCCCTCCACCGGTTACACCTTCAGCGGCGTGGCCCGTCAGACGGCCGCGGTCGCCCGGGCCCTGGCCGAGGACCGGACCCCGATCCCCCCGGTGCCCTACCGCGCCCGACACCTGGCCATGGACGCCGTGATGCTGCGCGCCCTGGACACCGGCCGCGTGCGCGGCTCCGACTTCTTCGCGCGGCTCTTCGCCGCCAACCGGCTCGGCGACGTCCTGGCGTTCCTGGACGGGACCTCCCCCCTGCCCCGGGAACTGGCGATGGGACTGACCACCCCGGTCGCGGCCATGTCGTGGACCGTCCTCGACCACCTCTGGTACACCCTGCGCGACCGTGGCCTCAGCCGTCGAGGGCGGCCATCGCCTCGGTGAGAGAGGCGAGGTGTCCGCCCGTCCTGCGCGGTGCGGTGCCCGCGTCGCGCCACCCGGGACCCGCCGTGTGGAGGTCGGTGCGGAGTCTGGTGGCGTGGGCGGCGCGGGCCACCGCGCGCAGCGTCGTGATCCCCTGCTCGCCGCGGGTGTGGCACCACAGCACCACGGCACAGGGAGCGGTCCGTCGGATGGTGCGCACGGTCGCCTCGGTCGGGGTGCACGGCCCGAGCACCAGGTGGGCGCGGCCGGCCTCGCGCAGCGCCGCCGCCAGGGCCTCCACCGGGAGGCTGTGCATCTCGTGCGGAAGACAGGCGAGGACGACCGGGCGGTCGTCCGAGGGCGGTGTGCCCGGTACGCGTCTGAGCACCGTGGACACCGACCACGACAGCAGGTGCTCCACCTCCACGTAGCGGTGGGTGTCCTCCCACTTGCGGCCCATCCCGTACAGCAGCGGCATGGCCACGTCCTCCCAGACCGCGACGGTGCCGTGCTCGGCCAGGGCCGCCTCCAACAGGTGTTCCACCAGCGTGGAGTCCATGCGCATGGCGGCGCGGGCGATGCCGTGGAGGGTGGGGGAGGCGGTGCCGAGG
>NZ_QOCZ01000158.1 GCF_018207095.1 Nocardiopsis sp. MG754419 | reverse complement strand
GCCCACCCCACCCCACCGCGACCGCCTCACCAAGGTCGGGTTCCCCTGGTGCGCGGGGTCTCGCCGTGAACGCGGTAGGAGGACAGAGAGGGCTCCGTCGGCCGGAGCCCTCTCTGTGGGCTCGCGCCCGTCGCGCGGCCGATCCGGGAGAGAGCAAGGGTGGCTTACCGGATCGAGCGGCACACCGTCCCCGGGTGTGCGCTGCCGTGGCGCCGCGTGGGTGCGGGCGGGTCCGGTCCGGCCGGACCGTCACGGGTCTGATCGGGTGCCCGCCGGGCGTTGTCCTTCAGGGCCTCCGCTCGCGCTTCGGCTCGTGTCCGGGCGCCCCACGGCCGGACGTGGACCTTCGGGACCGGGGGTGCGACGGCGCGTTCCGCGTCCTCCCACCTTCGGTCCCACCCCGGTCTTCAGGGGGCACGGTCCGCCGGCACCCGAACGAGGGAACACCCCCGATGGTGCGACACACGGGTCTAGCCGAGCAGGTTGTCGAAGTCCCCGTCCTTCGCCCCCAGGATCAGGCAGTCGATCTCCTCCTGGGTGTAGACGAGGGCGGGGCCTGTGGGGAAACGCGAGTTGCGAACAGCGATGGATCCGTCATTGAGGCGTGCCATTTCGACGCAGGCGCCCTGGGAGTTGCTGCGCTTGGCCTTCTGCCAGGAGGCCTCGGTCAGCTCGGTCGCTCGGATGCCGTTGTGTGCGGTCATGGTTCCTGTCGCTCCTTGCATCTTTTACTGAGGGGATTGTGCGTGCTAATGCACTAACAAATGCACGTGCATCGGCACTGCCACTCTCACGAGCATAGCGTGACCATCGCCACTTGTCCGGGGGTTCGGCAGGATGTAAGCGCCATGTAATCCCGGCTCCGTCCAGGAACGATCATGCGCCATTATCCTCCCTGCTCAGCGCGAGGGCGAGTGATGTTGGGGACTTTGGTCGCAAACGGGGTTCGCATGGTGCGCCGTGAACGCGCGAGGGCCCCGTCGAACTGTCGACGGGGCCCGTGTTCCCACTGATGGGCGCTCGCCGTGGGCGAGCGGGAGAAGCGGTGATCGCTATTCGCAATTGAGCGCGGTGGACAGCGCCTCCAGGTTGCCGCGCATGATCGACGGGTAGTCGTCACCGGGGGATTGCTCGGTCACACCCTCGAGCGGGTCGAGCACCTCCACCTGTGCGCCGGTCTCGGCGGCGATCGTGTCCGCGGTCGCGGCCGGCATGAGCGGCTCGGTGAAGATCGTCGTGATGTCGCGCTCGTTGACGGTGTCGGCGATGGCGGCGATCTGGGCGGGGGAGGGTTCGGTGTCCGGGTCGACCCCGCTGACACCGATCTGCTCGAGGTCGTAGCGGTCGGTCAGGTAGGTGAAGGCGGTGTGGCCGACGACCACCTCGCGATGCTCGCAGGAGCCCAGGCCGTCCTCGTACTCGGTGCCGAGCGCGGCCAGCTCGCCGCCGACCCGTTCGGCCTCGGCCCGGTAGGTGTCGGCGCGGTCCGGGTCGATTTCGCCCATGCGCTCGGCGAGGGCCTCGGCGGTCTCGGACATGAGCTCCACGTCCAGCCAGAAGTGGGGGTCGAAATCACCGTGGTCGTGGTCGTGGCCGTCCTCCTCGTCCTCCTCGTGGCCGTGGTCGTCCTCGTGGTCATGGTCATGGTCGTGACCGTGGTCGTCCTCGTCCTCGCCGCCGTCGTCCACCGGGCGCAGGGAGACGACGTCGGCCACGTCGAGGGAGCTGTCCGCGGCCTCCTGGGCCACGGCCTCGTCCACGGCCGGCTGGAGGCCTTCCACGTAGAACGCGAGGTCGGCCTCGGAGACCTCGGCGATCTGGCGTCCGGTGAGTTCCAGGTCGTGCGGCTCGGCGCCGGGTTCGGTCAGCTGGACCACGGCGGTGGTCTCGCCGCCGATCTCCTGCGCCAGCCATTCGAGGGGGTAGACACCGGTCACGATGGTGAGTTCTGCTTCGGCGGGGGAGACCCCACCGTCGTCGTCGGCGGTCCCGCCGTCGCTCCCGCAGCCGGTGATGATCATGGCGGTGGCGGCGCCGAGGGCGGCGGCTCGCACGGAGGTCCTGGTTCTCATGTGACCATCATCGGGAAAATGAAAACGGTTGTCAATTTGTCTTCTTTGTCCACGATGCTCCGCGCCCTGGTCAAGGCGTCCCCGGCGTTCCGTCCGCCCTCCGCCGCGCTCCCGCGACGCCCCGCCGGCATACCCGTGGACGGCCGCTCCGGCGGGGCGGGGCCCCGGTACCGGTTCCGGTCTCAGCGGCTCTCGGCGAAGCGCTCCACGTCGTCGGCGCGACCGGCGACCAGGATCACGTCGCCCTTGTGCAGCACGGTCTCCTCGGTGGCGTAGGTGAAGGAGGACCCGACCCGTTTGACCGCCACCACCGTGATCCCGAACTTCTGCCGCACCCGTGTCTCCCGCAGCGTCCGCCCTGACAGGGACGGCGGCGCCAGGGTCTTGCCCAGGGCGAACCCCTGTTCCACCTCCTTGTAGTCCAACATCCGCCCCGAGAGCAGGTGCGCCACCCTCTCGCCCATGTCGTGTTCGGGCAGCACCACGTGGTCGGCGCCCACCTGTTCCAGGATCCGGCCGTGCCGCCGGCTGGTGGCCTTGGCCCAGATGCTGTCCACGCCCAGGTCGACCAGCAGGGAGGTGGCCAGGATGCTCTCCTCCAGGTGGCTGCCGATCGCCACCACCGCTCGCTCGAACTGGTGCGCGCCCACCTGGCGCAGGGCCTCCTCGTCGGTGGCGTCGGCGATGACGGTGTGGGTGAGCGCGTCCGCGTAGGTCTGGATCAGGCGCGGGTTGGAGTCCATGCCGAGCACCTCCCAGCCCTGCCTGACCAGTTCCAGCGCGAGCGAACTGCCGAACCGGCCCAGGCCGATCACCAGGACGCGTTTGTCGTTGTTGCGGTCGAACTGTGCCACGATCTCTCTCCTCGGGGGTGCGGGTCCCCGTTCGGGCGCCCCGCGGCCCCTCGTCGTTCT
This sequence comes from Nocardiopsis sp. MG754419, assembly GCF_018207095.1. Taxonomy (GTDB): domain Bacteria; phylum Actinomycetota; class Actinomycetes; order Streptosporangiales; family Streptosporangiaceae; genus Nocardiopsis. Next base: position 9,891 of record NZ_QOCZ01000158.1, on the reverse strand, counting down.
CAGCCGATGATGGGCCGGGACTCGGCCAGGGTGTAGAGGCGCCGCCGGTCACGGAAGGCCAACGCGGTCACGAACGTGATCGGCCCCAGTCGACCGGCCACCATGAGCAGCGCCAGCAGGTACTGGTTCCACGGCGCCAGTTCCGGGGTGATGCCCACGGACAAGCCCACCACTCCGAACGCCGACACCACCTCGAACAGCACCTGGAGGAGCGTGAACTCGGTGGCCCACAGCATGAGCACGGTCGTGGTGGCCACCGCGGTGGCGGACAGGAACACCAGGCTCAGGGCCTGCCGGATCACCTCGCCGGGCAGCCGGCGTTCGAAGACGTGCACGTGGTCACGGGCCCGGACCTCGGCCACGACCACCAGGAAGATCACGGCGAGCGTGGCGACCTTGATACCGCCGGCGGTGCCGGCGCTGCCGTTGCCGACGAACATGAGCATGATCGTCACCAGCAGCGTGGAGTCCTGCATCTCCGCGATGGGCACGGAGTTGAACCCGCCGCTGCGCGGCATCACCCCGTGGAAGACCCCGTCGGTGATCCGCGCCCACCAGTCCAGGCGGCCCAGGGTGTGCGGGTTGTTCCACTCCATCGCGGTCACCAACAGGATCCCGGCGGCGAACAGGATGGCGGTGGTGGAGACCGTGAGCTTGGTGTGCAGTGACCAGCGGTGCGGCCCGCGCAGTTGCCGGCGCAGTTCCAGGAGTACCGGGAGGCCGATGCCGCCCAGGATGGTCGCCATGGCCACCGGGAACAGGATCAGCGCGTCGCCAGAGAAGCGGGTGAAGCTGTCGTCGTACAGGGACAGGCCCGCGTTGTTGAACGCCATGATCGAGTGGAAGAACCCCGAGTACACCGCCTCGGCGAGGGTGAAGTCGTAGGCCAACCACATCCGGGGGGTGATGAGCACGAAGGTGATCCCCTGCAGGACCAGGAAGAGGGTCAGGACCCTGCTGACCAGCTCGCGGACGTCCCCGACCCACAGAGTGCGCACCTCGGCCTGGACCGTGAGCTGCATGCGCAGGCCGAAGCGGTGGATCACGGCCGCGCCCAGCAGGGACGCCAACGTCATGATGCCGATGCCGCCGCCCTGCACGAGTGCCAGCACCACCCCCTGACCGAAGCCGCTGAGGTCGTCGCCGATGGAGATGACGCTGAGCCCGCACACCGCCAGGGAGGAGGTCGCGACGAAGAAGGCCTCGTTGAAGTCCAACCCCTGACCGTCGACCGTGGCCAGGGGAGTGGTGAGCAGGAAGGCGCCGATGAGGTCGACGGTCACGAACATCACCAGGAAGACACGGGCCGGCTTGCGCCACGCCTTGGCCTCACGTGTGGTGCGCGGTTCCCCGCCGACACGAGGGGAGCGACGTCGAGGGGTGCGCAGTCCCCGGAGCCGACGCAGAGGCCGGAACCGTGGGCGGGGGTTCGATCCGCTCACCGGGGTGGGGGCCGATGGTCGCGTGTGGTCACCACGGAGCCTCCTCGTTCGGGAACCCGAACGATTCTGCCAAATCGCCCGCCGCCGGGCACGGAGATCCGCCGCGTGTGGTGTCGGTCGGTGGGCCACGGCGGCGGGGCGGTCGGGCCCATGGCGCGGGCGTCAGGCGTGGCGCGCGCCCTCGTGGTCCGCGTGGCCCGGCGGTTCCAGCTGCAACGTCGAGTGCTCCACGTCGAAGTGCCCGGCCATGCACTCATGGAGTTCGTCGAGCATCCGGCCGGAATCGCGCAGGTCCGCCTCGGCCACCACCACGTGCGCGGACATCACCGGCACTCCGGAGGTGATGGTCCACACGTGCAGGTCGTGCACGTCGATCACGGCGGGGTGCTCCATCAGGTGGGAGCGCAGCTCGGTCAGGTTCATGCCCTTGGGTGCCGCCTCCAGCAGGATGTGCACGGCCTCCTTGAGCAGGGACCAGGCGCGGGGCACGATGATCGCGGCGATACCCAGGGAGACCAGCGTGTCGGCCTGTTGCCAGCCGGTGAAGAGCACGATGAGGCCGCCGGCGATCACACCCACGGAGGCGAGCGCGTCGCTCATCACCTCCAGGTAGGCGCCCTTGACGTTGAGGCTCTCCTTGGCGCCCGACTTGAGGATGATCAGTGCCACGACGTTCATCACCAGGCCGAAGCCGGCGACCAGGATCATGCCGAGCCCGGACACCTCGGCGGGTTCACGGAACCGGTCGACGGCCTCCATCACGATGAACCCGCACAGGAGGAACAGCACGATCGCGTTGACGGCGGCGGCGAGGATCTCGGCGCGTTGGAGGCCGAACGTCCGCGTGGCGGTCGCGGGTCGGCCGGCGATCCACACGGCGGTGAGGGCCAGGGCGATTCCGAGGGAGTCGGTGACCGTGTGCCCGGCGTCGGCGAGCAGCGCGAGGCTGCCGCTCATCGCCGCACCGGTGACCTGCACCACCGCCACCGTGAGCATCATGCCCAGGACCACGGCGAGCCTGCGTTTGTTGGCGGCCCCGGCCGTGATCGGGCCGTGGTCGTGTCCCGCGCCCATCGTTCCCCCGTCCTCGTCGAGTCATCGGTCGATCAGTACACCCATGACTGTTTATACAGCCTGCGCTGTCTATACAGCAAACGATGTACAATGATTTTCATGTTGACCTCCGAGCAGCGCCTCTCCGCGATCCAGCGCCTCGGGCGCGCCCTGTCCGACCCCACCCGGTGCCGCCTGTTGCTGGCCCTCCTCGAGGGGCCGGACTACCCAGCCGGCCTCGCCGACCGGCTCGGGCTCACCCGTCAGAACGTCTCCAACCACCTGGCCTGTCTGCGCGACTGTGGTCTCGTGCGCACGCAAGCGCGGGGGCGGCAGGTCAGCTACGCACTGGTCGACGCCTCCCTCGTCCACGCTCTGGACGACCTCCTCCGCGTCGTGTGGGGCACCGCCCAGCCGCACGAGCCGCTCACCCCTGCAGAGGAACAGTCCCCGGCCGTCTGAGCCACCGCGCCGCGCCGCGTGATCGCGCGCCCACCCCTTCGTGGTCCTTACCCCGCGCGTGCCCAGGGGTGCGCGCCACGCGCACTCATTCCGGGTGTCCGGAACGGGCCACTGTGATGTCCGCTACAGGGTCGGAGGTGGGTCGGCGGGTGCGAACAGCCACTCTGTGGAGGGGAGGCTCCGCCTGTCGGAATGTGTCCCTAACTTTGGTCGGGGGCGACCCTGACGGAAGGCTGACATCTCCCTGAGAGTCCCCTGAAGTCAGTGGAGACGGATCAACTTCAGATATAACGCGACGTATGGTGAAGGAGCGCCCGGCGGATGCGGGGCCCGACGCCAGGGCCCGACACGCACGAACGCACGTCCGTTCGTCGTCAGGACGACGTACCGATCGCACGCCTCGAACCCGCGTGCGGCGCGGACGATCACCTGCATCCCCCACCACAGAACTCGCGGATCGGCCCGTGACCCCGCGGCCGCTGTTCGACGACGCACCGCGGCCCGGACCGGCCGTCCCACACCCGGCGAGCTAGGAGTGAGCACCTCACATGTCCAGACCGACCATCACGGCACTCGGCGAGCGGTCCCCGGTCGGACCCGCCGCCCACCACGCGGAAGGGATGAACGCGTGAACCGCCTCTCGGTCATATCGCTCGGCAACCGGGCGCTGGTCCTTCTCATCACCCTGGCCGTGCTGCTGTTCGGCACCCTCGCCGCGCTGTCGGCCAAGCGTGAACTCTTCCCCGAGATGTCCCTGCCGATGGTGATGGTCTCCGGCCAGTACCAGGGCGCTACGCCGCAGGTCGTCGAAGGGCAGGTCACCGAACCCCTCGAACAGGCCCTGCAGGGCGTGGAGGGGGTCGACACGATCACCTCCACCTCCAGCACCGGCTCGGCGCAGATCATGGCGGAGTTCGACTACGGTCGCGACCAGGACGCCCTGGTCCGCGAGACCCAGGTCGCCGTCGACCAGATCTCGTCCTCGCTGCCCGACGACGTCACCACCTCCGTCTCGGCCATGAGCATGGACATGATGCCGGTGATGCTGCTGGCCGCCGGTTCGGAGAACGGCGACGAGCAGGCGATGGCGTCCACCATCGAGAACGTGCTCATCCCCGACCTCGAATCGGTCCCCGGCGTCCGTTCGGCCGACCTCACCGGTCTTCCGGAGGAGCGGGTCGAGATCACGCCGGACGAGGACGAACTCGCCGACGCGGGCGTGAGCGTCCAGGAGCTGTCCGACGCTCTGGAGTCCAGCGGCCTGCTCATGGCCGGCGGCAGCATCGACGAGGACGGTCGCAGCCTCAGCGTCACCACCGGCGACCAGCACACCAGCCTCGAAGCGATCGAGGACCTGTGGGTGCAGCCCTCGGCGGACGCCGCCGACCAGTCGGACGCGATGCCCGGCGCCCCGCCGGCCCCGGCCCCGGCCCCGTCCGCGGTCCAGGTCTCCGACATCGCCGACGTCTCCATGGTGACCGAGGACGCCTCCTCGATCGCCCGCCTCGACGGCAATCCCAGTGTCTCCCTGATGATCCTGGCGACCCCCGACGGCAACACCGTCGAGATCTCCGACGGCGTCCAGGACGTGTTGGACGAGCAGGCCGACCTGCTCGGCGACGACGTCGAACTCGCCGTCGTCTTCGACCAGGCGCCCTTCATCAACGACTCGATCACCGACATGTTCGAGGCCGGCGGGTACGGTCTGGCCGCCTCGGTCATCGTGATCCTGGTCTTCATGGTGTCCATCCGTTCCACCCTGGTGGTGGCGGTGTCCATCCCGGTGTCGGTCCTGGCGGCCTTCATCGGTATGCAGGCCTTCGGTTTCACCCTGAACATGCTCACCCTGGCCGCGATCACCATCGCGATCGGCCGGGTGGTGGACGACTCCATCGTCGTCCTGGAGAACATCCGTAGGCACATGGACTACGGCAAGGAACGGATGACCGCCGTCAAGGACGGTGTCCGTGAGGTCGCCACGGCCGTGGCCTCCTCGTCCTTCGCCACCATCGCCGTGTTCCTGCCCCTGGCGTTCGTCGGCGGCATGGTCGGCGAGATCTTCATGCCGTTCGCGGTCACGAGCAGCCTGGCGCTGGCCGGTTCGCTCTTGGTGGCCCTGACCATCACACCCGTGCTGTGCTACTGGTTCCTGCGGCCCGCCGAGGTCGGCGACACCCCGCGCGAGGAGGTCCGGCGCAGGGCCCACGAGCGCGAGATGCGCACCCCGTTGCAGCGCGCCTACCTGCCGATCATCCGCTGGATCACCACCAAGCGTCGGGTCGCCACCGCGGTCACGTTGGCCGCCACGGTCGCGATCTTCGCCGGCACCATCGCCCTCGCCGCCAATTCCGAGACCGACTGGCTCGGTGAGGCCGAGGAGAACACCTACACCGCCATCCAGGAGCTCGAACCGGGTACGTCCCTGGAGGCCGCCGACGACGAGGCCGTCAAGGTCGAGGCCGAGCTGGCCGGTATGGCCTGGATCGAGAGTTACCAGGTCAACATCGGCGGCAACCCGATGATGGGCGGCGGTTCGGCCGACCAGATCGACTACACGATCACCGCCGACCCCGACACCGACCAGCTGCGCAACCGCGACGTGCTCCGGGAGACCTTCGCCGGGCTCGACACCGAGTACGAGCCGCGGCTCGACTCCATGGGCGGCATGGGCGGCTCCGGTATCGAGGTGCAGGTCACCGCCGACGACCAGGCGGCCCTGACCGAGGCCGCGGAGATGGTCGAGGACGAGCTGCGCGCCATCGACGGCGCCGATGACGTCACCAGTGGCGTCTCCGCGTCCCAGCCCTCCCTCGAGGTCCACGTGGACGGGGAGGAGGCCGCGGACCGGGGACTGAGCGAGGCCGTGGTCGGCCAGACCGTCACCGCCGCCTTCAACGGCCAGGAGGTCGGCACCGCCACCATCGACGACATCCGTCGTGACGTGATCGTACTGGTCCAGGACGCTCCGCAGACCGTGGCCGAACTCGAGGAACTGCCGATCGTCACGCCCGCCGGGGAGATCGAACTCGCCGACGTCGCCGAGGTCGTCGAGGTCCAGCAGCCGCCCGAGCTCACCCGCATCGACGGGATCACCAGCACCACGGTGTCGGCCAGTCCGAGCGCCTCCGACCTGGGTGCGGTCAGTACCGAGATCGCCCAGGCGCTGGAGGGTCTCGACCTTCCCTCCGGCGCCACCGCCACTCTGGGGGGCGTCAGCCAGGAGCAGACCGAGGGCTTCGCCCAGCTGGGTCTGGCGCTGCTCGCCGCGATCGTCATCTGCTACCTGATCATGGTCGCGACGTTCAAGAGCCTGATGCAGCCGCTCATGCTGCTCATCTCGGTGCCGTTCGCCGCCACCGGTTCGCTGGGCCTGCTGTGGCTGACCGGTACCCCGGTCGGCGCCGCCGCCCTGATCGGCATGTTGATGCTCATCGGCATCGTCATCACCAACGCGATCGTGCTGATGGACCTGATCAACCAGAACCGTGCCAAGGGCATGGACCTGGGGGAGGCCATCGTGGAGGGCTCCCGGCACCGTCTGCGGCCCATCCTCATGACCGCGGTGGGCACCATCGCCGCGCTCATCCCGATGGCCACGGGTCTGGCCGGTGGCGGTGCGTTCGTGTCGGCGCCGGTGGCCCTCGTGGTGATCGGTGGTCTGGTCACCTCGACGCTGCTCACGCTCATCCTCGTGCCGGTCCTCTACCAGTGGGTGGAGGTGCGCCGACTCAAGCGTGAGGCCCGGACCGAGCGCCGACGCGAGCGTCGTCGGGCCAAGGCCCGTGCCAAGGCCGACGCCAAGGCGGGGTCGGACGTCGCGAGCGGTGACGACGCCACCGAGAGCGGGCCCGGTGAGGTCCCCGAGAAGGAGGACGTGGAGGAGACCTCCGGCCAGGGGCGCTAGGCGGCGTTCTGCGGGGTCTCGGCCGCGCCGTGGGCCGTGTTCGAGCGCTCCACGGCGCGGCGGGAACCCTCGAAATCCGCGGTGGGAGGGCGGGGAACGGACCCTCCCACCGCGGGGACCTCCTCGGGTTCGAGGGACACGGTCCGTCGAGGCGCGAACGGAGGAACGCCCCGCGTCGCGACGAACGGGCTCCAGGACGGCCGAGGGGACCATCACCAGGGGGCGTCCCGCGCATCAGGCGCGGGGCGCCCCCGTGCTCTGTGCGGACCCACGGGCGACGAACGACCGGGAGCGGTGGGGCATCTCGCGTCCTCCGGAGGTCGGGGGCCGGGTGGAAGGGCGGGTGTCGTGGTGCGACACGCCGAGTGACGGGGCGCGAGATACGTCAGAAATCCCGGCGAATCGGGAGATCCTGTGCGCTTCCTCTCTGTCACCGGGATGTCGATTTGTGCTATCCGCGCACTCCAGGCAGGCTGCCCCACATGGATGATGCGAAGAAGAGCCTCGAGGACCTGCTGCGCGACGAGCTCGGCGACGAGCCCTCCCAGGAGGCCAAGGACTACGCCCGACAGCTGTACGAGCGCTACCGACTGCCCGCCACCGACCCCGCGGTCGACACGAACGCCCCTGCGGACGCTGCTCCCGCCGCGCCCTCGACCCCGTCGGAGCCCGCCTCCGGCCGGGAGGAGTGAGCGGCCCCGAAGGTCGTTCCCGGCACGGCGACGCACGGAGCAACGACCGGATCTCCCCGTTCTAAGGCCGGTCGTCGCCGTCCCACACGAGTTCGAACCACACCTGGCGGCCTCGGCCGTCACGTCGTGGTTCGGTTCCCCACTTACTGGCCAGTGCCTCCACCATGTCCAGGCCCCGACCGTGTTCGGCGGTGTCATAGGGGTCCCGATGCTGGGGCCGAGGGGCCTCCGTCGTGCTGCCCAGGTCGCGGACCTCCACGCGGGCCCAACCGGGGCCCAGTTGGACGCACACCTCGAACTTGCCCGTGTCGCATCCCGAGGCGCTGTGGGTGATGGCGTTCGTGGCGAGCTCGCTGGTCAACAGCGTCGCCGTGGTCAGTTCCGGTGACTCGGCCAGTTGTCTGGCCACGAATCTGCGCGCGTAGGCGATCTGGCCGGGCTGCCCGGGAAAACGTCTGCGGGCCGATCTGGGGTCCCCACCCTCCTGGCGGGTGGTGACCTGTGGTGTGTGGTTGGACTCTGCCATGGGTCTCGCCGAGCGTTGGGAACGGTGGAGAGGGGCCGACGTCGTCGGTCGGTGGGCCGAAGTCGTGGAACGAGGGGTCGCGGTCTCACCCATGTGGGTTCACTCCCCGCAGATGTGCGTGTGCGAGCAGGGCCGAGGAGAGGCCCGGCCCTCGAAGCGTCCATGCCCGATGCGGGTCACGGCGCGTGGTGGTCACACGGGGCGAGGCCCCCCGGGTCGCCGTGGGAGGCGTCTCGGCGGCACCGAGGGTGCGGCACGCGGGCGCCGACATGCTCCGGGAGAGAAGCCGCGAGGCTTCACGCCGGACGATGGTGGGGCCTGCGGGCAGACCGTGCGAGATGGTCATGTCCGGTGTGGGGTGTGCCCTACGACACTGAAGGGCCTCATCGCGCTCAGCATACGCTCCGTGCCTCCCTGGAAACCCAGCCGACCTGGTTCGGACAGGGTAACCCTGCCTGAACTGGATAAAGGGGTGGTGAAGTGGGCCGGAGCCCGGTTCGGAGGCCGGATCACAACCAGGATCGGGGTTCCGGCGGGCTCTCACGCCAAGATAACAATGTGATGACGTTGGGCCGAATTTTACCCATTCGTCCATACTTGCGCGTGGCCCTCATCACAGGCCAAGGTATGGGTCATGGCCGTGCCAAATCCCGAGCCCCTTCCTCCGGGCCTCGGCATCGACATCGACCGGGCCGTTCGGCTCGCCGACGAGGGACACCTCCTCGTCGGCGGATCGCCGCCGCGCGCCCTGCGACTGCCCCCCGAAGGCGTCAGCGCGGTCATCCGATGGCTCGGTGGGGCGCGACCGCGACACCACCATGAGCGGGTCCTGGCCAGGACACTGGTCGATACCGGTCTGGCCCACCCCCGGCCCGAACCCGTGACCCCGGGCTCTGAGGCGCAGGTCGTCCTGACCACGACCGGTGGCGACATCGACGTGCGCGCACTCGCGCGGACACTATCGGCCCTCCGGGCCGAACACCCCGACGTGCGCGTGCTCGTGGTCGGGGCGACCGGCCTCGCTGCGGGTACGGCGCGCCGATACGACGCACACGTGGTGGACGGGCCCGCCCACGGTGCGGCCGCTCGCGCCGCCGGCCTGCGCGCCGTGGAGACCGAGTTCGTCGCCTTCCTGCACATCGGCACCGAACCCATGCCCGGCTGGCTCTCCGTCGCCCTCGGCCACTTCGCCGACACCGACGTCGCCGCGGTCGTGCCCCGCACCCTGGCCGCGCGCGAGCGCCGCGGGAACGTGGGCATGACGGTCGCCGCGCTCCGGGCGGCCCACTGCGATCATGGTCCGGACCCCGCCCCGATGTCCTCGCGGGGGCACGTCCCACACGGCCCCGGCCGGTCTGCCTCCCACGTCGCAACCCACCCCGTGGCGGCCCTGGAGCCGGTCCGCGCCCTGGTGGTGCGCCGTGACGTGGCCGGGTTGGACCCCTCCCTCGGGGCGAGCGCCGAGGTGGATCTGGTCTGGCGACTGGCGGATGCGGGTCGTTCGATCCGGTACGAACCGCGTTCACGAGTCCGTGTTCCCCTGTCCGGTGCGCCGGGCGCCTATCTCAGGGCGCGCTGGGCGACCGGTGTCGCCGCGGCGCGTCTGGCCCGACGCCATGGTCGGCGTGCGACCGGTCCCCGGATCGCCGTACCCGCCCTGATCGGCGCGGCACTGGCGGCGGCCGGTCGACCTGTGGCCGGGGTGGCCGCGGGGGTGACCGGGGTGGTGGACACGGCCCGGACCCTCCACGCGGGGGCCGGAGTGGCTCCCGTCGCCACGGTGCTCCCGGCCGTCACCGACCTCGTGGACAC
>NZ_QOCZ01000157.1 GCF_018207095.1 Nocardiopsis sp. MG754419 | reverse complement strand
GGTCATCACCTCGGTCGACGGCGACGAGCGCCGGGTGGGCAAGATCGACGTCCTGTCCCTGCGCCGCGGTGACACGGTCACCCTGCGCACCTCGGGCGCCGGAGGCTATGGGGACCCCTTCGAACGCCCCGAGGCCGAGGTCCTGCGCGACGTGGTGCGCGGGGTCGTCACACCCGACGCCGCGGCCCACGACTACGGCGTCGTCGTACGCGGTGCGGGGGCGGAGACCATCGTGGACTCCGAGGGCACGGCGGCACTGCGCGCGGCCGGTTCCGGTTCCGCCGGGGCCCATGGGCTGGGGCCCGAACGCGATCGCTGGGACGCCCTCTACGACGAGCGGACCGCGGACCGACTGGTCGCGGCCCTCTTCCGGTTGCCCGCGCCCGCCCGCCACGGCCGCCGCGTGCGGGTGCTCGGCACGGCTCTGGACCTCCTGCCGGACGGCTTCCCCGCCGTCCCGGCGTCGGAGGACGCACTGTCCCGTGCCCGTGCGGCCCTGCACGAGGCGGTGGCCGCCGTGGAGTCCGAGACGGTCGGGACGGCGGGGGAGTGAACATGGCGGACGTGGACCTGGCGCGCGCCCGGGCCGTGCTCTCCCGCTACGGCGCGGGTGCGCCCGGTACCGACCCCGCCGCGCTGGCGGACCTCTACCGGGACCTGCACGCCCACCCGGAACCGGGCTTCGGTGAGGAGCGGACCGCAGCCCTCGGCGCCGCCGCGCTGGCGGACGCCGGTTACGAGGTCACCACCGGGGTGGGCGGGACCGGCGTGGTGGGCGTGCTCCGGTCCGGGCCGGGGCCGGTGGTACTGATCCGCGCGGACATGGACGCCCTGCCCGTCCGTGAGCTGACCGGGCTCCCCTACGCCTCGCGGGTGGGCGCCCCCGGCGACCCACGGACCCCGCTCATGCACGCCTGCGGCCACGACATGCACGTCGCCTGTCTCATCGGCGCGGCCTCGGTCCTGGCCGACGCGCGCGGCCATTGGAACGGCACGGTCATGGCCGTGCTCCAGCCCTCCGAGGAGAACGGGGCGGGGGCACGGGCGATGCTCGACGACGGCCTCTACGCCCGCTTCGAAACCCCGGACGCCGTGTTCGCCCAGCACGTGTTCCCCCTGCCCGCCGGGGTCCTGGCCCTGCGCCCCGGCCTGGTGCTGGGCGCCACCGAGAACCTGGAGGTGACGCTGACCGGCCGGGGTGGCCACGGCTCCCAGCCGCACCGGACCATCGACCCCGTCGTCATGGCCGCCGCGGCGGTTCTGCGTCTCCAGGGCGTGGTGGCGCGCGAGTTGGATCCCGAGGAACAGGCCGTGCTCACCGTCGCCCGGCTGAGGGCGGGGGAGGCCGAGAACGTCATCCCCGACGAGGCGGTGCTGACGCTCAACGCGCGCGCCTTCGACCCCGAGGTCCTCGCCCGGGTGGTGACGGCGGCACGCCGCATCCTGGACGGGGAGGCCGCCGTCTCCGGTGCGCCGGAACCGCCGCGGTACCGCCGTCTGGGCGCCTTCCCGGTCACCGTCAACGATCCCGCGACCACGGCCGCGTTGGAGGAGGTCTTCGGCGCGGTGCTGGGAGCCGATCGTGTGGTGTCCATGGACCGCATGATCGGCAGCGAGGACGTGGGGCACTTCGGCGCGGACGCCGGTGCTCCGTCGGTGTTCTGGGGGCTGGGGGCGCAGGCCCCGGGCACGGCCCCCGCCCCGGAGAGCGCGGACGCCGGGAACCACTCGCCCTACTTCGCCCCGGCCGTGGAGCCGACCCTGTCCACGGGGGTGCGGGCGATGACGCTGGCCGCGCTCGGAGCGCTGAAGAGCACGTCGTAGGGTCGCGTCGGGGGCACGTGAAAGGCGGCTCCGGTCGGTCTCGCCTCGGTCCCCGCCCTTGATGGTCTCCAGGCGCCCCGGGCCTCGACGATGGTGCGCACCGACAGGAGCACCTGACGGGGCGCAGCGAATCGTCCCTCTCGGCGAGCACGGCGTTGCCGAGGTGACGGACGATCGATGAGTGGAAGGCCTGGTCCAGGCGGGCCAGGGCGTTCCAGTCGCGTGCGCCTTCGGCGGCCTCCATGGCCTCGATCAGCGCATGGGTGTCGGCGGGGCGCCCCGTGTCGGATCGGACGGCGACCACCGTTCCTTCCCGGGGCCGGCCCGAGGGCGCGACGTCCGTCGTCCCGTCCTCGGTGCGTCGGCCGACGGGGCACACCGATCCGTTCGCCTTCGCGGCCCCCGCACCCACGAGGTCCGGATCCGCCGGTGGGCGCGGAGGGCGGCACGCCACGGCCGCGCACGGATGTCCCTCGACGTTCTCCGAGCGGCTCCGCGCCCGCGCGTGCGACTGTGACGTGGGCCGTGGTCGTCGGTGAGCGGCCTCGGATAGCGTGTCCCGGGCTTTCAGCGGCACGGTAGTTCGGAGGCGCCCCTTGTCCGGGGTCATGGTCGGTTTCGGAGTCATCGCCAGCGTGATCGCCATCGGCTACATGCTGGGGCGGTTGTCGCTGCTGGGGCAGGGAGGGATGCGGGCCCTCAACGGGCTGGCCTTCTACGTGGCCAACCCGGCCCTGCTGTTCACGATCCTGTCCCGCACCGACATGTCCATCCTCCTGTCTCCGCTGGTGTCGGTGAGCGTCATCAGTGTGCTGCTCATGGCCCTGGTGTTCGTCGTCGTGGGACTCCTGCGCGGGTGGGGGGTGGGGCGCACGACCATGGGGGCGCTCGGCGCCTCCTTCGTGAACGCGGGCAACCTCGGTCTCCCGATCTCCGCGTACGTCCTCGGCGACGCGTCGCTGGTCGCCCCGCTCATGCTGTTCCAGATGCTGGTCCTGACCCCGGTGTCGCTGACCGTGCTGGACCTGGACAACGGGAGTGCGCGCGGGTTCTGGCCGGTGCTGCGCCGTTCCCTGGGCACCCCGGTGCGCAACCCCGTGGTGATCGCCTCGCTGGCGGGTGTCGCGGTCTCCCTCTCCGGGTGGGTGCCGCCGGCGCCGTTGATGGAACCCTTCGACCTCGTCGGTGGCATGGCGGTCCCGGCGATGCTGCTGGCGTTCGGGATCTCGCTGCACGGCAGCCCCGTGCCCGGCCGGAGTGGACCGGAGCAGGCCCCGGTGTTGCTGGCGGTGGCGTTGAAGTCGGTGGTCCAGCCGTTGGTCGCCTGGGCGTTGGGCGCGTGGGTCTTCGGCATGGAGGGCGCGGCCCTGTTCGCGGTGGTGGTCCTGGCCGCGCTGCCCACCGCGCAGAACGTGTTCAACTACGCCTCCCACTACCGGACCGGAGAAGTGCTCAGCCGTGAGGTCGTCCTGCTGACCACCGTGCTCACGGTTCCGGTCCTGTTCGCCGTCACCTACCTGTTGGGGTGAGGTCCGGGACCGACCGTGAGTGTGCGAGCGCTCTGCCCGAAGAACAGCGGCGTCATGAGGAGACCGATCAGGCCGTAGGTGCCCAGGATGTCGCCCTGCCACAGCGACAGAGGGCGCGCACGGCACCGAACACGAGTATCCAGATGTGGCGTCCACGGAGCAGGGCGCGGAACTCGTTCTCGCTCGTTCCCCGGGCCTTCTGCCGGGCGTACACCCGCCCGATGCCGTAGGCGAAGAGGAAACCGAACACGGAGTACGTCCGGGTCCACCACGAGGAGGCTCAGGGCCCGCGCGATCCGGTCGTTCGTCGGGAGCCCGGGTGGGTGCCCGACGAACGACCGGATGCGTGGTTCCGGCGCGGACGGGAGCTCACGGCCCCGCGCGGCCGGCGTCCCCGCGGGCGGTCCCTGCCCCTGCGTGCCGCCGTGCCCTCACGCGCGGCACCGGGTCCGGGACTCCCGCGTACCCTCCCCGGAACCCCTCCGACCGGAACGCCGCCGTCCTCGGTTCAGGTCGTCGCCGTGGTGACGCTGACGATGGCCGCGGCGGAGGACGCGGCGATCGCGGCGGCGGTACGGACCACCGCGCTGTTGACCGCGGAGGAACCCCAGTCGCCCTCCATGATCTGCTTGGCGCGGCTCACCGTGGTGGAGTTCCAGGGCAGGGGAGGACGCAGTGCCGGCATCGCCCCGCTCGCGTACACCAGACCGATCACCGCCGCGGTGTGGGGCTCGGGCTCCTCCCCGTCCTCGATCGCCGCGCGGATGCGCCGGCGCAGTTCCTCCTCGTGGCGCTCGTCCTCGGCGGGCCACGTGGTCGTGCGGAAGATGCCGAGCACGCGTCGGCGCTCCTTACGAATGAGACCGCGCTCCTGGAGACGGCCGAGCAGCGTGTTCAGCAGGTCGTCGTTGAGGGCGATGAGGAGCGGCTGCACCCGCTGTTCGCGGGCCACGACGGTGTCGAAGGCGGCCTGCAGGACCGGGTCGTCGAGCGGTGCGTCCCCGACGGGGCGCACGATCGCTCCGTTCATGCGGCTGATCGGACCTCCGGTGTCCTCGTCGAGTTCGACACGGCCCAGGAAGGCGAGTTCGACGAGGAGCGCGCCGGTCAGTGTGTAGTGGAGCGTGCCCGCCCCCGCGATGGAGGCGCCGTCGTCGTCGAGCAGGAGCAACATGAGTTCCTCGGCCACGAGCAGGTGGTCGCGCATGGAGGGGTCCTTCCTCTGTGGGTGCGTGCGGCGGTGGTGCGGACGTCGCCGGTCGGCCCGGTGGACATGGCCGCGGTGACGGTGGTGCGGGCGTGTGGGACGGTCACGTCGACCGCCCCGGGTCTTCGAGTGTCGAACGCCGGGGCACGGCGGAGTGCGCCGGAGTGCCCCACGGGAGCGAGGTGACGGCGACGAGCGGGACGGGTCCACGGACGGGCCCGCTCCGGGAACCTGCGGTCCGTGGTGGTCCGTCCCCGGGCATCGGCGACGGTGGTCGCGCGGCTGAGCGGGGCGTGAGCGGTGACCGCGCACGCGGGTCGCCCGCCCCGCACTCTGCCGGTGGGAGCGGCGCGCCGAAGACGTGGGAGTCGCCATCGTGCCCTGCGAGGGTGGTGGCGTTCTCCTGCATGCGGTGCCGTTCTGTCGCGATGGTCGTGTCGCCCCCGGGCCCTCCGGCACGGTGTACCGGCCCCGGGGCGCACACATTAGCACGCTGTACCGGCACGCTGTACTATCGACACGGAACGCGCTCCTCCGCGATGAAGGGACCTCATGAGCGACACGCGAGAGCGGATCATCGCCGCCGCGACGGCCATCGTCATGGAGAGGTCCCAGACCCGCCTGAGCGTGCGCGCGGTCGCGGCGCGCGCCGGCGTCGGTGCGAGCACGCTGCGCCACCACTTCCCGTCACAACAGGCGCTGTCCCAGGCCGTGCTGGACGCGATCTACGACGACAGGCTCCCGACCGAGAGCATCCGCGACACCTCCGTACCCGCCCGGGAGAGGCTCGCGGAGTGTCTGCGCGCCCTGCTCACGCCCATGGGGTCCCGGGAACAGGTGCGCGAGTTCTGGCGGCGGATGTTCCGCCTGCTCGTCGACTCCGAGCAGGCCGGGACGTCACGGACCTCCTACGAGGAGATGGTCGTGCGCGCGCGTCGACGCATCGAGGGGTGGTTCGAGGTGCTCGAGGACGAGGGGGTCGTGACCAGGGGTGCCCGCGCGCGGCGTGCGCTGTTGCTCATCGCGGTGGTGGACGGGCTGGCGATCGAACGCGCGCTGCCGTCGGGCGGTATCGACCCCGAGGAGGAATCGAGGGTTCTGTACGACGCGGTCGACGCCGCCCTCGCCCTGGAGTGAACCTCTCCTTCGCGCACCGTCCCGGCCCACCCCGATGCGCGGGGATCCGTGGCGTCGCAGGCACAGGAGCGGTGTGAGCGGTGTGAGCGCGGTTCGGGTGGTCCGACCGACCCCGTCCCGCCCCTGACGCGGCGAACCCTCCGCACCGAGCGCTGGCCGATCGAGCGGAAGCACGCACGCGGGGCGAGGTCCACGGGAAGAGCCCGGCACCGACCCGACGTTCCATCGACGAGGGGCGCGCGCCCGTGGGGATCGGCGCGGCACACGATCGCTCCGGCGTCGGCGCCGGCTCCTTCGGTCGCCGCCACTCGGGCGCTCCGTGGAGGTGATGGCGCGTGGACAGCGACACGATGGACCTCGACGCGTTCGAGGAGCTGGTGAGCCGGTCCTACGCCGCGCTGCCCGCGTGGGTGCAGGAGGCCATGGCCGACGTCGCGCTGCTCGTCGACGACCGGTCACCGCCCGCGGAACCCGGACACGTGCTGCTGGGCCGTTTCGTGGGTGTGCCCCGCACCCGGCGGGGTCGGCGCATCCCCGGAAGCCTGCCGGACCGTATCGAGCTCTACCGCGAGCCCATCCTGCGTGTGTGTCGCTCACGGGAGGAGGTCGAGGAACGGGTGAGCATGGTCCTGCGGCACGAGATCGGGCACGCGTTGGGCATCGGTGAGGCCCGGCTGAGGGAGCTGGGCTACTGACGGCTCCGCCCTCCCACGGACCGGGACCGTGCCGGTCGCGTTTCTTCCGCGAGGTTCCCGTCCTGAACCGGGGGAGAGGGAGAGGGGATGGGGGGTTGGGAATCGTGGCTCCTGGCCGTGCCGGTCGCCGTGGTCTACGTCGTCGCCTTCGCCCTCACGTTCGCGGAGGCGGCGACCTTCGTCGGTCTCGTCGTTCCCGGTGAGACGGGTCTGCTGGTCGCCGGGGTCGTGGCGGGTCTGGGCCACGCGGACCCCTTCGCCGTGGCCGCCTGCGGGATCGCCGGTGCGGTGGCCGGGGACTCCGTGGGGTTCCGGGTCGGACGCCGACTGGGGCCGCGACTCACGACCGGCCGACTCGGACGCGCGATCGGCCCCGCCCGTTGGGCGCGGGCCGAGGGCTTCGTGGACCGGTACGGCGCTCACGCGGTGTTCCTGGGCCGGTGGGTCGGGTTCGCCCGGGCCCTCGTCCCCGCTCTGGCGGGCGCCACCGGACTGGACTACCGGCGGTTCCTTCTCGGGAACGCCCTCGGCGGCGTGGTCTGGGCGAGCACCGTGACCCTGGTGGGCTACCTCGCCGGGAACTCCTGGCGGCGGGTGGAACGCGTCTTCGGCGAGGCCGTGATCCTGGTGTTGCTCGGGCTGCTGGTGGTCCTGGGGGTGGTGGCCGTCGCCCGATGGATCGCCCACCATCCGGACCGTGTGCGCGCCTGGGCCGAGCGTCAGACCGGGCGTCCGAGCGTGCGGCGGGTGCTCGACCGCTATGACCGGCAGGTGCGGTGGCTGGCCCGACGGTTCCGACCGCACGCCGTCCTGGGTCTGGAACTGACCCTGGGCGTGGTGCTGGTGGCGGCCGGAGGGTGGTTCTTCGGTGCGCTCCTGCAGGACGTGATCGTGGGCGAGGAATCCGTGCGCGGTGACGGGCCGATCCTGCACTGGTTCGTCGCGCACCGGGACCCCGAGGCCACGGCGGTGCTGCTGGCGGTGTACCGGGCCACGGGTGTGTGGGGCGCCGTCGTCCTGGCCGGGGTCGGCGCGTTGCTCACCCGGTCGGGCCTGCGCGGTGTCGTTCTCCTGGGCGGGGCGTGGGCGCTCGCGGCTGGTATCGGACCGGTCGTCGCCGCTCTGGTCGGCCGTGCGTCGCCCCCACCCGAGGAGGCGTTGGTCGGGGCCTCGACGCTGGGCGGCTTCCCCGCGTTCGGGGTGGCGTGCACGACCGCCGTCGCCGCCATCACCGCCTATCTGGCGGGGGGACGCGCGCGGACCTGGGGTCGGGCGGTGGCCTGGTGGACGGTGGCGGTGCTGTGGGTGGGCCTGGCCGGCGTGGCGGTGACCTCTCTGGGCGCGGGGTGGGCGACCGACGTCCTCGGCGGGTGGGCGCTCGGCGGCCTGGCCGCAGCGCTCGCGCTGACCCTGGCCGACACCTGGTCCTCACTGGGCGCGGAGGGTCCGACCTCCACGAACACGGCCTCCCCGCCTTCCTGACGCCCCGGTGGCGGGGCGGCCCCGCCGGCCGCCGCGCCCCTAACCGTCCTGTTCCTCCGCGATCAGGTGGTGCGTCTGTCGCAGCACCGCGATCTGCGCCGGGTTGTAGAGATCGGTCGCGGCCTGCGCCATGGTGGTCATCGCCTCTCGCCGCCGCCCCAGGGCGAAGGTGGCCGGGTCCCGGGCCGAGGGGTACTCCTCGTGAATGGCGCGGACCACGGGTACCAGGCGCCGGGCGAGATCGCGCACGGTGCGGTCGTCGGCGTCCGAGGGGAGGGCGTTGAACTCGTCGTCGAGTTCCTGGTGGGTCGTGGACATGTGGCGGATGTCCTGGATCAGCTCGTCGTCGAAGAGTTGCGACGAGACCATGATCATCGCCCGGTCCGCGTCGGTCAGGTGCGCGGCCACGGACTCGAACCCCGACGGGACGTCCGCCGACGCGTGATGACGCAGGAGGTCCGCGAGCTCGGCGCGGATGACCTGCTGCCGCTCGATCGCGGCGGCGAGCTCGGCGTCGAGCGCCCGCACCGTGTCGGCGAATCCGTCCCCCGGGCCGTCCATCGCGGCGATCTGCGCCAGGGTCATCCCGAGGTTCCGCAACCGCCTGATCTGCAGTAGCCGTACGAGGTGGCGCGTGCCGTAGAGCTTGTAGCCGTTCATGGCCCGCTCCGGCTCCTCCAGCAGGTCGATGGAGTGGTAGTGCCGGATGGTCTTGATGGTCGTGCCCGCCCGGTCGGCGAGCTCGCGGGTGCTCCAGGACATCAGAGCTGAGAGTCGGTACTCGGCATGCTCTCATTCTCCGTGATCCGGCGGTGGATCGGTGGGAAACGGAGCGTCGGACCGATCACGCGGTCGTCGGTCCGAGGGCGTGGCGCGGGCGGGGACTTGACCCTGCCCTCAGGGCATCGTTTGGGATGTCGGTGTCCGGACGGGCCCGGCCGCGGCGACCTCGCCGTGGCACGCGCCGCCCTCCTCGACGACCGACCCGAAGGAGCACACCCATGGTCACCGTGGACCATCGCATCCGACCTCGCCGCATCGAGGTCGAGGAGTTCTTCGCCGATCCCGCCTTCGCCCAGCCCACGATCTCGCCGGACGGGACGCGGATGGCCTACCTCGCACCGGCGCACGGACGGCAGAACGTCTGGGTGCGCGGGATCGACGAGGACCACGACGACGCCGTCCCCATCACCCGCGACGACCGTCGGGGCATCAGGACCTACCACTGGTCCGACGACTCGCGATGGCTCCTGTACCTCCAGGACACCGATGGCGACGAGGACTGGCACCTGTACCGGGTGGACCTGGAGGACCCGGAGGCGCCGGCCGTCGACCTCACCCCGCTGCCGCCCGGATCCCGGGTGTTCGCCGTGGACCCGTTGCCCGCGCTCCCGGGGAGCGTGGTCGTGACGATGAACAAGCGGCCCACGGCGCTCGACCTGTTCCGGATCGACGTGGCCACGGGCGAGACGACGCCCCACCACGAACAGTCCGAGCCCACCGAGAACGTGCTGCTGGACCACTCCGGAGCACCGGCGTTCGCCTCGCGACTCACCGGGGACGGCACGATCGAGTTCTCCACCATCGACCCGGACTCGGGCGAGCGCAGGACGCTGACGCGGATGGGGGGAACCGAGTATCCGATGGAGGTCCTGCCGCAGCTGGTGACCCCGGACGGCACGGGCCTCGTCGTCGGCGCCTACCTGGACTCGGACGACCTGCGGCTGGTGCGCATCGACCGGGAGACCGGTGCGACGAGCGTCCTCGCCGCGCGGGAGGGGCAGAGCCTGGACATCATGGGCACCATCGCGCCGGGGGTGCTCCCCTCGACGGTCTTCACCCACCGCCGTACCGGCGAGATCCTCGCCGCCAGGTTCGTGGGGCCGCGCCCGAGCATCGAGGTGATCGACGACCACTTCGCCGAGGTCTACGCGAAGCTGTCCGCCCTGTCCGACGGTGTCCTCGGCACGCTGTCGTCGGACGACTCGGGACGGCGATGGATCGCCACCTTCGTGCACGACCGGGACCCCGACGTGGCCTGGTACTACGACCACGCGACCGGTCACAGCCGTCGCCTCTTCCGCCCCCACCCGCACCTGGACCCGGCGGACCTCGCCCCGATGGAGGCGATCGGGTTCACCGCGCGCGACGGGCTGCCGATACACGGGTTCCTCACCCTTCCGGTCGGTCACGCCGCGCAGAGGTCGCCGCTCGTGCTGGTCGTGCACGGCGGTCCGTGGCTGTACGACACCTGGGGCTACCAACCGCAGGTCCAGTTCCTGGCCAACCGCGGCTACGCGGTGCTGCAGGTGAACTACCGCGGCTCGACCGGGTACGGACGTCGGCACACGGTCGCCGGGATCGGCGAGTTCGCCGGCGCGATGCACGACGACCTCCTCGACGCCGTCTCCTGGGCGATCGATCAGGGGTACGCCGACCCGGACCGGGTCGGCATCATGGGCGCTTCCTACGGTGGCTACGCCGCCCTGGTCGGGGTGGCGTTCACCCCGGACCGTTTCGCCGCCGCCGTGGACTTCGTCGGCATCGCCGACCTGGCGGGCTTCCTGCGGAACCTGCCCGAGTTCAGCCGTCCGTACATGGCCAACAACTGGTTCGCCTACGTGGGCGACCCCGAGGATCCGACCCAGGAGGCCGCCATGCTGGAGCGGTCGCCGATCAGCCGGGTCGACCGGATCACCACGCCTCTGTTGGTCGCCCATGGCGCCAACGACGCGCGCGTCATGCGTGCGGAGTCCGACGGCATCGTCGCTTCGCTGCGCGACCGCGGGGTCCCGGTCGGCTACCTGGTCGCCGAGGACGAGGGGCACGGTTTCGCCAACCCCGAGAACGAGATCCGGCTCCAACACGCGATCGAGGCGCACTTCGCCGAGCACCTGGGCGGGGAGGGCGGCTCCGGCACCGATGGTCCATGACCTCGGCGCGCCGGGCCGGACCGCGGCGACGGAACCGCGCGTACGGCCCGGTCGTCCGGCACGGCGGTGGTGGTCGACGCCGTCGCATCGCAAGGAGGGGCTCGGGGCGTCATGACATCCGTCATGTCCCGACCGTGGGCGGGGCGGAGGGAACTCGTGATCGGTGACACTCGGTCACGGCCCACCTCCGTTCTAGGTTCGAACCATGGATACCGACGACCGTTCCCCCGGTCCCACCCGCACGGAGTCCGCACCGGCGCGACCGCGTCCGCGCGGCCCCGCGCCGGGGCCGGCCGTCTCCTCGCCGGATGGGCACGCGCCGGGGAAGCGCCCGATGCCCGCACGACGTACCCGCGAGCCCGGCCTCAGGACCCCCGAGGCCGACCGCACGACGCTCTGGAGGGCGAGTTGATCAAGAAGTGGTCGCGGCGTCGGGCCGCTCGACGCGTCCGGGCCGGTGACGGGCGCCCGCTCAAGCCCTTCCGCTGGTGGCAGCCGACCTCGCGCGCGTTGTTCTACCTGCCGTTGCGCGATGACGACGGCCGACGGATGGTCTACGCCGTCGACGTCGACCACGTGCAGCGATTCTTCTCCGAGGACGGCAAGGGCGAGGCCCATCTGTACCTCGATGGTGGGCACCACGCCCAGTCCACGCTCCCCGCCGCCTTCCCGGTCCGCGGCGGCACGATCGAGGTGGCGGCGACGTCCTTCGGCCTCAGACGCTGTCACTACGTCACCGACGAGGGGGACGAGCACCGGCTCGTTCCCGATCGTGCCTCCGCCGAGGGTCGCCGTGCGGTCTTCGATCGGCGGCACCCCGTCGCGAGCCGCTGGATCGGCGTCCTCTCCCTGGTCCTGCTGGTCATCCCCGCGCTCCTCCTCATCCCGCAGCTCATCGAGGTGGCCACGCACCTGCCGCCCGTGAGCAGTCGTTTCGGGACCTTCACCTCGCCCGTGCGGTTGCCGGCGGCGCTCAACGCCGCGCTCGCCTTCGGTGCCGCGATCGCCAGCGTGGAGCGTGCCCTGCGCCTGCGCTACAACTGGCTGCTCGACTCGGCTGCGCAGGGCTGACGGCGGTGCGGACGGTCGGTGGCGCGTGCCGCCGTACCGCCGGGGCGTGGACGCCCACGCCCCGACCGCGCATCATGTGGGGCCTCGTCCCCGTATCGCGCGTCGACGTGTGTCCGGCTCGGGTGCCGGCCACGCCCGTCCGCCGCACCCGCGACGATCGTCGGTCCCCGAGGCCACCAGGGGCCGACCTTCGTCGGTGGGCGTATCGGTCGTCCGGGTGATGACCGGGCGCGGTGCCGCTCCCTACCGTGGTGTCGGACCACGAAGCGCAACGAAGAACGTGTGCAAGGGAGCAGGACATGAACCCCCGTCCGCGGCCGGCCGGTGTCGTCACCGCCCTGGTGCTGCTGATGCTCATCGCCGTGTATCAGGCGGTCACGGCCTCGGTGCGCCTACTGTCCGTGGTGTACGGCCCGCAGGAGCCTCGGATCCCGAGCACCTCCTTCCTCGTGGGCGGGACGATCGGGGTCGTCTACTGCGCGGCCGCCGTCGTTCTGGCCGTGATGGTCGCCCGAGGTGTTCCCCGGGCGCGCCCGGCCGTCGTCGGTGTCAATGTCACCGCGGCCCTGGTCGTCCTGGCGCTCATGGCCACCCCGGTCTACGCGCTCGACGCCGTCATCATCGCGGCCTTCGCCCTCGTCACGGCGGCCCTCATGGCCACCGACGGCGCGTGCGACCACTTCGTCCCCGTTCCCCTGTCGGACCTCCCCGGCCCGAGGGCGGCGAGCCGAGCACGCGCACGGCCCCGCGACATCGCGCGGGGTGCGGACCGTGCGGTCCCTTTCCGGCCGGCACGGGGATCCACGCGACGTACGGCCCTTCGGGCCGGCGGGTGCGCGGTGACCGACCCCCTCGGGGCGCACTCGGCCGTCCCACGGTCTCGTCACACGACCCGAACCCGAGCGGCGCGGTGTGGACGTGCGCACGACATTCGCCCCGACAGGTATTCAATACATAGAGTATGTTCTCAATATGTGGTCGGGGTCGACCCCGCGACCGTCCGACCGCCCCGACACCGGTGACCGCCGTCAGCCCGGGCC
>NZ_QOCZ01000156.1 GCF_018207095.1 Nocardiopsis sp. MG754419 | reverse complement strand
ACCCGGGATCGCCCCGCCCGACCGGAAGGACCCGGAGACCGTGGGCCCCTACCGGACGATCGGCCGGGTCTCCCGGGACGCCGCCGGCACGGCCCTGCTCGGGGTGGACCCCCACGGCGCCCCCGCGGTGATCCGAGTCGTGCCGACGGAGGTCGCCGACGCCGGGGACGTGCGGGCCCGCCTGGCCACCGAGGTCGACCGGATCGCCCGGTGCCGGGCCGTGTGCGCCGCTCGACACCGTGACGCGGACGTGCGAGACGCGCGGCCCTGGTCGGCCACCGAGTACGTGCCGGGTCGGACCCTGGCCGCGCACGTCACCGAGTTCGGGCCGCTGCGCGGGTCCGTGCTCACCGCGTTGGCGACCGGGCTGGCGGAGGCGCTCACCGCGTGGCACGTCCAGGGCGGCGCCCACCTCGGGCTCGACCCGACCAGGGTCGTGCTGTCCCCACGAGGGCCGAAGGTGGTGGACCTCGGGGTCTCCTCGGCGGTGGGCGCGTCGATCGGGGACCCCCGTTGGGTCGCCCCCGAACAGCGCGCCGAGGACACGGAGGCCGGCGGGCCCGCCGATGTGTTCACCTGGGGCCACCTGGTGCGCTTCGCCGCCACCGGTTGGGAGCCGTCCGGGGACACGGTGGCCGACCCCGACCTCGGGGACGTCCCCGAGTCTCTGGCGTCGCTGGTCCGTGAGGCGCTGGCCGAGGCCCCCGAGGAACGTCCGACCGCGCTCCACCTGCTGAGGGCGCTCACCGGGCGGACCGACGGTGACCTGGGTGCGGCGGTGTCCGACCTCCTGGCCCGGACGTGGGTCGGGGTGAACGTCCCCGCTCCGCGTCGGGTCCGCCGCGCCCGCACTTCCGTGCTGATGGGAGCGACCGCGATCGTCCTGGTCGGCGCACTGGTCGGTGGGTGGCTGGTGTGGGATCCGGGGGAGGGGACCGAGGAGACCGCTTCCGCCGACGACGCGGAGTCCACGGAAGGCGCGGCGGGGGAGGAGCCCGCCGTACCGACCGTCGCCGAGGAGCCCGAGGCCGTCGACGCGGCCATGGCCGAGGCGATCGCTCTCGCTCTGGAGGCGTCGACCTTCACCACCTTCGAACACCGCTACAGCAACGACGTCGGTGACACGACGCCGGTGCACTACCTCCAGACCGACGCACCGGTGCCGGCGATCTCCCACACCTCCTACCTGGGCCCGATCGGGTCGGGGGTCATGGCACTGGGCTCCGACTTCGGAGAGATCGTGTACCTCCGCGACCGGCAGGAGGAGTCGTACGGGCGCGTGTACTACCGAGACCCCGACGGGAACGCGGCACCGGAGGGCCACCCCCGGGAGAAGTGGGAGGACCTGGTCGAGGAGGTCGGGCGGGTGCTGGAGGTGGCCGACCCCGGTTACGAGGGCACGGGCACGGCACCCACCGAGTACATGCCCCCGGAGATCCTCGGAGACGGTGATCTGTCCGAACGCACCGGCCACCGCTACACGGCCACCTATGTCCAAGAGGGTTTCCTCGACCACGGTCCCCTGGAGGCGACCCTGGACTTCTGGGTCGACGAGGCCGGGTACCCGCTGCGCTTCGAGCGCCGCATGGTGTCCGAGGTCATCGTCCCCGAATTCGAGGAGGTCCTGGTCCTCACACACTTGGTCGAGTTCGCCCGGTTCGACCTGCCGGTCGACGCCCAGGTGCCCACCGACGACGAGATCCTGCCCGAGCCTCCCGACCAGTGATCCCAGAGGTCGTCGTGTGCGAGCGGCGTTGTGGCGTCCGCCGGGTCACCTCGACGGGCGTCGCACCGCGGGCCGGCACACCGGGTCGGCGAGACGAGCGCGAGCGCGTACCCGGGCGCCGCGCCCTGGTGCCACCGACGCCGTGGGCGCCGAAGACCTCGTGGTCTTCGGCGCCCGATGCGGGGTCGGAAGGCGCGGCGCGGTCCCCGAGTGAACGCCGCTAGTCGCCCTTGAGGTTCTCCTTGAGGAAGTCCACCTGCAGGAGCAGCAGGTTCTCCGCGGTCACCGGGTCGGCGGGGCTGTGGGTCACACCGGCCAACGGCAGCACCGTGTGCGGGCGGCCCGCGGCCAAGAGCGCCTCCGACATCCGCTGGGTGTGCGCGAACACCACGTTGTCGTCGACGAGCCCGTGGACCAGCATCAGCGGGCGCTCCAGCTTGCCGGCGTCGGCGAGCAGCGACGAACCCGCGTACACCTCTTCCTGTTCCTGCGGCAGGCCCAGGTAGCGCTCGGTGTAGTGCGTGTCGTACAGCGCCCAGTCGATCACCGGGGCGCCGGCCACGGCCGCGTGGAACACGTCCGGGCGGCGTAGCACCGCCAGCGCCGCCAGGTATCCGCCGAACGACCATCCGTGGATGCCCACGCGGGTGGTGTCCAGGCAGTCGAACCGCCGGGCGGCGTCCTCCAACGCGGCCACCTGATCGGCCAGCACCGGCTCGGCGAGGTCCTGGTGGACCGCCTGTTCCCACTCCACGCCCACACCCGGGGTGCCGCGCCCGTCCGCGATGAGCACGGCGAAGCCCTGCTCGGCGAACCACTGCGGGCTCAGGTAGGCGCCTCGGGCGTTGAGCACGCGCTGCGCGTGCGGGCCGCCGTAGGGCGCCATGAGCACGGGCAGCGGCGCCTCCCCGTCGCGGTACCAGGACGGCAGGATCAGCGACGTGGGGATCTCGCGCTCCCCGGCGAGCCAGGTCCTCACCCGCGGCTCCGGGACCTCGGGCGTCTCGGCGACGCTCTCGATCTCGCCGTGGGTACGGCGGGTCTCCGTGCTCGCGTTGCGCACCACGAAGGTCCGCACCCCGGTGAAGTCCATCGACCGGTGCTGGAGGACCAGGGTGTCGCCGCGGAGCCGCCCGGAACGCAGTCCGCCGTGACCCTCGTCGGCGCCCTCGGGCAGTTCCACCGGGGCGCAGGTGCCCTGGCGGGTGTCGGCCAGCCACAGTGACTGGTCGCCGGGGCGGCCCACGGGCGAACCGGCGAACAGCACCCGGTCGCCGTCCACACTCACCACGGCGCGCACGTACACGTCGTCGCCGCTGATCGCCTCGTCGCCCACGTACACCCGACGCTCGCCGGTGCCGTTCTCCCGACCGATCCAGACCTGGCGTCCGGAGGCGGTGAAGTCCGGCACGCCCGGCATGAGCTCCACCCACACGCCGTCGCTCTCGGTGCGGGTACGCGAGACCAGGCCCGTGGCCGGGTCGGCGCTGAACAGGGCGAGCGTGGTCTGGTCCCGGCTCTGCGCGGTGAACACCAGGGTGGGGTCGCCGTCCGGGCCGGTGGTCCAGTCCACGGTGGGCAGGTAGGGCAGTTCCTCGCGGTCCCACTCGATGGGGGCCGGAGCCGGGCGACCGTCACGCCGGTAGGCGGTGGCGGAGGGCACCGCGACGACGGCCAGACGCACGTCCGGGTTGGCGGTGCCGGCCGCGGGGTAGCGCAGCGGGCGCGGCTCGCGCTCGGGCCGGTCGGGGTCACCGACGAACCAGCGGTTCACCTCGGACTCGTCCACCCGGCTCACCGCCAGGGTCGCGCCGTCCGGCGACCACCAGAAGCCGCGCATCCGGCCCATCTCCTCGGCGGACACGAGGTCGGCCAGGCCCCACGTGACGTGTTCCGCGTCCGGTTCCACCAGGACCCGGTCGCGGTCCTCGTCCCCGGCGTCCGCGATGTCGATCACGCGGACCGCGCCCTTGTGCACGTAGGCCACCCGGTCACCCGCCGGGCTGATCCGCGGATCCACCGCGGGGTGCGCCACCGGCAGTTCGCGCGGGGCCGCGTCGTCACCGACCAGGTCCACGTAGAACACCCGACCGGACAGGGTGAAGACCGCGCGGGTGAAGGCGTCGTCCACCGTGTAGGACACGATGCCGCCACCGTGTTCGCGCATCCGCTCGCGGCGGGCCCGCTCCTCGGGTGGCAGGTTCTCGTCGTCGGCCCCGAGCGCGGTCGGGTCGGCCAGGACGGTCACCTCCCCGGTCTCGGCGCGGTAGTGCCACAGACAGGTGGCCTTGTCCATGCCGTGCCGGCCGCGCAGGAAGGTGACACGCTCCCCGTCCGGGGAGACCTGGAAGAGACGGGGGACCCCGATCGTGAAGCGCTGGGTTCGGGCCTGTTGGCGAGGAAAACTCATACGGGGATTGTCTCCCATCGTCCCGGGCGTGTGCTCTGTGGGCCGACGGTGATCAGCGCGGATCTGGCATTTTGGGAGGGGAAGACCGCATCCGGGCGGTATTGTTCGCCAGGTGAGTGACAGGCGACTGATGATGGTGCACGCGCACCCGGACGACGAGAGCATCGTCACCGGTGCGACGCTGGCGAAGTACGCGGACGAGGGGGCCGAGGTCACCTTGGTGACCTGCACGCTGGGTGAGGAGGGCGAGATCATCCCGCCCGGGCTCGCCCACCTGGCCTCCGACCGCGACGACACGCTCGGCGCGTATCGGATCGGCGAACTCGACCGGGCCTGCGTGGCCCTGGGCGTGCGCGACCACCGCCTTCTCGGTGGTTCCGGACACTACCGCGACTCCGGCATGATGGGCGGCCCCACCAACGAACACCCCCGCGCGTTCTGGGGCGCCGACGTCGAGGAGGCGGCCCGTCTCCTCGCCGAGATCATCCGCGAGGTCCGCCCGCACGTGCTGGTCTCCTACGACGAACACGGCGGCTACGGCCACCCCGACCACATCCAGGCCCACCGGGTCACCCGTCGCGCCTGCGCCCGGGCCAACGAGCGGGCCCTGCCGGGCAGCCCGTGGAAGGTCGACAAGCTCTACGCCATCGCCCAGCCCGTCTCCCGCATCGAGAAGTCCATCGCGCGACTCAACGAGGAGGCCGGACCCTTCACCCCGCCCCGTGAGGTGTCCGACATCGCCCGGGGTACCCCGGACGCGCTCGTCACCACCCGGATCGACGCCACCGACCACTGGGCCGCCAAGGCCCTGGCGATGCGCGCGCACGCGACCCAGATCACGGTGGAAGGGGAACGGTTCGCGCTGTCCAACGACATCGCCCAGGAGATCGACGGCGTCGAGCACTTCACGCTGCTGATGGGGCCGCCGCCCAAGGCCGACGTCGGCGGGTACGAGAGCGACCTGTTCGCCGGCCTGTGACCGGGCGGCCACCGACCCCCGATCCCCGTGCGGCCCGGGACCGCCTACCCTCGTCTTCCGTGACCACACCTGTTCCGGCCGCTGAGCCCGTTCACCAGCCGCCCGCCTTCGCGTCCTCGGCGATGACCGTTCTGTCGTTCCTCGTCCTGCTTCCGACCGGGGCGGCTGTCGGGGTGCTGTTCGGGTTCGGCATGTCCTGGTTCTCCCACCACTGGCCCCTCGGCCTCCTCGTGCAGGTCGGGTCCGTGGCCGCGGTGCTGGTCCTCCTGGCACTGGTCTACGCGCTCACGCGGCTGGCGGCCTGGGGCGGTCGCCGCCAGTCCGCCGCCACCGGTTTCGCGGTCGGCTACGTCCTGGTGCTGTTGGGCATGATCGGCTACCTGCCCGGCGGCGACATCGTGTTCTCCGCCGCGGTCGTCAACTACGTGTTCCTGTTCGGGTCCATGGTGGCGCTCGCCGCCGGGGTGATGCGCAGCGCCACCTTTCCCGGCCCGCGTGGGCCTTCATCGGTCGGGAGGGTGGACCTCACACCTCCGGACCTGGCGCCGGGCCAACCGGGAAGCCCCTTCGACCCGGCCCCGGGCGGACCGAAGGACTGAAGGTCCCGTCCGGTCAGTTGTTCCAGAACTGCAGCAGCAGCTTGCCGTGGAACATCATCCCGGGGATGGTCGGGTTCGGCAGGATCAGCTCGAACAGCATGTACATGACGGTGTCGAACAGGTCCCGGACCACCGGCAGCCACAGCACGGCGAACACGCCGATCGAGCAGAACAGCCCGTTGGCCGCCACGAACGCGGTCCACTTGGAGCCCTGGAAGGCCGCGAGCACGTGGTATCCGTCCAGGCCCGGGACCGGCAGCAGATTGATCAGGGCGCTCGTCATGTTGGCGAAGGCCAGGAAGGCCAACGAGGAGATCGCCCAGTTCACGCTGTCCTGGCCGGCCGGCACCAGCAGTGACACGGTGAGCGCGAGCACCGCCGACAGCAGGAGGCTCGCCAGCGGACCCGCCAGCGCCACGGCGGCCCTGCGGCCTCGACCCGGAATGGCGTCCCAGTCCACGTAGGTGGGCGGACCGTTCAGACCGAACCCGCCCAGCCCCAGATAGGCCACGGGCAGGACCAGTCCGCCGAAGGTCTGTCGGTAGCCGAACGGGTTCAGCCGTAGGTAGGCGCCGCCGCGCAGCGACCGGTCACCGGCAAGGTACGCCGCCAGGGCGTGCGCGAACTCGTGCACGGCCACCGAGACGATCCAGCCGAGCAGGATGAACAGGGGCGGGATGAGCGGAGTGACCGAGGTGCCCTCCGCCGCCCACTCCAACTCGATGGCGCGCCAGGACAGCCAGCCCGCGAACCCGGCCAGCCCCAGCGTCAGCACGAACAGCGGGCTGGGCAGGAAGTCCGCCCACCCTCGCGTGTCGGCGGTCGCGGTGTCGGTTGTTCCGGTGTCCTCCGTGTCGGCGTCGACCGACCCGGTGTCCTTCGCCTTCTCCGCGTCCCGAGGCTCGGAACCCGTCGCGTCCGCGGCGTCGTCGCTCCCCGACCGGTCGGCACCGACCCCGGCGCGGTTCAGGGCGTCCTCGGGCATCTGCTCCCACGGGTCGGCGGAGCGCGCCCGCTCGCCGGGGCCACGACCGTCGCCGCCGGTCACGGTCGCGTCGTCGGATTCCGCCTGTGGGGCCGGCTCGGGCGTGGGCATGATGCTCCTGCTGGTCGCGGGTGGTTCGCGCTCCAGGTTAGGCCCTGTTCCGGGCATGTGCGCAGCGGGTGCCGTCTGGCTCCGACGCCGCGCGCGGGTCCCTCAGACCACCGCTCGGGGCGCCACCGCGGACTTGTGCAGACAGGCGATCGCGAACACCCGTCCCGCGGCGGTGAGCTCCCGCCGTCCCACGCTCTCGTCCCCGACGACCAGGCCCAGGGCCTCCAGGAGCCACCCCACCGACATCACCATGGCGCGCACCTGGTCCGAGGCTGTCTCGGCGGCGCGCTTGTGGGCCGCGGCGTGGCGGCCCGCCGCCACCGGCGGTTCGACCGGACGCCAACCGGACTCGGTGAGCGCCCGTTCCGCGGACTCGGCGTCGGACACCCCGCGCCGGGCGTGCGAACCCGAGCCCTGCGGTGAACGCGTGAGCAGGATGCCCAGGAGGGTCTCCGCGGCGGCCTGCTCGATGCCACCGGTCCGGCACAGGGTCTCGGTGGCGGCCTGCCACAGCGACACGGGATCCTCGCGGAGCCGTTGCCCCCGGCGGGTCAGTTCGAGCCGGCGTCCCGAACGGCGCACCGCCCGCATCGCCCGGAGCACCTGGTGCAGGGCGATGATCTGGGTGGCGTCGGTCTCACTGCGCGGCGGGTCGGGGGTGGTTCCCCACCCGAACTCCTCGCACAGGGACCGCACCACGCCCGGTGAGATGTAGCCGATCTGGGTGAGCGCGATGCCCTCCGCCGCCAGGTCCAACAGACGCCGCAGCGGGGCGATCGCGGCCCCGGCGTCGCGCGGTACGTCGGCCCCGGCGATCATCTGCCCCACCAGGGGCCACAGGCGTTGCCGGTGCGGATGGGCCGAGGACGACAGCCAGGCGCGGACGCGTTCCTCCCGGACCCGGTCCAGGCGGCTGAGCCCGCGCTGGTCGGGCTGGGTGAGGAAGGACCGCGCGAAGCGTTCCTGGGCGGGCCGCCATCCGCGTTTGCCCGGACGGATGTCGCCGAGCGAGATCGCCAGTTCGAGGGCGGCCGCGGTCTCGCCGCGTGCGCGCAGTTCGACGTCGCCCACGGCGGTGCCCCAGGTGAGCTCCGGCAGGTCCGGCGGTTCCACCCCGGACTCCCACATGAGCCGCTCGTACATGGCGACCCCGGCGGTGTGGTCGCGCTCGTAGAGATGCAGCAGCGTGGTGGTCTCGGCGGAGGAGCAGACGTTGGCGTAGCGGTAGAGCTGGAGGAGCTGGAACAGGTGGCCCAGGGATCGCACCGCGAACAGACGGTCGTCGGGGGAGTGCTGGAAGCGGAGGGGGAGCTCGTACCAGCAGCAACGCTGGACGGTGTGCTGGTCCAGTCGTTGGAGGTCCTGTTCGGGGGCGAGGGTGTCCAGTGCCAGGCGCGCCATGTCGGCGGCCCGCTCGTCTCGCCGTGACAGTTCGGCGAGGGCGGACGCGACTGCCTCCCTCATGTTCGGCGCCACCTCCCCGCGTGCCTTGAGCCCGTGCGTCCGAGGTCGGGACGCGCGGGCGCGGTGCTTCGTTGTCGGCCCGGGGTCACGGTTGGGGCACCGCGGACGGGGCTGAGCCTCTCTTACCCCGCGTGGACCGAAGAATGCCTGCGTGTGGGGTCTAGGCGCGGTTGCCGCGCCGTCGTGGGGGTACGGGGGGAACGACGCGACTCGCGGCGATGTCGCCCTCGGCGACCTCCACCGTCGAGTCGTCCCGGCGGCGCAGGACGAGCACGCCGTCGGCCCAGGACTCCACGACTCCGACGATATCGGTGAAGCCGCCCCCGGGGAGGGTGATTCGCAGGGAGACGCGCCGGCCCACGTCCTGCCGGGTGATTCTGTGGACGAGTCGTCCGCGCAAGTGCATGAATCCGGGCCCCCGAATGTGCGCTGGGTGTTCTCCAGCGCCATACTAGGACCACGACATCTGTGCCAATAGCTTGCAGAGCCCGGGCCACGAGGCGACGCCCGCACGTCGGCCACGGTCCGGGGAGCTCTGAAGGTCCCCGCCTCCCCCGTGGGCAAGCGGGGGTGAGACAAGGAGTACGACGTGACCTACGTCATCGCGCAGCCCTGTGTTGATGTGCTGGACAAGGCGTGCATTGACGAGTGCCCCGTGGACTGCATCTACGAGGGCGACCGCATGCTCTATATCCACCCGGACGAGTGCGTTGACTGCGGTGCGTGTGAGCCGGTGTGCCCCGTCGAGGCCATCTACTACGAAGACGACCTGCCCGAGCAGTGGTCGGAGTTCTACAAGGCCAACGTCGACTTCTTCGACGACCTGGGCTCTCCGGGCGGCGCCTCCAAGGTCGGCAAGATCGACCGCGACCACCCGATCGTCGCCAAGCTGCCTCCGCAGGCGGAGTAGCCCGCACCCCACCTCGGCATCCCCTTGGCGCAGAGGGTGCGCGGTGATGAGGCCCACCAGAGCGTGACGTGTCGCGTCGGCCCCCGACGGGGGTCGGCGCGACGCCGTTGTGCGGAGAAGGATCCCGAACAGGATGGAGTGTGCCCCGATGGGTGAACGGCGACCGGTGACCGACCGGCTCCCGACCTTTCCCTGGGACCGCCTGACGCCGTACAAGAAGACGGCCGCGGCCCACCCCGACGGCATCGTCGACCTGTCCGTCGGCACCCCGGTCGACCCGGTCCCGTCGATCCTGCGCGAGGCGCTCGCCGCCGCCGCGGACGCGCCCGGTTATCCGCAGACCTGGGGCACCCCGGAACTGCGCGCCGCGATCCAGGGCTGGTTGGAGCGCCGCCACGGGGTGCGCGTGGCCGACGGCGCCGTGCTGCCCGCGGTGGGCACCAAGGAGCTGGTGGCCTGGCTGCCGACCCTGCTCGGGCTGGGCGAGGGCGACACGGTGGTGCTGCCGGAGCTGGCCTACCCCACCTACGACGTGGGCGCCCGGATCGCCGGTGCCACACCCGTGGCCACCGACGGCCTCGCCGCCTTGGGCCCCGCCCCGGTGAAGCTGGTGTGGGTGAACTCGCCCGCCAACCCGACCGGTCGTGTCCTCGGCAAGGACCACCTGCGCAAGGTGGTGGCCTGGGCCCGCGAACACGGCGCCATCGTCGCCTCCGACGAGTGCTACCTCGACCTGGGCTGGGACGGGGTCGAACCGATGTCGATCCTGCACCCGGACGTCTGCGACGGCTCGCACGCGAACCTGTTGGCGCTGCACTCGCTGTCCAAGCGCTCCAACCTGGCGGGCTACCGTGCCGGGTTCGTCGCCGGCGACCCCGACCTGGTGGCGGAGTTGCTGGAGGTGCGCAAGCACGCGGGGATGATCATGCCGGCGCCCGTCCAGGCCGCCATGAAGGCCGCACTGGACGACGACGACCACGCCGCCGAGCAGAAGGAACGCTACCGCTCGCGCCGCGCCCGGCTCCGTGCCGCCTTCGAGGGCGCCGGCTGGCGGATCGAGCACTCCGACGCGGGCCTGTACCTGTGGGCGAGCCACCCCGAACTCGACGCGTGGGGCGCCGTGGGCGCCCTGGCCGAGCGCGGTCTCCTGGTCGCCCCCGGTGCCTTCTACGGGCCCACGGGCGAACGCCACGTGCGGGTGGCCTTCACCGCCACCGACGAGCGTGTCGACGCCGCGGTCGCCCGTCTGGCCGACTGACCGGCCGCCCTTGCCCTGGGACCTCCGGCCGACCGCTCAGCGGTCGGCCGGACGGACCAGGCAGAACGCGTTGCCCTCCGGATCCCGGAGGACCTGGAAAGAGCCCTGGGCGTCGGTGACCGGGTCCCCCACGACGGTCGCTCCCCGCTCGACCAGACGCTCGGTGACCTCGGCGATGTCCTCCACACGCACGTCCACGTGGATGCGGTCGCGTGCGCCGGGTTCGGAGGTGGGCTGGAAGGCCAGGCGCACCGAACCGGCCTCGACACGGGACCACCCGTCGGCGCGGTCCACGGCCTCACCACCGAGCAGGTGGGCCCAGAACCGGGCGAGGACGGGCGGTGCGACGGCGTTGACGACCCACTGGTCGACGCTTCCCAGGCTCATGGCCAGAGACTCTCACGCCCCCCGGCACCACACCGAAGACCCGAAGAGCACGTCTAGCGCAGGACCACCCGACCGCCGGTGCTCTCGTCCAGCTCGGTCCAGGCCTGGGCGCCGTCCAACCCGTCGGAGGCCTGCCAACGCAGGTCGTCGTAGGTGACCGAGGTCAGACCGTACTCCTCGGCGTGCACGACGGCCCACAGCGCCATCGCCCAGCCGAGGTCACCGGTGCGCGGGTCCTCGTCCAACGGCAGCCGCGAGGGGTCGGTACCGAAGACCCGGGCCAGTTCCTCCTGGGCGCCCGCGGTGTCGGCGTCGCCCGCGCGCAGCACCTCGACGGTGTCCTCGTCGAACCAGCAGGTCACCGAGGCGCCGGTGCTCCCGGAGAACGCCTCGGCCATCTGCTGCGACAGGGTCTCGTGCTGGTCGTAGGCGAACCCGTCGGCGCTGCGCTGCACCCGCTGGGCCGCCTCGTACACCGGCAGGTCCTGCCAGCCGTTCACCTCGGTCAGCTCGTCGTAGAACGCCCTGCTGGCGAACACCGGGTCCATGATCTCCTCCGCGTCGCCCCATT
The DNA here is from genome assembly GCF_018207095.1 of Nocardiopsis sp. MG754419. GTDB lineage: Bacteria > Actinomycetota > Actinomycetes > Streptosporangiales > Streptosporangiaceae > Nocardiopsis. Next base: position 1,554 of record NZ_QOCZ01000156.1, on the reverse strand, counting down.
CCTGGGACGGGCGCTGCTGGAACAGACCCACCGAGTCGCGGTCGCCGTACTCGATGTTGTAGAAGCGCGACTCCTGCCACACCGTCGCGAAGGCGACGGTCACCGCCTCCTCCGGCAGGTTCCGGCTGAACGCCACACCGCCGACGGTGGCCGCGCTCCGGGACTGGTCCACGTCCATGTCGTAGCCGCCGCCGGACAGGTCGAGACGGCACCCGGGCTCGGGGGCCTCGCTGGTGTCCAACGGCTCGAACGTGGTCAGCACGTAGTAGCCCCCGGCGACGAACAGACCGCACACGAAGGTCAGGATGAAGAGGATCTTGGCGAACGCGGAGAATTTCCTACGCTTACTGGGCACGGGCGAACCAAGGGTCGGCGACGGTGGAGACGCACCACCGGAACGTTCCGCGCGAGGCGGGGACGGGGCCGTGCGCCGGGCCGCCGGACGTCCTTCGAAGGGTGAGGGAAGGGCGGGCCGGGCGGGCCTCGGCCGCATTGTAGTCGGCGCCGCGCCGACCGTCGGGGGAACCTTCCGAAACCGGTGGTTCCCGGAGTGGCCGATCGCTCAGCGCGGGTGGGCGGGGCGCATGCTCCCGGGCCCTCCGCGAGCGACTAACGTGGGTTCACATGACCAGCTCGTACACCAGTCCGCTGCCCGACCAGATCGACGAACTCTGGGAGCAGCGCTCCGAACTGACCCCCGGCCACACCGAGGCGCGCGAGATCATCATCGGCGCCATCGACCAGATCGACGAGGGCAAGGCCCGTGTGGCCTTCGTCGACCCCACCACGGACGACGTGGTGGTCGACGAGCGCGCCAAGCGCTCCATCCTCCTCGGCTTCAAGGTCCTGGAGATGAAGGAGTCGCAGGTCGGCGACTTCCACCACCACGACCGTATGCCGCTGAAGACCCGTCTCGACGGTGTCCGCGTGGTCGCCGGGGCCATCGCCCGCTGGGGCTCCTTCCTCGCCCCCGGCGTGGTCCTCATGCCGTCCTTCACCAACATCGGCGCCTACGTCGGCTCCGGCACCATGGTCGACACCTGGGCCACGGTCGGTTCCTGCGCGCAGGTCGGCGAGAACGTCCACCTGTCGGGCGGCGTCGGCGTCGGCGGCGTCCTGGAGCCCCCGCAGGCCTCCCCGGTCGTCATCGAGGACGACGCCTTCCTCGGCTCGCGCAGCATGGTCGTCGAGGGCGCCCGCGTCCGCAAGGGCGCCAAGCTCGGTGCCGGCACGATCCTCACCTCGTCGACGCGCGTCTTCGACGCCGAGACCGGCGATGAGCTGCCCCGCGGCGAGGCCCCGGCCTGGTCGGTGTGCGTCACCGCCAACCGCACCAAGAGCTTCCCCGGCGGCGACTTCGGCATGCCGGTGCTGCTGGTGCTCAAGCGTCTGGAGGAGGGGCAGGAGCACGACAAGCTCGCCCTGAACGACCTCCTGCGCGAGCACGGGGTCAACGCCTAGGTGTACTGACCACAGAGGTTGAGTACAGCCCTACGGTGATTTGACAGCAAGAGAGGGCCTCCGACATAGGTGTGGATTGTCTAGATCAACACC
>NZ_QOCZ01000155.1 GCF_018207095.1 Nocardiopsis sp. MG754419 | reverse complement strand
GTGGCGCGCCGCCCACCCGCCCCTGCCCCGGCGGTCGGCGCGCCACGGGGCCGACCCCGAGCCGACGGGCCACCGGCGCCGCGCGGATCAGGTCGCCGAGCCTGCGCGCGAGGCCGAACCGGCTCGGGTCGGTGCCGGCCCCGGCAGGGAGGGTCTTCCCCGACGCCGCAAGCAGGCCAACCTGGCGCCCCAGCTCCGGGACGGAGCAGCCGCCGACCCCGGCACCGCACAAGGGCCGTCGATGGCCCAACGCAGCCCGGAACAGGCGCGCCGCATGATGGACGCGTTCAGCGCCGGAACCCGGCGCGGCCGGGCGGAGGACCTCGGCGCCGACGGGTTCGGACACGGAAGTGAACACCAGGTCGGTGCAGCCACCGACGACCACACAGGAGAGAGCGACTGAGATGGTGGGCAACAGCAAGGCCGCGGAGAACCTGGACTGGCTCCTGGACGACCTGGTCGATCGTGTCGTCGGTGCCGGTCACGCCATCGTGCTGTCGGCCGATGGGCTGCTGCTCGGTCGATCCCGAGATCTCGGGCCCGAGGACGCCGAACACCTGGCCGCCCTGGCCTCGGCCTTCCAGAGCCTGGCCCGGGGCACCGGACGGCACTTCGGCGGCGGCGACGTCCGTCAGACCGTGGTGGAGATGGAACACTCCTACCTGTTCGTCACCGCCGCGGGAGAGGGCGCGTGCCTGGCGGTCCTGGCCACGGAGGAGGCCGACGTCGGTCTGGTCGCCTACGAGATGAACCTGCGGGTGAAGCGGGTCGGCCAGTTCCTCACCGCCGCGCCCCGCCGACCCGACCAGCTCAGCCACATGGGCGGTGGGGGGTCATGAGCGCCGCGCGCGAACACCGTGGGGCGCGGGCGACCGGTGACGAGGACGGGGGGCCGCGGGGGCGGATCCGCAACCGGCACTGGGGTCGGGGACACCCGACCTCCGAAGGCCCCTCGGCGGGCGTGCGACCGGGCGACGCGCCGGCCGGCCCCCTCGTGCGTCCGTACACGATCACCAAGGGGCGCACCCGGCCCTCCGCCGAGGGCGGGGGACTCGACCTCATCACGATCGTGAGGGCGGTGGAGGGACACGGTGAACGGCCGCGGGGACCCGAGCGCCAGGCCATTCTCGACCTGTGCCGTCGTCCCATCTCGGTCGCGGAGATCTCCGCGCGACTGGACATCCCCCTGACCGTGGTCAGGGTTCTGCTGGGCGACCTGATCACCCAGGGCGCCGTCCGCACCAGGGCGGCCACACCCATGACCAAGCTCCCCGAGAAGAAAGTCCTTCAGGCGGTACTCGATGGCATCCGCAGACTCTGAGAACCGGCCGAGCGACCACGAAGCGATCCCTCAGGCCGTCAAGATCATCGTGGCCGGAGGGTTCGGCGCGGGCAAGACCACCCTGGTCGGAGCCGTCAGCGAGATCACCCCGCTCAGTACGGAGGAGGTGATGACCGAGGCCGGCTACGGGATCGACGACCTGTCCGGAGTGGAGTCCAAGACCACCACCACGGTCGCCCTCGACTTCGGCCGCATCACCATCAACCCCGACATCGTGCTGTACCTTTTCGGCACGCCGGGGCAGGACCGTTTCTGGTTCATGTGGGACGAGCTGGCCGAGGGGGCGCTAGGCGCCGTCGTCCTGGCCGACACCCGCAGGCTCCACACCTGTTTCCACGCGGTCGACTACTTCGAACGCCGCGGGGTCCCCTTCGTCGTGGCGGTCAACCGCTTCGAGGGCTCCACCTCCTATGGGGTGGAGGAGGTCCGTGAGGCCCTCGACATCGCGCCGCACGTACCCGTGCTGATGGCGGACGCGCGCGACCGGCCGTCCGCCAAGGAGGTCCTCGTCCGTCTGGTGACCCATGTCATCGACGGCCGCAGGCCCGCCATGAGTGGCTGAGCGGGTGCCCCCGGGCCGTGAGAGGGGGCCGACCCGGTATACGTTCAGGACATACACCCCTGAATGTGGTGTTGAACGCTACAATGTCGCGGCAGCGACCACTGACTTGTTCATGCGCACCCATCCGCCCTCTCGTCTGAATCCTGGTATGCGAAACTCTGACCGACTTCCCCCACGCGAACTGCCCAAGCGGCGCTCTGGACGTCACCGCAACCCGCTGTCCTTCGACAACTGGTTCGGTACCCCCGCTCTGATCATGGCGGTGCCGGGCACGGCCGAACAGGCCCGGGGGTCCGACGGTGAGTCGATCGGCGGCCGGATGGCCGACCTCGTCCGGGCCTACCGCCCCGAGGTCACCATCCGCTACGGACACATCGAGGGCGACCGGCAGACCCTGACCGAGGCTCTGGCCGACCTGGGCGACGATGACGAACGCCCGCTCGCCGGTGTCGTGGTCCCGCTGGTCACCGCGCCGCACACGGCCACCAACGCCGCCATCGACGCCGCCGTCGCCGAGACCGGCGCCAACGTCCGGATCACCGAGGGGCTCGGACCGCACCCGATGCTCGCCGAGGTCCTCCACCTGCGTCTGGCCGAGGCCGGTTTCGTCCGTGCCGACCGGATGCGCCTGATCAGCGTCACCGCCCGCAACACCACCATGGCCGACGGCGTCGTCGTCGGGGCCGTCGGCGGCGAGGGCGCCGTGGGCGCCGCCGGGGTGACCGCGGTCCTGCTCGCCGCCCGCCTGGGCCTGACCGTGCTGCCCGCGGACCTGGAGGACGAGGGCAACATCGAGCAGGTCCTGGGACAACTCCGGCAGGGCGGGAGCACGCGCCCCGTCATCGCGCCCAGTGCCCTGGGCCCGGAGTTCCCGGCCGAGCGACTGGCCGATCTCGCGGAGCGTTTCGGCGCCCGCCCGGGGGAGGGGTTGGGCTCCGACAGCCTGCTCGGAAAGATCGCGGCCCTGCGCTACGCCGAGGTCCTCAACTCCCTGGGGGTGGAACAGCCCCCGACCGCCGAGGAACTGCCCGCACCGGTGGGTTCCCGGCATCGTCCCGATTCCTGAGGGCGCGACACGCCCATACCGACGAGTCCCGCGACGGGGCCGCCCGGAGCTCCGGGCGGCCCCGTTCGTCCTTTTCCGTCTGTGGTGACCTGGCCGTTCCTCCGGGGGTTACGGTCCTTTAACACGTTTCGGCCCGGATGGCGCACCCGGATGGCTAACTACTTGTGATTGTTTGACAACTGACGGCAATGGTTTTTCGATAGCCTCGGCAGGACCGAAAGCCGCCGGGGGACCGCTCCACGGAAGCCTCGGCACACGCACGGGCTGGAGGGGCCATGCGCAGAAACCACGCGTCCACCCGGACGATCCGCGGGCAGTTGACACGCATCGTGCTCATCCCGAGCCTGTGCTTCCTCGCGCTCTGGTTGATCGTCGCCGCAGTAGGAACCTTGCAGGCCGCCCGACTCATGGGCGACGTCGGGCAGGCCCGCCAGGCCACCGAGACGCTGTCCTCGGCCGAGGAGGAGCTCCGCGCCGAACGTCGCCTGACCGCGGTCCACGTCGGCACGCTGGACGCCGACGCGACCTCCACCGTCGAGGAGGACCTGGACCGCCAACGCGTCGCCACCGACGGTGCGCTCGAAGAGGCGGTCGCCCTGGCCGTCGACTTCGGAGACCGGGACGCCGAGGTCCGGCGCGGCGCCTCCGAGGTCTCCCGCGCCACCGAGGACCTGTCCGCGCTTCGCGCGTCCATCGACGACACCTCCGCGGTCCGGGAGGAGGCGCTGGCCCGCTACGGCACGCTCATCGCCTCGCTCCAGACCACCTCTATAGCCCTGATCCACGCGACCGGAGGCGGGGAGAACCTCACCGACGCCGTCCTCACCCGCGAACTCCTCAACGCCCGCGAGGACTACGCCACCGCCGACGCGCTCCTGGCCGGGGTCATCGCCGCCGGGCGGATGACCTACGAGGAGACGGCCCACTTCACCTATCTCACCGCCTCCTACCGCGCGACCCTGGACGGCGCGGCCCACGCGATGCACCCCGGACTGCGCGGCGCGCACGAGGAGATCGTCGCGGACTCCACCTGGATCGAGGCCGAGCGGCTCAGCCGACGCGTGGTGACCCGACCGCCGGTCGCCGAGGGCGTCGACGGGGTCGACGGCGCGCCGCTGAGCGAATGGAACTCCGCCGTCGAGGTGGACGCCGCGGAGTGGGACGCCTCCTCCTCCGTGTCCGCCGCGGCTCTGGACGAACTGGCCCGCAGCCAGACCGAACGCACCGTCGACCTGGCCTGGAGCGCCGCCCTTCTCCAGATCTGGCTGTACGCGGCGGCGTCCGCGATCACCCTCCTCGGTGGTGTGACCGCGATCGCCCTCGTCGGCCGCTCCTCCCGCCGGCTCAGCGAACGACTCTCGGGGCTGCGCGAGCAGATCATGGAACGCGACGCCGACCTGCCCGACATCGTCGAACGGGCGCAGGAGGGTCACAAGGTCGACGTCGTCGACGAACTCCCGCCCCTGGACGAACAGGGCGACGACGAGATCGGGCAGGTCGCCGAGGCCTTCGACAGCGCCCAGATCACCGCCGTGGAGGCCGCCGTCCGACAGGCCGAGATCCGCCGCGGCGCCAACCGCGCCTTCCTCGGCATCGCCTTTCGCAACCAGACCCTCGTCCAGCGCCAACTGCGCCTGCTCGACGAGATCGAGTACAACGAGCAGGACCCCAAGGCCCTGCGTCGTCTCTTCCGGCTCGACCACCTGGCCACACGGGCCCGCCGCTACGCCGACAACCTCATCATCCTCGGCGGGGGCCAGTCCGCGCGGCGGTGGCGCCAGCCCCGACCCTTGGTCGACGTACTGCGCGCCGCCATCGCCGAGACCGAGGACTTCGAGCGGGTCCGTCTCACCTCCGCGCCGCGCGTGCTCATGCACGGTCAGGCCGTCGCCGACATCGTCCACCTGCTCGCCGAGCTCGTCGAGAACGCCACGCAGTTCTCCCCGGCCGGCACCCCGGTGGACGTCGGTTGCTCCCCGACCGCCGAAGGCCTGTTGGTGGAGATCGAGGACCGTGGGCTCGGCATGTCCGAACAGGGGTACGCGGCCGCCGAACGCACCCTCACCCGGCCGCCCGAGTTCGACGTGATGGCCCTGCCCGACGACCCGCGCCTGGGTCTGTTCGTCGTGGCCCGCCTCGCCGAACGCCACGGCGTGCGGGTCTGGCTGCATCCGTCGCCCTACGGCGGCACCCGCGCCACCGCACTGGTCCCCGACAGCCTGCTCGAACCGGTCGACAACCCGCTCACGGTCGCCGGTGCGGCGGCCCCCAGCTTCCCCGGCCCCATGGGTCACCACGCCGCCCGCGCGTCGGGCCCGCAGTACCCCCTCGCACCCAACGGAATCCACAGGACGCCCTCCCGCTCCGGGCCCCAGGGATCGGTCCGCCCCTCCGAACCTCAGTGGACCGTAGGCGCGTCGGGCCCGCAACGGCCCTTCGACCCCTCCGGTCCCCACGGAACCGTGCCCTTCCCGACCCAGACACCGCCAGGAGGACCCAGTGAGAGCTGAGGGCCGTCACGCCCGTCGCCCGGAACGACCGGTGTCCGACCACACCGGCACCGTCCACAAGGGACCCGTGGAGGAGTCGGCGGAGAACGAACGGTTCCTCCGCCCCTTCGCCATCGACGTGGGCACCGTGAAACCGGACGCGCCGCCCAGACCGGCACCCGCCGAACTCGATCTCATCACCCTGGTCATGGCGGCCCGGACCCCGGGCCAGGAGGAATGGCTCCGGCCCGAGCGCGAGACCATCCTCAACCATGCGCTGCGCGCACGCACCATCGCCGAACTCGCCGCAGAGGTCGGACTGCCCGTCGGCCAGGTCCGCACCATGGTCGCCGACATGGTCGCCGAGGGTTCGCTCCAGCGCTGTGGACCCTCGCGCCCCCTGGAGCGCCAGGACATCCTGCACGCCGTTCTGGTCGGTCTGCGCTCCCTCTGAACCACCCGCCCCCGGGCCCCGCACCGCCGTGTTGCTAGCGTGCGCCCATGCGCAGCACCGAACACATCGGCATCATCGGAGCGGGAATCGTCGGACTGGCCCTGGCCCGCCACATCACCCTCCACCGCCCCGGCACCCGTGTCACCGTCCTGGAGAAGGAGAACCGGGTCGCCGCGCACCAGACAGGACACAACAGCGGCGTCGTCCACGCCGGCCTCTACTACCGTCCCGGTTCCCTCAAGGCCACCCTCTGCCGCCGCGGCGTGGGTCTGCTCCGCGACTACTGCGCCGAGCACGACCTGCCCTACCGGGAGGCCGGCAAGCTCCTCGTCGCCGTCACCGACGAGGACGAGGCCCGTCTGGACGACATCGAACAGCGGGCGAAGGAGAACGGCGTTCCCGGCGTCACCCGCGTCGGCCCCGACGGTGTCCGCGCCATCGAACCCCACGCCAGGGGACTGGCCGGACTCCACTCGCCCACCACCGCCATCACCGACTTCGTCGCCGTCGCCGAACAGCTCGCCGACGACGTCCGCCGTGGCGGCGGCCGGGTCCTGCTCAACACCCCCGTCCTGGACCTGCGCCAGGACCACGACGGCGCCGAGGTCCTCACCGGTGACCCCAAGGGCGAACGCGTCATCCACCGTTTCGACCGGGTGGTGCTCTGCGGGGGCCTGCACAGCGACCGGCTCGCCCGCATGGCCGGGGCCGGAACGGACCCCCGGGTCGTCCCCTTCCGCGGCCAGTACCACGAGATCATCCCCGAACGCCGGGACCTGGTCCGCGGCCTCCTCTACCCGGTACCCGACCCCCGCTACCCCTTCCTCGGCGTCCACCTGACCCGACACGTCCACGGTGAGGTCATGGCGGGACCCAACGCGATCCTCGCCACCGCCCTGGAGGGTTATCGTGCCCGGGACCTGAGCCCGGGGGAGCTCGCCCGGACCCTCGCGTGGCCGGGCTTTTGGCGTCTGGCCCGCAGGCATTGGACCGTGGGCGCACGGGAGACGTTGGTGTCCGCGTCCCGCGCCGTGTTCGCGGCCCAGGCCCGCCGCCTGCTGCCCGAGATCACCACAGCGGACCTGCGTCCGGCCCCCGCCGGTGTGCGCGCCCAGGCACTGGGCCGGGACGGTGCGCTGCTCGACGACTTCCACGTGGACACGCACGGTCGCGTCGTCTGTGTGCGCAACGCCCCCTCACCCGCGGCGACCTCCTCCCTGGCGATCGCCGAGTTCCTGTACGACTCCCACATCGTCGGGAACTGACCCGCTCCGGACCTCGACCGAGATCGTTCCGGGCACGGCGCGGGGTGTGTCGGACCGGAGTTGTCCACAGGTTCGAAGTCACTCTGGTACCGGACCGCCGCCCTGCCGACGATGGGAAAGGTGGCCCGGGACGGTCCCGCGGCCACCGGTGGAGGCGATCATGTCCCTGACCAGGTGGGCTCCGGCGTTCCTGTCCGTCGTACTCGCACTCATGATCACAGCGGCGTCCCCGGCCGCCGGAACTTCAGGAGGACCCTTGGACGGATTCACCGTCACGCACCTGCCCGACCGGGTCGGGACGCAGACCACGCCCGCGGACTTCACCTACGAGTGGGAGGACGTCGCCTTCACGTCACGGGTCTGGGAACAGGCCAAGGAGGGTGGCGGGTTCCAGGTGGTGCTGCAGATCCTGGTGCTGCGCGGTGACGCGCTCACCGATCTGACCGCGGCCCGGGCGTTCCTCGCCCACTACCACGAACGTGACCCCGACACCTGGGAGCTCGCCGACTTCGATCGGGAGGACGGCGACGCGGGTCTGTACGGCGACACCGAGGCCTTCTGGGCCCCGGCCGAACGCGTCGTGGTGGAGGTGCGCGACGCCTCCGGGCTCCTGGGCCAAGAGGAACTGCTCGCGACCGCCCGGGGCGTCCTCACCGAGAACCCGGCCTGACCGTTCCCCACGGTGCCGTCCCCACCCTGAGCGGGCCCCGCCGCGGCAAGCACCCGCGGCGGGGGCCGGTCTCCGGCCGGGGCGCCGCAGCGCACCGGGTACGGTTCCGCGGGGCACCGAGCCAACGACCACCGGGGGTGTCGCGTGGATCGGGCGCGGAAGGGTTCCGCCCCGCGGGCGGGCCCGCGAACAACGGTCGAAGCGCTCAGGAGGCCCCGCGCGACGCGCCCTAGCAGCCTTCCAGCACCTCACGCAGCGCGGCGTCCTCGTCGGGGTCCACGCTCAGATCCCACACGTGCTTGACCTCGATCCACGAGACCACGTAGTCGCAGTGCGACGACTCCAGCGGCGGCAGCCAGTCGGCCGGGTCCGCGTCGCCCTTGGAACGGTTGGTCGAGGCGCTCACCGCCCAGAGCTGGGTGGACTCCAGGTCGTTGGCGAACCGCTGCCGCTGCTCGGTCGACCAGGCGTGGGCGCCCGACCGCCACCCCTCCTTCAGAGCCACCATGTGGTCGATGTCGATGTCCTGAGCGTCATCGAAGGTCTCACCGTCGTAGGGGCTGTACCAACTGCCCTCCACCGGCTGGCAGTCGTCGTTGGTCTCCACACCCTCACCGTCGCGCAACAACACCACCTGGCGCGTGGTGCAGTTGTCCTCCACGTTGCCGTCCCAGTGGGGGAACAGCGCCCGGTCGTACCCGGGAGGGTCGTCCTCGTCCTCCACCCGGAGCTCCTCCAGGCGCTCACGCGCCTGGTCGACGTCGGAGGCGGAGGAACCTTCGGGGGAGTCCTGGGTTCCGGTGGCGGCAGCGTCACCGTCCAGGTCGATCACCCCCAGCTGCTGCAACACGACGACGGCGATCACGACCACACCGATGATCGTGCTGACGACGGCGGCCGATCTGGACTTGGGTCGGCGGCCCCGAGCGGATCCGGAACGACCGCCCTTGGGGGAGGACTGCTTCGACATGCGGGAGACTCCAACATCTGTGCTCCCCGCGCGGCGGGGAAGGGACCTGGGTAGTCCAAGCTTGGACCATCGGGGAGATCCGTGGGACACGGACCCTGGTGTCCCTCACCACCGAAGACCTCCCCTCGCCACGGCAGCCACCGGGGTCTCAGGCCAGCAGGTCGAACACGAACGCCCCCACCAGAAGGAGCGCCATCGCGGCGCTCCGGCACCAGGCCCGGACACGCCGAGGTTCGTCCCGCAGCGTCCGCCACGCGTACAAGCCGGTACCGGTCAGGACCAGGGCGCCCTCGACGACCGCGGTGAGCGCCGGCGCCTCCCACAGCCCCAGGCCCCACAACGGCAGGTCCCCGACGTTGCCCGGGAGGAGCGGTAGGTCGGGCCGGTGCACCAGCAGGTCGAGCAACCAGTGGGAGAACACCACCGCGCCCACCACCGCACCGGCGTCGCGCCCCCACCGGTCCCTGAGGAACACGTGCACCGACCACCCCACCGCGAGCGCGAGCACCACGTTGAACAGCAACGAGTGCGAGAACTCGGCGGTGATGAGCAGGGATCCGTATCCCTCCAGCCCGGGCGCGGCCGGTTCCATGGACTCCCACCCCGCCAGTGCCAGGGGAGCGAACACCAGGTCCGGTAGTTGCGTGGCCACCAACAGCGCCGCCAGGGGGATGTCCGGCCGCCAGGCCTTGACGATCCCCGCCACCCCGAAGTGGCCTGCCAACATCATGTCTCCTTCGTGTCGGGCCACTGTTCGAGAAGCCGCACGAACCCCTCGACCATCAGCGTGTAACTCTCGTCGAGGCTCTCCGGGAGACCGAAACCGCCCTGCGTCTCCAGATCGATGAACCCGTGCATGGTGCTGCGCAGAACCCGGATCACGTGCACCGACCGCTCCTCGGGAATGGCGAACCCCCGCAGGACCGAGGAGATGACCTCGAGCGCGCGGGCGAAGGTCGCGGAGGCTTCGTGATCCTCCGGAGAAGGAGCCCGTTGCAGCGCCGCGTACCGCCCGGGGTGCTCGTGCGCGAAGTCCCGGTAGGCGGCGAACAGCGCGCGCACCGCCGCGCCACGAGAGCGACCCACCGCGGCCTCGCGCATCCGTTCGGTCAGTTCCTCCACGGTGGCCAGCACGACCAGCCGACGCAGCGCGTCCAGCCCGGCGACGTGTTTGTAGAGGCTGGGTGTGGCCACCCCCAGTCGCTTGGCCACGGCGGCGAGGGAGAGCGCGTCGAACCCCTGCTCGTCGCACACCTGTGAGGCCTCGGCCGCGACCACCTCGGGGGTCAGCCCGGCCCTAGGCATCGGTGACCACCCGCTCGACCAGATCGACCAGGACGGGCGCGACCACGTCGGGCCGCTGCGACTGGGCGTAGTGACCGCATGCGGGCACCATCACCAGCCGTCCACCGACCACCGAGGCCACCCATCGCGCCTCGGCGTGCGGGTCCTTCCAGTCCGGATCCTGCTCGCCCATGATCACGACGGCCTCGGCCGCCATTCCCTCGGTGCGATCGACGGTCTCGTTGGTCGCCCTGATGGTGGCGAGGATGGATCGATAGCGGTCGGCGGGCCGCAGCATCCGCAGGATCCGTGCCCTCTGTTCGTCGTGCCCCTCCGGGGTGCGTCCCGCGTGCAGGCGGTCGTAGAGGAAGGTGAGCGCCCATGGTGCCCAGGGGCGCAGAAGCAGCGCGTTCTGCATCGTGCGTTCCCACCACGCGGGGGTGGGAGGACGCAGGAACGGTCCCAACAGGGCGATGCCGGCCACCAGGTCGGGGCGATCGACGGCGGCGATGGTGACGGCCGCGGCCCCCATGGAGTTGCCGACCAGGACCACGCGTCGCCCGCCGAGCTCCTCGGCCAGGGCGATCACGTCGGTCGAGGTCGCCCGACTGTCGTGGGCGGTGAAGGTGATGTCGCTGTCACCGTGCCCGCGCAGGTCCATGACGGCGACCCGGTACCCCGCGGCGGCCAGCGCCCTTCCGACGAAGCGGAAGGAGGCGCGGTGGTCGAACATGCCGGGCACGCAGACCACGAGTGGTCCGGAGGCGTCCTCGCCGTAGAGGTCGTAGGCGATGCGCCCCTCGGGGCGGCGCAGATAAGGCATGGGAGGTCCCTCCCTCGCAGGGCTATTGTTCTTAGCCCAAAAGCTAATGCCATTAGCTTCTGTCGTCAAGGGGCGGTCGGCGAGGGTCGACGGGCGCGAGGCGCGGGGCGCGTGAACGAGGGGGCTCGGGGGCGCGTCGGGGCGAACCCGGGCCGGCCCGCTAGCGTGGCCGTGTGAGGGAAAACCGGGTGAGCCACCCGGTGAGCCGACCTAGACTGCTAGGCAGATCGGGCCATGGGGCCCGCCTATCCGACAGAGAGCTACACAGTGATCGACATCATCGACGAACTCCAGTGGCGCGGACTCATCGCGCAGACGACCGACCTTGACGTACTCCGCAAGGCGCTGGCCGATGGTCCGATCACCCTCTATTGCGGATTCGACCCCACCGCGGGCAGCCTGCACGTCGGACACCTCATCCAGGCGCTCACCCTGGCCCGCTTCCAGCGCGCCGGTCACCGGCCCATCGCCCTCGTCGGCGGTGGCACCGGACTCATCGGTGACCCCAAGCCCAACGCCGAGCGGCAGATGAACTCCCTGGAGACCGTCCGATCCTGGGTCGGCAACCTCGGGGGGCAGTTGTCGTCGTTCCTGCGGTTCACGCCCGAGGGGGAGCAGCCGGGTCCCACCGACGCCATCCTCGCCGACAACGGTGCATGGCTCGGCGAGATCAACGCCATCGAACTGCTCCGTGACGTCGGCAAGCACTTCAGCATCAACCAGATGCTGGCCCGAGAGACGGTCAAGAGCCGGCTCGACGGTGAGGGGATGAGCTACACCGAGTTCAGCTACGTGCTGCTCCAGTCCTACGACTACGTGCAGCTCTACCGGCGCTACGGCTGCGTCCTGCAGACCGGTGGCTCGGACCAGTGGGGCAACATCACCGCCGGTCTCGATCTGGTGCGTCGTATCGAGGGCAACGAGCCGCACGGCTCGGCCCACGCGCTCACCACGAACCTGCTCACCAAAGCGGACGGCACCAAGTTCGGCAAGACCGAGAGCGGCACCATCTGGCTCGACCCCGATCTCACCTCGCCGTACGCCTTCTACCAGTTCTGGTTCAACGCCGACGACCGTGACGTCATCCGCTACCTGAAGGTGTTCACCTTCCTGTCTCAGGAAGAGATCGCCGACCTGGAGCGGCAGACCGAGGAACGCCCCCAGGCGCGAGCGGCCCAGCGCACACTCGCCGAGCAGCTCACGACGCTCGTGCACGGCGAGGAGGAGACCCGCAAGGTCAAGGAGGCCAGTCTGGCCCTCTTCGGTCGCGCGGACCTCACCGAGTTGGACGCGCGGACCCTGGACGCCGCCCTGGCCGAGGTGCCCAAGGCCGAGGTCGACGGGCCCGTGACCGCACTGCTCGTCACCGACCTGTTCGCACAGAGCGGGCTGACACCGAGCAAGTCCGCGGCCCGCCGTGCGATCCAGGAGGGCGGCGCCTACGTGAACAACACGAAGGTCACCGACGTCGACGCCACCCTCGCCGAGAACGACGTGCTCCAGGGGCGCTTCGTGGTCCTGCGCAAGGGCAAGCGGAACATCGGTGGTGTGGTGCTGCGGGAGAACTGACCCGGACGAGATCGGGGCCGACCTTCGCCCGAAGGTCGGCCCCGATCCTTTTTCTCGGAAAAGTCAGTGTTTGGGAACGCCACGTCTCGGGCACGATCCTTGTCGTCAGACAAGAGCCGACGTGACCACGCGCACCCGCGATGAGGTCCGCGCACGTCAGGGGCCTGGAGAAACCGCCTGAGAGCGGGACGATCGAGGCCCGGATCGCCCAGAGGGCGCCGGATCCGGGTCCTGACTTGACGTCTGCCCCCGACACCCCTAATATCGATCGAGTCGCTGCGGGACGGCGAGCGGCCCTCACAGGGTCGACTCGGAACCGGGCCGCGATCTCAGACATCCTCTGCGCAGTGAACCCGGTCCGAGCGGTGCTCGGGGCATGTAAACTCGCAGGGTCGCTTCGAAGAAAGCCCCGCGGAAACGCGCAGGCCGTAACGGAGCACACGGGGTCCTTTACCCCGATCGGGAATACCGAAACCGCCGATTCGACGGGGAACGGAACACCTGATAAAGTAAAGACACAACACAGCGA
>NZ_QOCZ01000154.1 GCF_018207095.1 Nocardiopsis sp. MG754419 | reverse complement strand
GTGGGCGGGGCGTCCCGCGGCACCGGCCAGTACAGGGCCTCCTGCCCGGCCAGGCGGTCCGGGGTCACACCGGAGTAGTCGGCCGCGCCCTCGGCGGAGGCGGCGCCCAACTCGACCAGGACGGTGTCGGGGTCGGTGGGGAACCGTGCGGCGGGCTGGCCCAGACGGGTGGCCAGGTCCTGGAGCACCTGGAGGTCGGTGCGCACACCGGCCGGTGGTGAAACGGCCCGGCGACGTCGCAGGACACGGCCCTCCAGGTTGGTCATGGTGCCCGACTCCTCGGCCCACTGGGCCACCGGCAGCACCACGTCGGCCATGGCGGCGGTCTCGGAGAGCACGAAGTCGGCCGCCACCAGCAGGTCCAGATCGGCCAGCCGGGAGCGCACGCGGGTGCTGTGGGGCGCGGAGACCACCGGGTTGGAGCCGAACAACAGCATGGCGCGCGGGCCGTCGGGGGTGCCCAGGGCGTCGAGTAGTTCGAAGGCGCTGCGTCCG
The DNA here is from genome assembly GCF_018207095.1 of Nocardiopsis sp. MG754419. Classification (GTDB taxonomy): domain Bacteria; phylum Actinomycetota; class Actinomycetes; order Streptosporangiales; family Streptosporangiaceae; genus Nocardiopsis. The sequence continues at coordinate 12,534 of NZ_QOCZ01000154.1, read as the reverse complement.
GGCCCGGGCAACGCGTCGGGGTCGACCCCCCACACGCCGGCCACGTGGGCGCGTGCGGCGGGGTCGTCGATACGCCGGTAGCCAGGCAGCTGGTCGGCCTTCTGGCCGTGTTCACGCCCGCCCTGGCCGTTGCCCTGGCCCGTGATGCACCCGTATCCCGAACCGGCGCGACCGGGCAGGCCCAGCGCCAGGGCGAGGTTGATCCAGGCCGAGACGGTGTCGGTGCCCTTGGCGTGCTGTTCGGTGCCGCGCCCGGTGAGGACGTGGGCGGACCGGGCGTGGGCGGCCCGCCCCAACAGATCGGCGGCGGCGCGGACCTGGGCGGCGGGCACCCCGGTGATGAGTTCGGCGTGTTCGGGCCACCAGACGGCGGCCTGGTCCCAAGCGGCAGCGAAGCCGGTGGTGCGGGAGTCGACGAAGGAGCGGTCCACCCAGCCCTGGGCGTGTACCGCGTGCAGCAGGCTCAGGGCCAGGGCCGTGTCGGTACCGGGGCGCGGGGCCAGGTGGAGGCCACCGTTGTCGAGGGCCACGCGTGCGGTGGCGGTGCGGCGCGGATCGATGACGATGAGGCGCGGTGCGGACAGGTGGCCCATCATCGGCGGCATGGTCTCGGCGGGGTTGGCGCCGGCCAACAGGACCACGTCGGACGCGGCCAGGTCGGTCAGCGGGAAGGGCATTCCCCGATCCAGGCCGAAGGCGCGGTTGCCGGCTGCGGCCGCGGAGGACATGCAGAAACGACCGTTGTAGTCGATCTGTGAGGTGCCCAGGGCCAATCGGGCGAACTTGCCCAACAGGTAGGACTTCTCGTTGGTCAGGCCCCCACTGCCGAAGACCGCGACGCTGTCGGGGCCCGACTCCGCGCGCAGGGCCAGGAGCCGTTCTGCGATGTGGTCCAGGGCGGTGTCCCAGTCCACCTCGGTCAGGGGCCCGGTGCGGTCCTTGCGCAGCAGGGGGCGGGTCAGGCGGTCGGGGGTGGTGAGGACCTCGGTCGAGGTCCAGCCCTTGCGGCACAGCCCGCCCCGGTTGGTGGGGAAGGGCGCGGGGCGGACACTCAGTCCCCCGTCCGGTGCGGGGGCGAGGTCCATCGCGCACTGCAGGGCGCAGTAGGGGCAGTGGGTGCGCGTGGCCGCGGGTGCGGTCATCGCGTGGCCGCTTCGGTGGAACGCGGGTCCGTGGCGGAGGTGGTCGGGCGGCGCAGGTAGACGAGGTAGGTGATGGCGGCGCACATCAGGTAGAAGAGCCCGAACGCGGCGAAGGCGGGTGCGGTGGAGCCGGTGGCGGCGAAGGATTCGCGGAAGGTCACGTTGATGCCGACCCCGCCCAGGGCGCCGACCGCGCCGATGAGTCCGAGCATGGAGGAGGCGGTGCGCTTGGTGCGATCCATGACCTGCTCCCGGGGTTCCCCGGCGGCGATGGCGTCCTCGGCCTTGGCGGCGTAGATGGACGGGATCATCTTGTAGGTGGAGCCGTTGCCCAGACCGGTGAGGGTGAACATCACCGCGAAGGCACCGATGAACAGGCCCAGTTGGGCGGCCTGGACGGCGAACAGCAGCACCCCGGCGCAGAGGGCCATGGCGGTGAAGACCCACAGGGTGACCCGGGCTCCGCCCAGGGCGTCGGCCATCCGGCCGCCCACCGGGCGGATGAGGGAGCCGATCACCGGCCCCAGAACGGCGATGCCGGCCGACTGGACGGGGGCGAGTCCGAACTGGGACTGCAACAGCAGACCGAAGGCGAAGCCGGTGCCGATGAAGGAGCCGAAGGTGCCGATGTAGAGCACCGACATGATCCAGAAGTGGCGGTCCCCGGTGGCCGAGAGCTGCCCGCGGATGTCGCTGCGCACGTCGACCAGGTTGTTCATCGACCGCAGCGCCCACACGGAGGCCAGCAGGATCAGGGGTGCGTAGAACAGCGGCACCAGCGCCCCGGCCGACGTGGTGAACACGGCGATGACGGCCAGCCCCACCAGTTGGACGGTGGCCACACCGATGTTGCCGCCACCGGCGTTCAGACCCAGGGCCCACCCCTTCTCCCGCTCGGGGAAGTAGGAGTTGATGTTGGCCATGGAGGAGGAGAAGTTGCCCCCGCCCAGGCCCGCCGTGGCGGCCAGCAGCAGCATCAGCCAGAACGGGGTGTCGGGGTTCTGGATGAGGAAGAACGCGGCGGCGGTGGGGATGAGGAGCAGCGCCGTGGAGATGATGGTCCAGTTGCGCCCGCCGAACAGGGGCACGGCCAGGGTGTAGGGCACGCGCAGCACGGCGCCGACCAGGGTGACCGCCGACAGCAGCAGGAACTTCTGTTCGGGCGTGGTGGAGAAGCCGTGTTCGGGGATCATGAACAGCACCAGCACCGACCAGATCGACCAGATCGAGAAGCCGATGTGCTCGGAGGCGATGGAGGCCCACAGGTTGCGGCGGGCCACCGATCGGCCGGTGCCCTCCCAGAAGGTGTGGTCCTCGGGGTCCCAACGGGAGATCCAGCTGGGTCCGGTGCGTGGCGCGGAGACGCCGGTGCGAGGTCTCACGACCAGGCCTTCCTGTTCGAGGGCTGCTTGATGGACCCGACGGTAGAGAGCGGGGGTTGCCTGGATGTGTCGGGCCGTAACACACGGGAAACAGTGGGCTCACTCCGCTGTCGTGCCGGCGGTGAGGATACCGGGTGGGGACCCGCCCCCGGTGAGAGGGGGACAGTTAAGGTCACAGTGTGAAACGGTGTCCGGGTGAGCCCTCTCGTGGAACCCTTCGACCCCGTCGCGGCCTCCCCCACCGACCTGGACACCTGGAGCGTGATCTTCACCACCGGGCAGAGCGAGTTGTCGGGTGGGGCGCCCCGTGCCGAGGATCTGTCGGCCCGGCTGCGCACGGAACGCGCCGGTGAGGCTTGGAGATGGGTGGCGCGCGAGGCCGAGGGCGCACCGGTGTCCGGGGTGGCCGAGCTGCGTCGACAGCCGCACGACCCCCGGATCGGGTTCCTGCGCCTGTTCGTGGTGGCCCGGGCCCGAAGGCAGGGCATGGGCGCCGAACTGCGCGAGACGGTGGTGGAGCGGGCCCGTCTCCTCGGTATGGACCGGTTGCAGAGCACGGTGCTCGCCGGTGACCCGGGTGAGCCCTTCGCCCGCGCCAGCCCCTATCTGCGTACCCTGCTGCGGCTGGAGCTGCAGAAGCAGCACCTGGACGAGGCCACCCTGCGGCGCTGTTGGTCGTTGGCGGCCACGCCGGCGCGGGGGTACCGACTCACCCACTGGGAGGGGCCCGCGCCGGAGGGGTCGGTGCGTTCCTTCGGGCGGGTGATGGCGCATCTGTTGGACGCCCCTGGCGCGGCCCTGCAGATGACGGCCAGGGCCTGGGGGCCCGCGCAGGTGCGCGCGTGGGAGGACAAGATCACCGAGGACGGTTCCCGGCTGGTGGTGGGCGCGGCCCTGGACCGTACCTCCGACCAGGTCGTCGCGGCCACCGTCTGCACGGTGACCGGTGGTGCGGTGGCCGACCAGCACGACACCGCGGTGATGCCCGCGCATCGGCGCAAGGGCCTGGCCAGCAGAGTGAAGGCCACCCAGGCGTTGCGCGTGCACGACCTGTTCCCTCATGTGAGCTCTCTGGCGGTGACCATCGACCTGGAGAACACGGCGATGCTGGCCGTCAACCGGTCGCTGATGTACACGCGGGTGGCCGAACGTCTTCTGGTGGAGGAGAGTCTGGCCGAGCTGTGAGCGCCGCGGCGGGTGCGGGTGGGTCGACGGTTCAGGCTCCGCGTCGACCGGACCGGTAGGCGCCGAAGCAGAGCGCGAACACCACGCCGAACGCGATGCCCATCGCCAGGCTGTCGAAGAGCAGACCGAAGACCAGGCCCATGGCCACTCCCAGGCCGAGGTTCATGCTCTGTCCGTACGCGCCGTTCATGAGGCCCTCCTTCGCTCTCCGCCCGTGGTTCCGACGCCCGCGGTCTCGGCACGGTTCCCGGGGTGTCCCGCCCCGACCTCACCGTGCGCCTGGGCGTCCCCACCCCCGCGGGGGTGGGGACGCGTCACGGTCTCAGACGCCGAAGGCGGCCGGGTAGCGGATGGTCCCGCGCGGGGTGTTCCGGGACGGGTCCAGGGACAGGGCCATCATGGCCTCGTCGGGCACCTCGAAGGGGGCGTGCACCCCGAACCCGGAGGCCGGGGTGAACCCGAACCTCGGGTAGTACTCCGGGTGCCCCAGCACCAGGACGAGGTTCTCGCCCCTGAGCGCGGCGCTCGCGAGTCCGGCACGGATGGCGGCGGCACCGGCGCCGGTGCCCTGGTGGGCGGGAAGGACCGCGCACGGCGCCAGGGCCAGGGCCGGTGCGCCGTCGACGTGGCAGCGGGTGAACAGGGCATGGCCCACCACACGGCCCTCCTCGGTCTCGGCCACGATCGACAGGCCGTCGATCCAGGCGTGGTCGTCGGCGCGTAGCGCGTCGACCAGATCGGCCTCGGCCTCGGTCTCGAAGGCCGCGGCGTTGACGGCGTGGATGTCGTCGATGTCGGCACCGGTCTCGGGTCGGGTGGACCAGGTGCGGGTGGAGTCGGACAACTCAAGGACCTTCGCTTCGCAGGGGTCCCGTCATGTGTTCAGGCCGGGACCCGGTGTTCGGGAACGTTGTGGGTGCCGGTCGGGGCGGCACCGGTCCGGACGGTCATCGACTCACCTCTTCGCGCCGCGGCGACCGACGTTCGGTTCCGCGCCGGTCAACGCTAACACCGAGGTGCTCCCGGGGCAGTCGGAGACCCGGGGCCCGTCACGGGCCACACGGTCTCCCACCCGCGGCGCCCGGGGCCGAGGCCGCACGAGGCGTGCGCCTCCCCGGGGCGCGGGGTGCGCCGCAGCGGGTGAGAGTATGCCGGGGGCGACAGTGCCGGCGCGGGTGCGACCGCATCCCCCTCTGGGAACGCGGGACCCTCGGGTACGTGCGACCACCGGTTCTACTCACCGGTAACATGCCGGTATGAGCCAAGAGCACCCCGCCGCGGGTCACGAGTTCGATCGTGACACCCGGGTCGACAAGCGCGCCGACGGCGAGTTCACCGCCACCTTCACCGACGGCTGGACCACCTTCACCTCGCACCCCAACGGCGGCTACGTCCTGGGCACCGCGCTCAACGCCCTGGGGCAGACCCTCTCCCAGCCCGACCCCCTGGTGGTCTCCGCCTTCTACCTGCGCCCGGCCGCACCCGGAACCGCCATCCTGCGCACCGAGACCATCCGTGAGGGACGCCGTACGGCCACCGGCGCCGTCGTGGTCGAGCAGGGCGGCAAGGAGATCATGCGCGCCACCGCCACGTACGGCGACCTCAGCGCCGAGGGCCGTGAGTTGCACCTGGAGGGGCCGCCCGACCTGCCTTCCCCCGAGGACTGCCACGTTCCGGCCGAGTTCTCCGGCGAGGTCGAGGGCGTCACCATCGCCCGACGCATCGAGTACCGCTACCCCGAGCGGCCCGGCTGGTTGGACGGGGACAAGAACGGCCGACCCCACGTCGACTTCTGGATGCGGTTCGCCGACGGCCGCGACGCCGACGTGCACGCCCTGCCCGCCATGGTGGACTTCGCGGTGCCGGCGGTGCTGGAGATCGGTGAGTTCGGCACCATCACCGTGGAGTTGAGCACCCACGTGCGCGCCAGGCCCGCCCCCGGGTGGCTGGCGTGCCGGGTGTACACCAAGCACGTCTCCCACGGCCTGCACGAGGAGGACATGGAGATCTGGGACGGCCAGGGCACCCTGGTCGCCCAGGCACGCCAGCTGGCGATGCTCGTCTGAGGTCGGACTGAGGGCCCTCCCTCATGCGGTGGTGGGCTCCCACCCTTCACAGGGGTGGGCGGACGGGGTCGGTCGCACCGGCCCCGGGTCCATCCCGAGTGTGCGCTTCGGGCGCGGGGCCCGCCCCGCGCCCGACGCCGTGGACGCTGCGACGCGGTGTGGCCTCTTCCTCCCGGAGGCAGGCCATCACGGGCGGGCCCGTGCCGCCACCGACCTCACGCGGGTCGGGGTCGACCGCGCTCACAGTAGGAGCAGTACGAAGACCAGACAGGTGGCGATGGTGACCACCCAGCTGTGGGAGTTCAGCCAGTCCCGGACGGTCGGCATGGCGTCCCTGGCGCGGTGACCCGCGGCCAGGAGCGCGATCAGGGGCAGCGCGGCGACCAGCACGGTCGCGGCGATGAACGCCAGCGCGTCCGTGAGGTTCTCTCCCCCGTGGGCCAGGTGCGCCCCCACCGTCAGCATGACGATGATGTCGGAGGGCATGAGCAGGATCACCATCAGGCCGGTCGTCAGCGCCTGTGAGGGGCCTGCCTCCATGAGCCCCGTGAGCCATCGGGGCGGCTCGGCCGTCGCGCGGTGCAGGTAGGTCCAGACCGCGGCGATGATGAGCAGTGCCACCAACCCGAACTGGATGAGGTTGCCCGTCGAACCGCTGTCCGAGGGGTCGCCCAGGGGCACCACGTTGCCGAATAGGGTGAAGACGAGGTGGGCGAGCACCACCCCGACGGTCGTGGCCACGGCCACGCCCACCAGGAACGCCAGGGACACGCGCACCGCCCGTCCGGTCGTGACCAGGACCAGGGCGGCGATGATCTGCGGCCCCGCCATCATGGTGATCGCCAGCGGAAGGATGTTGAGGTCCATGGCCTCTCCCCGTGGGTCTCCTCATGGGCCGGCGCCGGTGAGGGCGCGCGCGAGCGTCGTGGGTGACCAGGCGACGGCGCCCGCCGACGAAGGCACGGTCTCCTCCAGTGTGCGCAGTGTCCGGCAAAACCACGGGTAATGACGGGTCAGGGCTGCGCAGGGCGGGAGGGCCCGCGGATGACCCGGCCTCCTCGGGATGCGGTGTCCGCGCAGGTCGACGGCGTGAGAGCGTCCGGGCCCGACCGTACGCGGTGGGCCCGGGCGGTTCTCAGGTCTCGGTGCGGGCCTGGAGACGGTCGTGGCGTTGACGGGCGGCCTGGGCCGTGTTCAACCCCAGCCCGTAGGCCAGTTCCTGCCAGGTCATCCCGCGCCCCTTGGCCATCGTGAGCAGGCCGACCTCCATCTGGTCGAACTCGGCGCGGGCCAGCGGCACCAACGTCAGGGCGGCGGTCAGGTCGGCCTGGTCGACGGCCGGGGCGTCCGGGTCGGGGGCGGCGCTGCCGGCGGCCAGATCGGACACCCGTCGGATGGCCTCGTGGGCCGACATGGGCATGCGGCTCTGTTCCCACAGGAGACGGGCCTGTCCGGTGGCGTGGCGTTCGGTGACGCGGAACAGGGCCTCGTGGGCGCGTGCGCGCCGGGCCTGCTCGGGGTCGGGGCGGATGAAGGGATCCTCGGTGGCACTCATGCGCCAACTATGCGTTGTCGCATGAGTGTTGTCAACAGAATGTTCAAACCTTGGTGTTCATGCGTGGGCGCGTGGGCGCCGGGAACGGGCCCTCCGGCCGCGCCGGACCACTCCGTGGCGGGGTGAGAACAGGTAGGCCAGGGTGAACAGCCCCGCCTGGGCGAGCACGATGCATCCGCCGGTGGACAGGTTGAGGTGGAAGCTGGTGAAGACCCCCGTGACGGCGGCGGTCACGGCCACGGCCATGGAGATGAGCAGCATCCGCTCGAACCGGTCGGTGAGCAGGTAGGCGGTGGCGCCGGGGATGATGACCATGGCCACGACCAGGATGATGCCCACCGCCTGCAACGCGACCACCACGGTCACCGAGAGCAGCCCCAACAGCAGGGTCTCCAGCAGGCGCGGGTTGACGCCGATGGCGTGGGCGTGGACCGGGTCGAAGGCGTACATGGTCAGGTCGCGGTGCTTGTACCAGACCACGGCCAGCACGACGGCGGCCAGGATCAGCACCTGGAGGATGTCGGCGTCGGAGACACCGAGGACGTTGCCGAAGAGGATGTGACCCAGGTCGGTCTGGCTGGGCACCCGGGAGACCAGGACCAGCCCCAGGGCGAACAGCGCGGTGAAGACCACCCCGATGACGGCGTCCTCCTTGACGCGGGACGTGCGGTTGACCACGCCGATGAGGGCCACGGAACCGGCGCCGAAGGCCAGCGCGCCCACGGCGAAGGGCAGACCGAACATGTAGGACAGCACCACTCCGGGCAGGACCGCGTGGGAGACCGCGTCGCCCATCAGGGACCAGCCCACCAGGGTCATCCAGCACGACAGGACGGCGCACACCACGCCGGCGACCACGCTCACGAGCAGTGCGCGTCGGACGAACTCGAACTGCATCGGCACCGTGAACCACTCGACGACGGCGGTCACCGCGTCCATGTCCCCTCCTCGTTCGGGTGGATGCCGAACGCCTCCAACAGCACGTCCGGTTCGAGTACCTTCTCGGGCGGCCCGTGGGCGATGACCCGGTTCTGCAGCAGTACGGCCTCGTCGCACAACACGGGCACCTGGGCCAGGTCGTGGGTGGAGACCAGGAGGGTGTGCCCGGCGCGGCGCAGCTCCAGGAGCAGTGCGGTGATGGTGGCCTCGGAGCGCTTGTCCACCCCGGCGAAGGGTTCGTCCAGCAGCAGCACGTCGGCGTCCTGGGCGATCGCGCGGGCGACGAAGGCGCGTTTGCGCTGACCGCCGGAGAGCGCACCGATCTGGCGGTCGGCCAGGAGGGTCAGGTCGGTGCGGGCCAGAGCGTGCTCGACCGCCTCACGGTCGGCGGGCCGTGGGCGCCGCCGCCGGCCCATGTGGCCGTAGCGGCCCATCATGACCACGTCGCGAACGCGGACGGGGAAGGCCCAGTCCACCTGTTCGGACTGGGGGACGTAGCCGACCAGCCCCTTGCGGCGGGCGGCGGCGCTCTTCATGCCCAGGACGCGCACTCGGCCGTGGTCGGTCGTGACCAGGCCCAGTACGGCCTTGAACAGGGTGGACTTGCCCGACCCGTTCATGCCGAGCAGGCCACAGACCCGGCCGGGCGCCACGGACAGGTGCACGTCGTCCAGAGCCAGGACGTCGCCGTAGCGGACGGTGGCCCCATCGACCTCGATGGCTGCGGTCACGGTGTCCTCCTCTCCCGCGGGGGTGGGGCGGCTCATGCGTCCGCCAGCCCCTCGACGATGGCCTCGGCGTCATGGCGGAGCAGGTCCAGGTAGGTGGGAACGGGGCCGTCGGCCTCCGACAGGGAGTCGACGTAGAGCGTCGGGCCCATGCGTGTGCCGGTCTCGCGGACGACCGACCGCTGCGCACCGTCGTTCACCGTGCTCTCACAGAAGACGGCGGGCACGTCGTTGTCGCGGACGAACTCCGCCACCGCCGCGATCTGTTGGGGTGTGCCCTCGCGTTCGGCGTTGACCGGCCACAGGTAACGCTCGGTCAGGTCGGCGTCACGGGCCAGGTAGGAGAAGGCGCCCTCGCAGGTGACCAGGGCGCGGGACCGGTCGGGGACCTCGGCCAGTTCGGTCTCCAGGTAGCCGGAGACCTCGCGGATCTCCTCTTTGTACGCCGCGGCGGCCTCGGCGAAGTCGTCGGCGCCCTCGGGGTCGAGTTCGGTCAGGGCCGCCTGGATGTTGTCGACGTAGGTCAGGGCGTTGGTGGGCGACATCCAGGCGTGCGGGTTGGGTTCGCCCTCGTATTCGCCGGAGGAGATGGGGATCGTCTCCACACCCTCGGTCAGCACCGCGGTGGGGGCGTCCACGCGGTCGGTGAACTGGGCGAACCAGGCCTCCAGGCCGAGCCCGTTCTCCAGGATCAGGTCGGCGTCCTGGCCGCGCACGAGGTCGTCGGGGGTGGGTTCGTAGCCGTGGATCTCCGCCCCGGGGCGGGTCAGGGAGGCCACGCGCACGCGGTCGGCGGCAACGTTCTCGGTCATGTCGGCCAGGACGGTGAACGTGGTCAGCACCAGGGGGCGGCCATCGTCGGAGGCCTCGTCGGTCGCGGGGGTGCAGGCGGTCAAGGTGAGGGAGGGGACCAGGGCGCAAACCGCGACCAACCAGGTCTTTGAAGACAACCCATCTCTAATGTTCGGCACGCCTAACTTTTACCACAGTCAGGGCGAACCCACACTCGGGGCGGCCGACTCCCCGGTGCGTCCCGTGATCGCGACGACCCTCCCCCACTCCTTTTCTTTGCAGTAATTGCTGTCATTGCAGTCATGGCTGCAATGACTGTAATGTGGGGGCATGAGCGAACCCACCGAAGCCGAACTGGCCTTCGTCGACGACCTCGCGGTGTTCTTCGAGCACGAGGGCATGCCGCTGATCGCCGGGCGGGTCATCGGGTGGCTGCTGATCTGCGACCCGCCCGAACAGAGCGCCGCCGCCCTGGCCGAAGTGCTCCAGGTCAGCCGCAGTTCCATCGGCAGCGCCACCCGCATGCTCACCCCCAGCGGACTCGTGGAGGGGGTGCGCAAACGCGGCCACCGCCAGGAGTACTTCCGGATCGCCGCCGACGGCTGGAGCCGCATGCTCGAACGCCGCTACGCGCAGACCACCCGCTTCCGACAGGTGACCGAACGCGGACTGACGGCGCTGGAAGAGGCCTCGCCCGAGCGGCGTGAGCGCCTGGAGAACGTGCACGAGCTCTACGGATTCCTGGAGACCGAACTGCCCGCCATGCTCGACCGCTGGCGGAACAAGGAAGGGAAGAACACCCCATGACCGAGACCGGTGGCGCACACCGCGAGTTCCATCGCACACACGTCGACATGCCCGAGGGCCGTCTGAGCGTCATCGCCGAGGGTCCCGAGCAGGCCCCGGCCGTCCTACTGCTCAGTGGTGCGGGCGTGGACAGCGCCACCCTGAGCTGGCGTCACCTCATCCCGGAACTGGCCCGCGACCACCGGGTCATCGCCCTCGACTGGCCCAAGCAGGGACTCAGCACCGAGTGGAAGGGGTTCGCCGACCACGCCGCCCTGCGTCGGTGCGTCCTGGCGGTCCTGGACCACTTCCACCTGGACCGGGTGAGCGTGGTGGGCATGTCCCAGGGCGGGGCCATGACCCTCGACACCGCCATCGAACTCCCCGACCGGGTCGAACGGATCGTGCCCATCAACCCGGGCGGCATCCTGTCCTTCCCTCCCGTCTACCACCAACTCCTGTGGCTCACCGCCCAGAGCCGCCTGCTCAACTCCACGCTGCCCGGCCTCATGGTCGGTGACCGGCGCAGGACCGCGGCCTTCGTCGGTAAGGCGCTCCTGGCCGGGCCGGCCCCCGACCAGAAGGAGATCGTCGACGAGGTCATGGCCGAGATGGCCCGGCACGGAGCCGGCTCCTCCGACTGGCAGAACGCCTCCATCGGCCCATGGGGCATGAACGTGGACCTGCGTCCACGTCTTCCGGAGATCGCCTGCCCGGCCCTGTTCATCGCGGGTGCCAAGGACATCGGCGTCAAACCGGCCCTGACCATCGCCGCCGCCCGCGCGGTCCCCGGGGCCCGCGTCGAACTGCTCGCAGGTCAGGGGCACTGGGTCAACCGCCAGTCCCCCGGCCGGGTCAACCGGCTCGTGCGCGACTTCCTCACCGAACCGGCCGCGGGGGCCTGAACCCGGGCCCTCCACAGGGATCGGCCCGCCGGGTGCGGGGGTTCGGAGGCTCCGCGCATCCGTAGACTGGAGCCTCCCACGCGCCCTCCCCGCCCGCGCGGGCCTTCCGTGGGCCCGCACGTCCCCACACCCCCGTCAGGAGTCCACGGTGGCCGAATTCCAGCGCACGCTGCAGGAACGTTACGAACTGCGTGCGGAGGTCGGTCGCGGCGGCATGGGGAGGGTCTGGCGGGCCCACGACACGCGTCTGAACCGCGTCGTGGCTGTCAAGGAGATCCTGCCCTCGCCCGGCCTGGACGAGACCGAGCGCGCCCGTGTGGCCGCGCGCGCCCGCCGCGAGGCGCAGGCCACGGCCATGGGGCAACACCCCAACATCGTCACCGTGCACGACATCGTCGATGACGACGAACGCCCGTGGATCGTCATGGAGTTCCTGGAGGGCGAGTCCCTGAGCCGTCTGGTGCGCGACCAGGGTCCGCTGGAGGCGGCCGAGGTCGCCACCCGGGGGTTGGACCTGCTCGACGCCCTGGGTACCGCGCACGCCCAGGGCATCACCCACCGCGACGTCAAGCCCGAGAACGTCATGGTCACCGACGGGGGTCGGGTGGTGCTGACCGACTTCGGCATCGCCACCATCGCCGACACCGCCGCGGTCACCCAGACCGCCGGGATGATGGGCTCACCGGCCTATCTGGCCCCCGAACGGCTGGCCTCGGCCCCGGCGAGCCCCGCGGGTGACCTCTGGTCCCTGGGCGCCACCCTCTACTTCGCGGCCACCGGGGTCTCTCCCTTCCAGCGCGAGGGCATCCCGGCGACGCTGCACGCCGTGTCCACCGCCGAACCGCCCCGGGTACTGCCCGGCGCCCTCGGGCAGGCCCTCCAGGGGATGCTGGTCAAGGACCCCGAACGGCGATCGGACGAGACCGAATGCCGTCGCCTGTTGTCGGCCGCGGCCCAGGGTGAGAGGGTCGGCGCGTTCGCGCATCCGGGCGGTGCGTCCACCACGGGCCCGGGGACACCCGCGCACACCCCGGCCGGCGGTGCCGTCCCGGGC
>NZ_QOCZ01000153.1 GCF_018207095.1 Nocardiopsis sp. MG754419 | reverse complement strand
GTCGTCGCCGGTCGCGTCGTCCTCGGGGGTGCTCGGGGTGGGCGAGGGCTCGGGCTCCGGGTCGGGGGTCGGCGACGGGGTGCCGTCACCGGGCTCGTTGTCCCCCTCCGAGGGGTCTCCGGGGGCGTTCGAGCCGTCCTCGCCGCCCTCCTCGCCGCCGCCCTCACCGGGCTCGGGGTCGTCGTCGCCGTCGGTGTCCTCGGGGTCACCGTCCTCGTCGGCGCCGTCGTCCTCGGTGTCGTCGTCCTCGTCCTCCTCCTCGTCCTCCTCCTCGGGGTCGAGGATGTCCTCGAGGTCGTCGAGGGTGATGGAGATCTTGGCGGTGTCGATGACGGTGGTGCCGGAGGCACCGTCGGCGTTGACCGTGGCGGTGGTCGTGCCCTGCACGGTCAGCCACGCGTCGATGCCGCTGGAGAAGGAGTTCGAGACCGTCTGGTCCTGGGTGACGTAGGTCTCCGAGACACCGTCGCCACCGACGGCGGAGGCGTAACCCCAACCGTAGGTGTCCGCGTACGCGGGCATCGCGGTGGCGAGGCCCAGAGCGCCGAGCGCGGCGAAGGCGGCTCCTCCTTGGAGCACACGACGAGCGCTGATTCGAGCGTTCTTCACGTCAATCCTTTTCGGATCGTCCGGGCCCGAGTGGATTCGGGCCTGGCCTGGTCGCGGTTTTCACCGCAGGAGGTCACGAGGCGCGGGAGGTCTCGGAGAATCCTGACCAGGGTCGGATGTGGGGGATCGGCCAGGGCGTACAGAAGCCCATGACCTGATACAACGAAGCACAGGACCGGTGACGACCAGCAGATGGCCAGGGCCGGAAAAACCGGTTTCTCGGTTTTCGGTTGTCTGAAAGGAACAGTACAGGCCCTTCCACCGAAGAATCCCACACTACACATCTCGAAAAGGTCACGATGGCGACCGGAAATCACTGTTCGTCATCACCACCAGCGAATTCCGTCATTCTTCGAAATGGATGTAAACCACACGCCGGCACGGGCGTCTTAAGAAGAAGGTGCGGGCGAAAGAACCGATCTCCACGACCGGCGAAGCGGGCGAGACGCGCGTCACGGCGTCAAGTTCCGCCGACGGCGGGGGAACCCCCGTCCACACCCGGCCAGAACCACAGGCCGGTGTGGCGCGGGACACTCCGTCTCGGCATAATGCGGTCCATGAGCCCCCTGGACCCACCACTCCCTGAACCCGAGTTCGACGTCGTGCTGCGCGGGTACGACCGCGATCAGGTCACCGACTTCATCGCCCGGGGAACGCGCGCCCTCTCCACCCGCCATGCGGCCGTGGACACCGCCGAGCGACTGCGCGGGACCGAGTTCGACATCAGGCTCCGGGGGTTCGACCGCGGCCAGGTGGCCGACTACGTGGACGCGCTCCTCGACCGACTCCCCCGGGGCACGTCGACGCCCACCGGCCCCACCGCCGCGGAACCGCTCCCCCGCCCCGAGTTCGACCTCGTGCTGCGCGGGTTCGACCGCGGCCAGGTCGCGGAAGCCGTCCAGCGCGCCCTGCACACTCTGTCCTGCCCCGACGAGGCCACGATCACCGCCGCCCGGCTACGGAGTCTGAAGTTCGACGTGGTGCTGCGCGGTCTGGACCGCACCCAGGTGGCGGACCACCTCGACCTGCTCGCCGACCGACTCGACGGCGTCGAATCGCACACGAACTCCTGACTTCACCCCTTCGAACCGCATGAAATGCACAATGGGGACCATGCCTCTGACACCGGCGGACATCCGCAACAAGAAGTTCCACACGGTGCGCCTGCGCCAGGGCTACCACGAGGAGGACGTCGACGCCCTCCTCGACCGGATCGAGGCGACCCTGGTGGCCCTGGACGGCGGGCGGCGCAAGGGACCGCTCATCACCGCCGAGGAGATCCGCGACTCACGCTTTCGCACCACACGCATGAGTCCCGGATACCACCAGGACGAGGTGGACGACTTCCTCGACCGGGTCATCGCCGACCTCGCCGGGCGCGGCCTGGGGCAGTCCGCGCCACCGCCGCTGCCACCGCGGACACCCCAGGCGGGGGAGCCGCCGCAGCCCACGGCACCGGACACCGCCGGTCGGCCGGTGTCGCCCGGGCCGCGGATGAAGCCGGAGGACGTCCGCGACCGTCGCTTCGCCACTACCCGGCTGACCACCGGCTACAACGAGCAGGAGGTCGACGAGTTCCTGGACCGCGCCGAGTACACCCTGGGCGCACTGGTCCAGGGCCGGCCGGATCGGGCCACCCTCACGGCCGCCGAGGTCGAGCGGATCCAGTTCGCCACCACCCGGGCCCGCCCGGGTTACGACCCGGCCCAGGTCGACCACTTCCTGGACGTGCTCGCCGACGAACTCCGCCTGTACGAACACGGCTGACCCCGGAACACGCCGCCACCGTCACCCCACGAAAAGGGAAGCGGAAAGTAATATTTGGGCACAGGGAGTAATCATCCCATGCCACCGGCGGCCCAGGGGCGGTCACCCCGTGCCATCGGCGGCCCGAGGGGAGCAGAATGCACCACGCCACGCCGACCGGGGGAACCGTCCCGGCCTGCTCTGTCCACACGATCGCCGGTCGCGCCTCCGCGTCGAGGACGCACCACGCACCACGATCGGCCCCCCTGAACGGGTACGTCCAGGAACCGTGTCCCGAGGACGCCGGAGACCACGTCGTCCTCGCGGACCGCCATCCCTGGGAGTCGCCGCTGTTCGCGTTGTGCGCCGCGGTGTCCGCGGTGGTCGTCGGAGCCCTGCTCCACCTGGTGTGGTCGGTGTCCGGATCCCCGACGTGGACGGCGGCGGCCCTGGGTGCGGTGCCCCTGGTCTGCTGGTGGGTGCGCGGGCTCGGGTACGCCCGCGAGCGCGCCGAGTCGCCGCGCATCTCCCCCACCCAGTTCCCCGAGGCCTACCGCATCGTGGTCTCGCTGGCCGGGGAGATGGGGCTGACACGGCCCCCCGAGGCCTATGTCCGGTTCGGTGAACCGTCGCCGCGCGCCGACGCCGCCGGGCACGGTCTACGCCGGTACCTGATCCTGCCCGGATCGCTCTTCGACGAGAACGGCCGACCGCGCGACCCCGACGCGACGGCGTTCCTGGTGGCCCACCAGATCGGGCACATCGCGGCGGGGCACACCGGGTTCTGGCAGCGTCTGGCCACCCTGGGGGCCGAACTCGTCCCCGGACTGGGCGCCTCACTGGCGCGCACACGCGAGTACACGGCCGACAACCACGGCCTGGCCCACGTACCGGAGGGGGCGCACGCCGTGCGCCTGTTCGCCGGCGGGTCGCACCTGTACCTGCGGGTGAACCTGGGCGAGATGGCCGCACGCGCCTCGGTCGACCGGGACCCGACGTTGCTGGTGTACCACCTGCTGTCCCGACGCCCCGGGAACGCCCGGAGGATGGCCGCCCTGCGCGACCGCAGCAGGAGGGGGCGCGTGATCATCTGAGGGTCGGGACCCGCCCGTCGACCGCGATTCCCGGTCCGGGGCCGGTCCGTCTCGGAGGATCTGCGCGCGGCGGCCTGCGCCGCCCGGCCCCACCCCCTAGTGTGTTCGCGACTCGCCGCGTCGTTCCGCTCCATCGAACGCATGTTCGATAGACTGAGGGTGTGAGTCTTCTGAACGAACAGATCGACGTCCGTTCCACCGACCGTGGGAACCCCGAGCAGTTCACCTGGCGCGGCCACCTCTTCCGGGTGCGCAGGATCATCGGAGACTGGCCCGCCCGGCCCGAGGCTCCCGGGACGCCCGGGACCGGGATCCACCTGCTCCGGGTCTCCGCCGAGTCCGAGACCGGCGAGCCCAGCATCATCGACATCACCAAGGACGCCACGTCGGAACGCTGGACCATGCGCCGACAGTGGAACTGACCCTCGCCGGACCAGCCGCCCGCCGGGTGTTCCCGGCGGGCGGCTCACGCGTTGGGCCGCCGCTCGATGAACCGCAGGGGGGGTGTGCTCCCGCTCGGCCGGGTCCAGGGCCGGATCGTGCTTTCCGGAACCCGGGAAGGTGCCCGAGGCTGGATCGCGAGGAACGGAGCCTCCCCCAAGCGCCGAAGGTTCGCGCCCGACGGGGAGGCGCCCGAACACGGGCCACGGCGCAGCGGAGGCCCCGAAGAACACGCTTTAGGGCCACAGCTCGCTCTCGTGGCCGGTGATCACCCGACGGACCCGCGCGACGAAATCCGGCACGAGCGCGCCTCCCGGGCGCCGGCCTCCCCGCAGGCGCACGGAGACCGACCCCTCCTCGACCTCCTTGGGGCCGAGCACCACCTGGTAGGGCGCCCGACTGGCCGCGCGCACGCGAGCGCCCAGGCCGCCTTGGTCGGGGCCGACCACCTCGGCGCGCACCCCGTTCTCCTCGCACCGTGCGGCCAGGTCCAGGGCCGGACCGACCTGGTCCTCCGCCACGGGCAGGACCACGACCTGAACGGGGGCGAGCCACGCGGGGAACGCCCCACCGTGCACCTCGATCAGATGTGCTACCGCCCGCTCCACACTGCCCACCACGCTCCGGTGCACCATGACGGGCCGCCGGCGGGCCCCGTCGGCCGCCACGTAGGACAGATCGAACCTGGCAGGCTGGTGGAGATCGACCTGCACGGTGGACAGAGTGAACTCCCGCCCTCCAGCGTCGACGAACTGGACGTCGATCTTGGGACCGTAGAACGCCGCCTCGTCCTCGGCGGACTCGTACGCGATCCCGGACCGGTCCAGAGCCTCCACCAAGAGTGCCACCGATCGTCGCCACGCCTCGGGTGCGTCGACGTACTTGCCGCCCGGGCCGGGCAGGGAGAGCCGATGGCGCCGCGGGACGATCCCCATCGCGGCATGCGCGCGGCCGATCATCCGGAGGGTCGCGACCACCTCGTCCACCACCTGGTCCGGGGTGCAGAACACGTGGGCATCGTTGAGCTGAATGGCCCGTACCCGCCCGAGCCCGCCCAGCGAACCCGAGCGCTCGGATCGATACATACCGCCGGACTCCGCCAACCGGAGCGGGAGTTCGCGATGCCCCCGGGACCGGGAACGGTAAATCACCGCGTGGTGCGGGCACAGGCCCGGGCGGAGCACCATCTGTTCGGACTCGTGGGATCCACCGACACCCCGCCCCAGGTCCATGGGCGGGTACATGTCGTCGCGGTAGAGCGCCCAGTGCCCGGAGATCTCGTACAGTTCGCGTTTGCCCAACACGGGCGAGTACACGTGCCGGTAGCCGGCACGGCGTTCGGCGGCGCGAACGTACTCCTCCAAGGCGTGCCGGATGGCGGCGCCGTCGGGCAGCCAGTACGGCAGCCCCGCGCCGATCAGCGGATCGGTGTCGAACAGCTCCAGCTCACGGCCGAGCCTGCGGTGGTCGTGCATGGTGGTCTCCCTCGTTCTCGGTCCGAGGACGGGTGACCACACGACGAAAGCCCCGGGGCACTCGCCCCGGGGCCTGGTCGAAAACACGGTTCAGCGCGCCGGGACACTCTCCGGCGTCGTCGTGTGAACGGCGGCACGCTGCATGGGGCCACGTTAGCAGCCGCCACTGCCGGCGACGAGGGATGAAAACCCCTCCCCTGCGGAGATCAGAGGAGGTAGTAGGGCTCGCCGGAGGTGTTCCGGGCCTCCCGGATGCGTTCCAGGATCCGGTCGGCCATGGGAGGCAGCTCCTCCGGACCGAACCAGGCGACCTCCAGGCTCTCGTCCCCGTCCGCGCGAGGTCGGCCCCCGACCGGCACGCACCGGAACGCCAGGTCGAGGAACTGCACCTGATCCCCGTTGGGGTAGGTGTGCGGTTCCTGGGTGACGACGGTGGCCAGGCGCTCCACCCGGATCAGCACACCGGTCTCCTCCCGGACCTCGCGCACCACCGCCTGGGCGGGCTGCTCGCCGGGTTCGAGGATGCCGCCGGGGGTGGCCCACCGGCCGTCGTCGGATCGGCGGTGCAGGAGGACCCGGTCCCCGTCCAGTACCACGGCGGTCACTCCGACGAGCGGCAACAGTTCTCGGCCCACGTGCGCGCGCAGGCGGGTGACGAATTCAGGAACGGGCATGCTCCGACCGTAGCGGGTACTCCCGGTCCAGGATCGACATGAGGATCGCGTCGTGCCACGCGCCGTCCCAACGCAGGTGCTCGCGCCACACCCCTTCCCGGACGAAGCCGGACTTCTCGTAGGAGCGCTGCGCGCGGGTGTTGAAGGCGAACACCTCCAGCGCCACCCGGTGGAGCCCGGCGGTCGTGAAGGCGTACTCCAGCACGGCGTCGGTGGCGGCCGTGCCCCGCCCACGACCGGTGAGGGCCATCGAGTTCAGGGCGATCCGGTAGTGCGCCTCGGCGTTGTCCGGGTCGAGGTCGAGCAGGGCGCAGTCGCCGATACAGACCTCCCCGTCGTAGATGAGCCAGTCGGCGCGGTCGTGGTGGTCGGGACGGCTCGCGGCGAAGGCGCGCACGTCGGCCTCGGTGAACACCCGGTGGGTGCCGGTGAGGCGGCGGACCTCGGGGGCGAGGTCGACGACGTGCGGGACGAGGTCGTCGGCGTTCTCGGCCCCGAGCGGGACGAGGCGTACCCCGCGGCCGTGGAGGACGGGCTGGTCGCGGAAGAGGTCGGAAGGCACCATGATGGGGATCCGATCAGCCGCCCGGGATACGGGCAACGGGTTTTCGAGGGGGTCCGGTGGACAGGGTCAGTTTCCAGACCGTCCGTGAGGCCAACCTGCGCTCGGTTCTGCGGACCGTGCGGGAGCTGGCACCGTGTTCCCGAGCGGCGGTGGCGTCGGCCACGGGTCTGAACAAGACCACCGTCTCGAGCCTGGTCGCCGACCTCATCGGGCGCGGCCTGATACGGGAGACCGGCGAGACCTCGCAACGCAGAGTGGGTCGTCCCGGCGTGCTGTTGGCGTTGGACGACCGGTCCGTGGCGGCGGTGGGTCTGGAGGTGAACGTCGACTACCTGTCGGTGGTGGCGGTGGACCTGATGCACCGTGCGCTGAGGGAACGGCACGTCCCCCTGGACGCGCGGGCGGCGGGGGCCGAGGAGTGCGCACGGCGGATCGCCGCGGTGGTGCGCGAGTTCACGCAGGATCCCGCGCTGCGCGGTCGCGGAGTGGTGGGGGTGAGCGTCGCCGTCCCGGGGTTGATCGACGTCCCGTCGGGCATCGTGACCCGGGCGCCGAACCTGGGGTGGCGGGACGTCCCGCTGGGCGACCTGGTCCGGGGATCCCTGGCCGGGGTACCGGTGCTGGTGGACAACGACGCCAACCTCGGAGCGATGGCCGAGTTCCGGATCGGACCGTGTGCGGGCACCCCCGACCTGGTGTACCTGACCGGCGAGGTCGGTATCGGCGCGGGGGTGCTGACCGGCGGGGAGCTGCTGCGCGGCGCCGGCGGCTGGGCCGGGGAGATCGGTCACCTGGAGATGGAACCGGGCGGGCCGGAGTGCTCCTGCGGACGCCAGGGGTGCCTGGAGGCCCTCGCCGGGGTGGAGGCGATCCTGCGCGAGGCCCTGCCCGACCGCGCCCCGGGACGTCCGTTGTCGGGCGGCGACGTCGCCGCACTGGTGGCGGTGGCCGTGGAACGGGCGGAGGGCGCGGATCCGGTCGCCTTGGGCGCGTTGGCACGGGCCGGCGCGTGGTTGGGGCGCGGTGTGGCGGCGCTGGTCAACGTGGTCAACCCGGGAGCCGTGGTCCTGGGCGGCTACTTCGTGCCGCTGGCGCCCTGGCTGCTCCCGCCCTGCCGGGAGGCGGCGTTGGCGCGGTCCTTCGCCCCGAGGGCGGGTGGTTGCCGAGTGGAACCGTCGGAACTGGGGTTGAGCGCGGCGGCGCGCGGCGGCGCCGGGGTGATGATCCACGCCCTGGAGACCGGCGACCTGCCCCTGCCGGTGGGGCCGTCCCCGGCCTGACACCGGACGGACACGGGAACACGGCACGGGACCGGGCGGGGGCACGGCGACGCGGGCACGCCACCGCAGGCGTCCGGAGACGCCGCGCAGGAGCAGCGCGGGCGATGCCGCACACGACCTCGGTCACGATTGCGCACGTTACCCCCGTTGACAATTAGTTGGGGCTCTAGACAAACTGATCGCGTCCGGCCTCGGACCGACCCCCAGGAGCGCAGTCATGTCCGACTACCAGCCCACCCCCGAGGACAAGTTCACCTTCGGTCTGTGGACCGTGGGATGGCAGGGCGTCAACACCTTCGGTGACGCCGTCCGCCCCCCGCTCGACCCCGTGGAGGCGGTCCGCCGCCTGGCCGCGCTCGGCGCGCACGGCCTCACCTTCCACGACGACGACCTCATCCCGCCCGGAAGCTCCCCCGCCGAACGCGACGCGATCATCACCCGGTTCACCGGCGCCCTGGACGAGACCGGGCTGGCCGTGCCGATGGTGACGACCAACCTGTTCAGCCACCCCGTCTTCCGCGACGGCGGCTTCACCTCCAACAGCCGCGACGTGCGCCGATACGCGCTGCGCAAGGTCATCCGCAACATCGACCTGGCCGCCTCGCTCGGCGCGCGGACCTACGTGTGCTGGGGCGGCATGGACGGCGCCGAATCCGAGGCGGGCAAGGACGACCACGCCGCGCTGGACCGACTGCGCGAGGCCTTCGACCTCCTGTGCTCCTACGTGCGCGAACAGGGCTACGACCTGCGTTTGGCCATCGAGCCCAAGCCGAACGAGCCGCGCGGCGACGTCCTGCTCCCCACCGTCGGACACGCCCTGGCCTTCATCAACAGCCTCGAACACGCCGACATGGTGGGCGTCAACCCGGAGGTCGGCCACGAGCAGATGGCCGGGCTCAACTTCGTGCACGGCGTGGCCCAGGCCCTGTGGGCGGGCAAGCTGTTCCACATCGATCTCAACGGACAGCGGGGCGTCAAGTACGACCAGGACCTGCGCTTCGGCGCGGGCGACCTCAAGGAGTCGTTCTTCCTGGTCGACCTGTTGGAGCGGGCCGGGTACGCGGGGCCCCGACACTTCGACTTCAAGCCGCCGCGGACCGAGGACATGACCGGCGTGTGGGAGTCCGCCGCCGCCTGCATGCGCAACTACCTGATCCTCAAGGAGAAGGCGCGGGCGTTCCGCGCCGACCCGGCGGTGGCCGCCGCCCTGGCCGAGGCCCGGGTCCCTGAACTGTCCGAGCCCACCCTGTCCGCGGGTGAGAGCGTCGCGGACCTGCTCAAGGAGGACCTGGACCTGGACACGGTGGGCCGGCGCGGCTACCACTTCGAGCGTCTGGACCAGTTGGCCCTGGAGCACCTGCTCGGCGTGCGCTGAGGCACGCCCTCCGACCCCCGTCCCGTGGCGCATGCCGGTGCGCCTCGGGACGGGCCCACCGACCGGGGCCGGCGGTCGTGAGGGTGCGGTCAGGCCGCCTCACGGAGCTTCTTGTGGTGCGAGTCGTAGAGCGCGGCGAAGTCCCGGGCCCTCTGACGGGAACGCTTCGCCACGGGGATGAAGGCGACGGTGTACGCGACCGCCACCACGGCGAGGACGATCCGGAACCAGAAGTCGGCCCCGGCGCCTTCGGAGAGGTAGGCCAGGAGGCTCCAGAGAGCGAGCAACGTTCCCGCTCCGAGCCCGAGGAAGACCAGGGTCTTGGGCGAGTTCATCTTGGAATCGACCTGGGTGGCCACGATCCGCGCGACGCGGTTGACCTCCTCGCGTTCGTGCAGCCCGCCCTGGCGGAGCCGACGCTTGGCCTCCAGGAGATCGACCGGGTCCGTGTCCGGGGGCAGGGTGGCGGTGCCCAGCATGCGACGCATCATGCGCGGCATGAGGATCACGGCGATCAGAGCGATGACGGTGAAGGGCACGACGGCGGCGAGCATCAGAGGGAGGGCGACGGCCCAGTCGTCCAGGAGCACCAGGCACACCAGCAGGAGCGGCAGGAGATACGCCAGGAAGACGAGGGGGAACAGCCGCAGCGCGTACCCGCGCGGGTTGTTCTGGGCGTAGATCTGGATACGGCCGAAGACGGCCCTGGGATGTCGGCGGGTGGCCGTCGGGGGTGTCGCGTGCTCGTTCATGCCGAGCCCTTACCCCCGAGGGGGTCGCTCATTCGTGACCCTGGTCCGGTTCTCGACACTCGTCGTCGCACGGCGCGTATCGGGTGTCGTAGGCGTCGGCCACGGCCCGCGCCCGACGGAGGACGCGCCGGTGCGCGGGGCCGATGAGCATCACGGACACCACCATGAGCACGGCACTGATGAGGAGGACGACCGGTGCCCACCCCCAGCCGTCGAACACGATCCACAGGACCGTGTAGAGCAGGTTCACCGTGCCCGCGAACAGGAAGAGGCCCCTCATCCTCCCGGGTGGCGCGGGGCTCTCCAGGACCCGGTCCACCTGGACACGGGCGATCCGGTCGACCTCGGGGCGGTCGGAGAGCGCACCGGAACGCACGACCGTCCCGGCCGCACGCACATCGGCCGGTGGGGTGCCGAGGGGGGTCACGTGGCCACGCCGGACCGAGAACAGCGCCGTGAAGGTGATCGAGGCGAGTGCCCCGAGTACGAACACCGTGCACAGCAGGAACAGCAGGGAGAGGGACAACGACAGGGGCGACCGGGCGACGCCCGGGGCCGCGACGAGGATCGCACCGGCGCCCGCCGGGAAGAGGACGAGGGCGAAGCACACGCCGACCCGGCGCCCGTAGCGGCGCGGATCGTTCTCGGCCCGGATCCGGAGACGGATCAGGGCGTCGGGCAGCGAGCGTGAAGAGGGGTCGGGGGGTGTGTCCTCGCGCATGCGGACGCTCCTACCCGCACACAGGGGGAACAATCCGCGGCCCGGGCGGGTGCGCGGATCGCCCTGGACGGCCATCACCGGACCCGCACCCTCGCAGGGCACGGGATCCGACGCGGTCCTCGGCCGGGTGGCTAACCGGCCTGGCGTTTGGCCTCCAGGGCCTCCATCGCGGCGATGGCGGTGGCGACGGTCTGGTGGACCGGCACCTGACGGTGCAGACCGACCAGCCGGACGACCTTGGTGACGCGTTCGTTGAGAGCCGCCAACGACATCGAACCGTCCAGGTCGCGCACGGTCCGGTAGGCGTTGATGATCACGTTCAGCCCGCTGGAGTCCATGAAGTCCAGCGTGGACAGGTCCAGGATCAGCCACGGACCGTGGTCCTCGATCGTGGTCCTGATGTGCTCCTGGAGGTCGGCGGCGGTCGCGATGTCGAGCTCTCCCTCGATCGCGACGATCACGCTGCGGCTTTCAACCCGCGTGCTCAGTCCGAGCCTGTGCACGTTCACTCCTCCCGGCCCCACGTTCCGATGGTGAGGGGACCCTTCGCTTAACCATACGCAGCCCGACCGGGAACGACCACCGGGTCCGGCTCCACTCCCACAGAGCCGGTCCGGTGAGGGGAACGCCTGCGCGCCCGTGCGGCCTGGTAAGTCGTTGGACACACACGGTATAAGCGAACCGCCGTCACGGGAATGCCATCGGGCAAGAAATTTTCGCCTCATGGGCGCGAACCCCGTTCCGGAGTCCCGGTTTCGACCGTTGACCCTGGGTTATTTCACGACATGGGAGCCGGTGATGTCCGTTGTTCCTCAGAGATCACCGGTGTCATCTTCGGGTCGGTCACGTTCCGTTCGCCCGTCTCGAACGCCGTCACCCTGAGTGAAGGAATCCAGCAGAGCGCGAGCGGCCAGAGTGGCGGTCGTCTCCCCCGAACGCACCCGCTCCTCCATGTCGGGGATGAGGCCGGCCACCGTCGCGTCCCTGAGGAACGTGTCCATCAACCGATCACGGACCTGGTCCCACATCCAGCTGACCCCCTGACCACTGCGCCGCGCGTCGAGGGCCCCGTCCCGCTCCAGCACGGCCCGATGGTCGAGCACCGTCCGCCACACCTGATCCAGCCCGTCACCGGTCAGACCGCTACAGGTCAGCACGGGCGGGCGCCAGTCGGGATGGACGGGTTGGAGCAGGCGCAGGGCCCGGGTGAGTTCCCGGGCGGCCTTGCGGGCGTCGTCGGCGTGCGGCCCGTCGGCCTTGTTCACCGCCACGACGTCCACCAACTCCAGGACGCCCTTCTTGATGCCCTGGAGCTGGTCGCCGGTGCGGGCCAGGGTGAGGAACAGGAAGCAGTCCACCATCGCGGCGACGGTGACCTCGGACTGTCCGACGCCCACGGTCTCCACCAGGACGACGTCGAACCCGGCGGCCTCCATGAGCAGCATGGTCTCCCGGGTGGCCCGGGCCACCCCGCCCAGGGTGCCCGCCGTGGGCGAGGGCCGGATGAACGCGTGCGGATCGACGGCCAACCCGGACATACGGGTCTTGTCGCCGAGGATGCTGCCGCCGGTGCGCGTGGAGGAGGGGTCCACCGCCAGGACCGCCACACGGTGCCCGTTCGAGGTCAGTCGGGTGCCGAGCGCGTCGATGAAGGTGGACTTGCCGACCCCCGGCACCCCGGTGACCCCGACCCGCTGCGCCTTGCCGGTGTGCGGCAGCAACCGCACCAACAACTCCTGTGCGGCGATCCCGTGGTCGGGGCGGCGCGACTCCACCAGCGTGATCGCCCGGGCCAGAGTCGGCCGGTGGCCGGACAGGACGCCCTCGGCCAGGGCGTCCACGTCCACCGGTCGCCTCCCGCGCGCCGCCATGGTCACGTCCCTTCCCGGTCCGGGTCCAGTCGTTCTTCGAGTCGGTCCAACAGATCGATCGCGGCCTCACCGATCACCGTGCCCGGCGGGAACACCGCCGCCGCACCCGCACCCAGCAACTCGGCCACATCCCCGGGCGGGATCACCCCGCCCACCACGATCATGATGTCCCCCCGACCCAACGCCGCCAACTCCGCACCCAACGCCGGCACCAACGTCAAATGCCCCGCCGCCAACGACGACACCCCCACCACGTGCACATCGGCCTCCACCGCCTGCGCCGCGACCTCGCCCGGGGTCTGGAACAACGGCCCCACATCCACATCGAAACCCAGATCCGCGAACGCCGTCGCGATGACCTTCTGCCCCCGGTCATGACCGTCCTGGCCCATCTTGGCCACCAGAATCCGGGGCCGGCGCCCCTCCACCTCGGTGAAGGCCTCCACCCGGGCGGCCACCCGCTCCATCACCCCCACCC
>NZ_QOCZ01000152.1 GCF_018207095.1 Nocardiopsis sp. MG754419 | reverse complement strand
CCGCCAAGGCACGGTGGAACCGCCCCGCCTCCTCCTCCGGCGCGACGACGGTCCCGCGGGTCCCGCGCGCACAACGGAACGGTTCTCGTCACGGTGTCCGGCCACGGCGCTCATGACACTCTCGACCGCGGTCACTTCGTGGCCGATTCCGGCCAACTTCACGGGAACCGCCATTCGGCGGGTGCGAACGACGCTATCGATGGGCCCGTTCACCTCCACCCCTCGAAACCCAGGCGCCGGCCCGCTCATCCCGCGTCACCGCAGGTGAGAAGGCATGTTCGAGGATTCTCCCCACCGCGTCCGCGACCGTCGACACGACTCTCCCGGTGATCTTCGATGCCATTGCGGGTCGGAATATATCGGGCGAGCGACGCCCACCGGAAAACCGTCGCATAACGATCGGCGCAGGCCTCGACAACGCCTCGCCGGGTGATCTCGACGACCCGATGCCTTTACGGACCTAAGTCACCAAAGCACGGGAGTGCGCCGGTGCACGGGCCGGACCGCCGGGTACGACGCGCCACCGATGGGGCCGACCCCCGTGGTCGGGCGTTCGGGCCACCCCGCCTCGTGGGCCGTCGCGACCGACGAGGAGCCGGGGACGGCCGTCGGTGGATCGACGCCGGTCACGGTGGCACCGTCGTGCTCCGGGCGGTCCATCGGGCGCACGCCGGCCCGATGGGATAAGGATGGGTGCGGCACACCGTCCACCGCGAAGGGACCCCTCCGTGTTCCCCCTCGTCACCGCGCCCGTCGACCGAACCGCCCTGCGGTTCGGCGATCACCGGCTCACCTATCGGGAGTTGGCCGGGGCCGCCTCCCGACTCGCCGCCGACCTGCCCTCGGGCCGGGTCGCCGTGTGGGCGACCCCTGCGCCGCACACCTGCGTGGCGGTCACCGCCGCGGTTCTGGCAGGGGTTCCGATCGTGCCGCTCAACCCTCGGTCCGGGGAGCGCGAACTCCGGCACGTGGTCGACGACAGCCGGCCGGATCTGCTGCTCGCGCCTCCCGGCGCCTCGCTCCCCGCGGCCCTGTCCGATCTGCCCCTCCGCGAGATCGACGCCTCCCCCGACCCGCACACGCCCCCTCTGGTGCGCACGGTGGACCCGGAGTCCACGGCCCTGGTCGTCTACACCTCCGGCACCACCGGCCCGCCCAAGGGCGCGCTCCTCTCTCGACGCGCGATCCTGTCCACCCTGGAGGCGCTCTCCAGCGCCTGGGAGTGGACCGATCGGGACGTGCTGGTGCACGGCCTGCCGCTGTTCCACGTCCACGGGCTGGTGCTGGGCGTCTTCGGCCCCCTGCACCTGGGCGGGTCCCTGCACCACCTGGGTCGGTTCGAGCCCGACGCCGTCCGTCGCGCCCTGGAGGGCGAGGGCACGCTCCTCTTCGGCGTCCCCACCATGTACCACCGGCTGGCCGAGGCCGTGGGAGAGGACCGGGCCTTGGCGCGGGCGTTGGCCGGCGCCCGTCTCCTGGTGTCCGGTTCGGCGGCGCTGCCGCTGCCCGACCACGAACGCCTGACGGCCGCCACCGGACACCGGGTCATCGAGCGGTACGGGATGACCGAGACCCTCATGAACACGAGTGTCCGGCTCGACCACCCGCCCTGCCCGGGTTCGGTGGGCACCCCGCTGGACGGGGTCGGGTTGCGGCTCGTGGGCGAGGACGGCGCACCCCTGCGGGCCGACGAGGAGATCGGCGAGGTGCAGGTGCGCGGAGCCCATCTGTTCGGCGGCTACCTGAACCGCCCCGAGGCCACCGCTGAGGCGATGACCGACGACGGCTGGTTCCGGACCGGCGACATGGCCACCCTGGACCGGAACGGCCTGGTGCGCCTGGTGGGCCGTAAGAGCACCGACCTCGTCAAGAGCGGCGGCTACAAGATCGGCGCCGGGGAGATCGAGAACGTGCTGCTGGCCCACCCGGGGGTGGCCGAGGCGGCCGTCACCGGCGAACCCGACCCGGACCTGGGCGAGCGGGTCGTGGCGTGGATCGTCCCGGCCGGGCCGCGAGCGCCCGCGCTGGAGGAGTTGGCCGACCTGGTCGCCGACCAGTTGGCCCCGCACAAGCGGCCCCGGCGCCTGCACGTGGTGGACTCCCTGCCCCGCAACGACATGGGCAAGATCCTCAAGCGGGCCCTGACCCCCTGAGTCTGGGGCCCCCTGATCCCCTCAAGGCCCGGAGCCGTCCTTGCCTCGGGCCCGCTACGCCCCGGTGAAGGTGGGGGTGGTGCGGTCGAGGGACGCGGTGACGCCCGCCGCGTTGTCCTTGGTGGACAACAGGCGGGTCTGTTCGACGATCTCGCGCTCCAGTGCCGCGGGAAGGGCGGCCAACAGGTCGGCGCGCAGGGTGGCCTTCATGGAACGCACCGCCAGCGGCGCGGAGTCGGCGATCCGGTGGGCGTGTTCCAGGGCGGCCTCACGGACCGCGCCGTCCTCGACCAGCAGGTCCGCCAGCCCGAGGGCGTGGGCCTCCTGTCCTGGGACACGACGCGCGGTGTAGAACAGGTCGGCGGCCTTCTGCGCGCCCACGATGCGGGGCAGGGACACGCTCAGCCCGAACCCCTGGTGCAGCCCCAGACGCCCGAAGTTGGCGTGGAAGCGGGTGGAGGGTGAGGCCACGCGGAAGTCGGCGGAACAGGCCAGGCCGAGTCCCCCTCCCACCGCGGCGCCCTGGACGGCGGCGATCACCGGAACCGGCAGGGAGTACAGGCGCAGCCCCTGACCGTAGATGGCGCTGAGCGTGTGCACGGGGCTCTCGCCGACGCCTCCGGCGGCGAAGTCCACACCGGCGCAGAAGTTCTTTCCCTCGGAGCACAGCACCAGCGCGCGACAACCGTCCGCCGCCAGCTCCTCGGCGGTGTCGGCGAGCTCGGTGAGCACGTCGAGCGAGAAGTGGTTGTGGGGCGGTCGGTGGATCTGCAGGACACCGACGTGACCGTCGACGACCGCGGACAGCTCCTCGCTCATGCAAGCGCCTTCCTTCGGGCCCGGGGCCGGGCGGGGGACGAACGGCGACGAGGTTACCGCCCGGTCACCCCGCCCCGGCCATCGGGCACCGGTTCCCCGGGCGTCGTTCGCCCGGGAGGACGCCTTCGATGGTTAACGTGACGACATGAGCAACGAGATCGACCCGACCGCGCCGCCCAGCGGCGACGGCTGTCGGGAGTGCCTCTCCGGGGACGGCTGGTGGGTGCACCTGCGCCGCTGCGCCGCCTGCGGACACGTGGGCTGCTGCGACACCTCGCCCGGGCAACACGGCACGCGGCACTTCCGGGAGACCGGTCACCCCGTCATGCAGAGCTTCGAGCCGGGTGAGGAGTGGTTCTTCGACTTCCGCACCGGCCGGGTGGGGCGCGGACCGGCTCTGGCCGCGCCCACCTCGCACCCCGAGCATCAGCCGGTACCCGCCCCGGCGGAGCGGGTACCGGACGACTGGATGGAGCACCTCCACCAATGACGTCGGGGCCCGCTCACCGCGCGCCGTGCACCCGCGACCCGAGCCCCGAACGGAACGCGCCCCGGGCGTGCCACCGCCCGAAGCGCCGGCGGCGCGAGCGCCCGGGGCACCACGGTCCCGATCCACCGACGGACACCGGGCGGCGCCGACCCCGGACCATCACACCGAGGCCCCGCCGATCGGACCGCCCCCGCCGCGCGCGCCCGAGCGAGGACGTGGCGCGCCGCCCCTCCGCCCGCCGTTCTCGGTTGACCGAATCCCCCACTTACACCCTTGATTCCGGACACCACAAAGCCGGACGTATCACGCTTTTCACCTCGATATAGAGCCTGAACCTGGCTTGCGGACGAGCCGCTACTTACTGTGGTCCCTCGGCCCACCACCAGGAGCGTGATCGCTGTGACCACCATCCGCGAGGTTCCCGACCTGCTCTCCCCCGAGTTCGCCGCCGACCCCTACTCCGCCTACCGGCTCCTGCGCGAGGACACCCCGTTGCTGTGGCACGAGGCCACCGGGAGCTACGTCGTCTCCCGTTACGAGGACGTACGACGGGCCTTCAAGGACGAGGTCTTCTCCACCAGGAACTACGGCTGGCAGCTGGAGCCCGTGCACGGGCGGACCATCCTGCAGCTGGACGGCCGCGAGCACGCGGTGCGCCGGGCCCTGGTCGCCCCCGCGTTCCGCGGCAAGGACCTGCGCGAGCGCTTCCTCCCGGTGATCGAACGCAACAGCCGCGACCTCATCGACGCGTTCCGGGACCGCGGGCGGGTGGACCTGGTCGCCGAGTACGCCACCCGGTTCCCGATCAACGTCATCGTGGACATGCTCGGCCTCGACAAGGCCGACCACGACCGCTTCCACGACTGGTACACCGCGATCATCGCGTTCCTGGGCAACCTCCAACAGGACCCGGAGGTGACCGCGGCCGGGCTGCGCACCCACGACGAACTCGCCGCCTACCTCGTGCCGATCATCCGAGAGCGGCGCGAGAACCCCGGCGACGACCTGCTCTCCCGCCTGTGTCAGGCCGAGGTGGACGGCACCCGGATGACCGACGAGGAGATCAAGGCGTTCTGCAGCCTGCTCCTGGCCGCCGGCGGCGAGACCACCGACAAAGCCCTGGCGAGCCTGTTCGCGAACCTGATCGACCACCCCGAACAGCTCGCGGCGGTCCGCGAGGACCGGTCCCTGATCCCCCGGGCCTTCGCCGAGTCCCTGCGGTTCACGCCGCCCGTACAGATGATCATGCGGCAACCCGCCGAGGACGTGGAGATCGGCGGCGGCACCGTCCCCGCCGGGTCCACGGTCACCTGCCTGATCGGGGCGGCCAACCGGGACCCGGAACGGTTCGCCCGCCCCGACACCTTCGACCTGTTCCGCGCCGAGCTCGCCGGGACCACCTCGTTCTCCGCGGCGGCCGAACATCTCTCGTTCGCGCTGGGTCGACACTTCTGCGTCGGCGCGCTCTTGGCCGAGGCGGAGGTCCGGGTGGCGGTGAACGACCTGTTGGACGCGATGCCGGACGTGCGCACGGTGCCGGGCCACACACCGGTGGAGGAGGGCCTGTTCACCCGCGGCCTGCGGGACCTGCCCCTGGAGTTCGGACCGACCGAGGTGCCCGCGCCACGCTCGGGCTCCTGACCCGGGACGGCGGGTGGGGCGGGCCGGTCCCCGCCCCACCCGTCAGTGCCGGAAGCCGATGATGGGGCTGAACCTGGCCGGCAGCTCGAACAGCCCGCGCATCCACACCGAGGGCCGCCACCGCAGCTGTTCGGGCGAGACCGCCATGCGCACGTCCGGCAGCCGGTCCAGAAGGGTCTCGACCGCGGTCCGGGCGATGACCTCGGCGACCGCCGGCGCGGGGAACGGACACCCGTGTTCACCGTGCCCGAACGACATCTGGGCCCGGTTGGTGCCGTGGATGCTCAGGTCACCGGTGTTCAGCCGGGGGTCGCAGTTGGCGGCGGCCAGACCGAGCACGAGGAGGTCTCCCCGCTGGATCCGGCGTCCGCCCAGTTCACAGGACTGCACAGCCCACCGGCCGATGAAGTTCTGGGTGGGGGTGTTCTTCCACAGCACCTCGTTGAGGGCCTCACCGGAGCTGCTGCGCCCACCCTGGAGGGTGAGCGAGAAGTCGTCGTCGATGAGCATGAGGCGCAGCGTGTTCCCGATCCAGTTCCCGGTGGGCGCCTGGGCTGCCGCCATGATGACGAGCAGGTCGATGACCACCTCGTCGTCGGTGAGCCCCGCGGGGTGGGTCAGCAGACGGGAGGGGACGTCCGCGCGCGGGTGGGCCCGCCGTTGGGTGACGAGTCGACGCATCCGGTCCTGCACCCTCTGGTGGGCCTGGGCCGCGTCCGCGGTGACGTCCAGCGAGAGCAGGTTGTCCCGGACCATCTCGGGGACCTCGTGCTGGGGGATGCCGTAGAGACGGGCGATCACCCCGGCGGGGATCTGGTGGGCGTACTGACTCACCAGGTCGGCCTCGCCGTCCCCGGCGAAGTGGTCGATGAGCCCGTCGGCCACCTGCCGGCACAGGAGGGTCAGGTCGGCACGGTCGACGGCGGCCAGGGCGTCACCGATCGCCCCGGCCCGGCGACGGTGCTCGGCGCCTTCGGCGAACATCACCGACGGCGTCCACATCACGTACGGCATCAGCGGCCAGTCGTCGCCCACGCGGTCCCACTGGTTCCAGCGCCGACAGTCCCGGGCGAACCACTCGGGGTGTCCGGTGACGTGGTGCAGCTCCCGGTAGCCCAGTACGAACCAGGCGGGCACGTCCCCGTCGAGGAGGATGGGCGCGACCGGCCCGAAACGCCGCCGCATCTCCTCGTACAAGGACACCGGGTCGCGGGCGATGTCGGGGCCGTAGAAGCGCATGGCGTGATCGTGGTCGGGCGAGAAGGGCGCGACGCGTGTCCGGGCGCCCGCGTTGTCGTTCACGATGCCTCCTTCGGGGCGGACCCGGCCCGATCGAGCGAGGCCAGGTGGTGCACGAGGGTGATGAGCACGTCGCGGCTGGACTCGCGTCGACGGGCGTCGCACTCCAGCAGAGGGACGTCGTTGGACAGGTCCAGCGCGGTGCGCACCCGGTCCAGGCTGGGCCCGGCGCCGAACCGGTTGACGGCGACGACGAACGGCATGCCGTGGTGTTCGAGGCGGTCGATGGCGTACCAGGAGTCCTCGACCCGGGCCGTGTCGACGAGGACGATCGCGCCCAGACCACCGGTGAAGAGCTGCTCCCACAGGAACCAGAAGCGTTTCTGCCCCGGCGCTCCGAACAGGTAGAGGACGCGGGTCGCGTCGACGGTGATGCGCCCGAAGTCGAAGGCGGCGGTCGTGGTGCGCTTGTCCCGGACCCCGCGCAGATCGTCGACCTCGGCACCGGCCTGGGTCATGACCTCCTCGGTGCTCAGCGGGCGCATCTCGCTGACCGACCCGACCATGGTCGTCTTGCCCACGCCGAACCCGCCGACGATGACGATCTTCAGGGCGTTGCTGACCGTGGGGGCGAGCGGGGACCGCTCGCCCGCCGGGCGCCCGAGGGAGGTCGGCTCGGACGCGGTCCGCTCAGAGGCGTTGGAGTGCATGGAGCACCTGCTTCAGAGTGTCGGGGTCGTGCCGTGGCCCCTCCTGCGGGGTGGAGGGCACGTGGTGGCGGGCGGTCACGGCCCCGATGTCGAGCAGGTCGACCAGGAGGATGCGCACGACGCTCACCGGGAGTTCGAGCTCGGCGGACAGCTCCACGACCGCGGTCGGTCGCACGCAGGTCCGCAGGATGGCGGAGTGCTCGGACTGCAGGTCCGGGGAGGGTTCGGACTCGGCGACGATGAGCGTGACGGAGTCGAGGGAGGCCTCGTCGGTGCCGCCGCGTCCGCCGGTGACCGTGTACAGGCGGTCCGGATCCTCCTTGTGGACGGGTTCGGGGTTCATCGCGTCGCGTCCGCCTCGTGGTGCCTCCGCCGAGGCGGCGCGGTGAGGTGGTGGCCGATCTGTTCGACGAGCTCGTTCATGTGACGGGCGACCACCCCCACGTCGGCCTCGGTTCCGGTGACCACCGCCAGGTGGGCGCCCTTGCCGGCGCCGACGATGAGCAGGAGCCCTCCGCCGTATTCGAGCATGGCCTGTCCGGCTCCGGAGGCGTCGCCGAACTCCGCGGAAGCGCTGAGCGACAGGCTTTGGATGCCGGCGGCGATCGCGGCGAGCTGGTCGGCGCGGTCCACATCGAGATCTCGGGTGTGGCACATCTTGAGCCCGTCCCGGGAGAGCACCAGGACATGGTGGATGCCGGCTGCCCTGCCGCGCAGGTTCTCCAGCATCCAGTCGAGACTGGAGTCGGTCGTGGTCATCGGGGTGTCGGGGCCGCCTCCAGGACGCTGTGCGAGCCGGTGCCCCTCCCTCCGTTCCTGTTCGGTCGCTGTCCGGTGGTGCGCGGTGGGGGCGGTGGTCATGCGTCGTCCCCCGGGTGGTGGTCGTCGTGGTCCGTGCCGGCGTCGCGGAAGGCGGCGAACCGGGTGGGCAGGCCGCCGCGCGAGACGGGCGCGTCCTGCGCGGATCGTGGGGCGTAGAGCTGCTCGGGGTTCTCCCGCACCGCTTCGGCGAGAGTGAGTCCGCGGCGCCGTCGGGGCAGGTCGGTGTGGGACTCGGCGGGCTTCTCGCCGGTCCCCGCCGGCGGTCGACCGTGCTGTTCGTGGCCGGTGTCCACGGGAGGGCGGGCACCGTCCCGGCGGGGCAGCGGCGGCGGTTCGGTACCCGGTTGCGGCCCCGCGGTGGAACGGGGCGCCGCGGGCCGCGGCGCCTCGTGACCGCCCGTGGGCGCGACGGGGTACTGCGGGCCGCTGCCGCCCAGGACGCCCACCGCCGCCGGGGTTCCGATCTCCTGCGTGTTCGCGCGTGGCCGTGGTTCGGGGCGCCGGGGCTCGGTGAGCAGGTTCGGCGGGATGAGGACGACCACACCGATACCGCCTCGGGCGGAGGGGCGCAGGCTCACCCGCAGGCCGTACTTGTCGGCCAGACGACCGACCACGGCCAACCCCACCCGGGAGGAGGGCAGGGTGGACAGGTCGCGCGGTTCGGCCAACAGGCTCTCCGCGAGGCGACGTTCACGGTGGCGCAGACCCATGCCGCTGTCCTCGACGGTGATGGTGACGCCGGTGTCCTCCTCCTGCGCGTAGACGTGCACGTCGGTGCCCTGGGCGGAGAAGTTCGCGGCGTTGTCCATGATCTCGGCGAGCGCCTGCATCACGCCCTCGGCCGCGTAGCCGACCACCGCGATCGTGCTCGTGTAGTGCAGGCGGACCCGGCGGTAGGCGGTGATGC
Source organism: Nocardiopsis sp. MG754419 (assembly GCF_018207095.1). GTDB lineage: Bacteria > Actinomycetota > Actinomycetes > Streptosporangiales > Streptosporangiaceae > Nocardiopsis. The sequence continues at coordinate 4,324 of NZ_QOCZ01000152.1, read as the reverse complement.
GTCCCATCGCCCCGCGCAGGATGCTCTCCATGACGATGGGACGGGTCCACCGCCGCCCCGAACGCCCCTCGGCGAGGGTGACCAGGGCGTCGGCCAGCCGCCCGGTACGGGAGACGTTGTGGTCGACCTCCAGCAGGTCGGAGAAGACGTCGGAGCGGTCCCCGTAGCGTTCCTGGAGTTCGCGCAGCTGGGCGAGCAGCGTGGTCAGGTGCGCCTGGAGTCGCGCCCCGCAGTCGGCGGTCGAGACCAGAGCGGTGGCGGCCCGGCGGTCACCGGCCAGGAGGCGGTCGAGGATGCGCGCGCGCAGGTGGGCGACGGGCGGGTGGACCTCCGGGAACTCCTGGGCGAGGACCTCCTCGGCGACGGTGCGGTCGTCGCGGATGCGCAGTCCCATCAGGGGGACGCCGATGTCGGCCAGGGCCGTGATCTGTTCCTCGATCTCGGTCCGTGCGTGACGATCCCGGACCGATCGCTCCGCGACGGCGGCCATCCGGGCGGTGGCCGTGCGCGCGAGCCGGTCCACCGTGGGATGCGCGGGGCGCGGATGTTCGGCCAGGACGTCCTGCGCGGAACGGTCCTCGTGGACGGCCCGGTCCAGCGCCGGCAGGAGCACGTCCACGACCCACCCGGTCTCCTCCTCCAGGGTGCGCGCTCCGGCGTCGACCCGGGTGGCGTGGGCTCGGGCGTTGCGCGCCACGGCCGTCTGATGGGCGGCCACGGCCACGGCGGCGCACAACAGGATCGCGACGAGTCCACCGGCCAGGGCGACGATGGGGCGGACGGAGGCGGGGCTCTCGATCACGGCCCAGGACCAGGCCGGTGCGGTGATCGCGGAGGCGATCAGCACGACGACGAGAGCCTGCTGGCCGGGGCGCAGGTGAGGGCGTTTCCGGTCGGACAGGTGTGCTGCCATGAATGGATTCCTCGCGGCGTGGTTCCTGGGTGGAGGAGTCGTGGTCGTCGCGCCTCCCCGAAAAGGGGCGTGCGGAACACTTCCGTGCGGACCCGGGAAAGGGGTTCTCCGGATCGGTGGCATTCACGGTAGTCCACATCCGTGCGCGTCGGGGAGATTCTCGCGACACCGGCCCTCTACCTGCACGTACGGTGCGATACGAGACCACTGGAAAAGCCGCACGGAGCCACAGGAAGACCTTTTTCCGGCATGTGCGAAAAAGGGCTCCTAACGCCCTTTCTTTCGCCGCTTCCTCGGAGAACGAGGGAGATCAACGCGCGGTCGAGCTGCTCTCCCGAATGAGGAGCGTGTGGCCCACGACGACTTTTGAGGCCGAGGGGCCGAACTCCCTCCCAGAGGCGGCGCCGGTGGTGTCGCGACGGCCCTCGACGGCCTCCGCCAGCAACCGCACCGCCTCCCGCGCCAGGCGCGGTTTGTCCGGGGCGACCGTCGTCAGGGCGGGGACGGAGTACCGCCCCGGGGCGATGTCGTCGAACCCGACGACCGCCACGTCCTCGGGCACCCGCACCCCGGCGTCGTGGAGGGCGCGCATGGCGCCCAGCGCGAGCAGGTCGTTGAGGCACAGCAGCGCGTCGGGGGGTCGGGCCTCGGCGAGGAGGGCGGCGGTGAGGGCGGCACCGTCCCGCCAGTGGAACTCCCGAGCGGGGCGCACCAGCGTGGGGTCGGCGGCCATCCCCCGGGCCCGGAGCGCCTCCACGTGGCCCCGCGTGCGCAGTTCGGCGGTCCCGGACGGGCGCGGCGGCCGACCTCCCACCACGGCGATCCGGGTACGGCCACCGTCGAGCAGATGCTCGGTGGCCTCGCGCGCGGCGGCGACGTTGTCGATGGCGACGTGGGCGTGCCGGACCGCGCGGGGCACCTCGCCCAGGAGCACCACCGGCAGCCGGGAGCGGTACGCCTGGAGGGCGTCGTCGTCCATGGCCAGGGGACTGAGGATGACCCCGTCCACGAAATCGGTGCCGAACCCGTCGAGCGCGGACTCCTCCCGGGTGCGACGGGCCTCGCTCTGGTGGACGAGGACGGTGCGCGAGCGGCGTTCGGCCTCACGGATGACCAGATCGGCGAGTTCGGCGAAGTACCCGAGGTCGAGTTCGGGCACGACGAGCGCGATCACGCCCGACTCGCCACGGCGCAGGTGCCGTCCCGCCAGGTTGACGCGGTAGCCCAGAGCGGCGATGGCCTCCTCCACCGCGGCACGGGTTCTGGCCCGGACGTGGGGATGGTCGTTAATAACGTTGGAAACCGTTTTCTCCGAGACCCCGGCGCGACGCGCCACGTCCCTGATGCGTGGCCTGTCGCCCACGACCACCTCCGATCGGCGCCATCCTAGCCCGCGGACCTCCGCCTCGATCCGAGCGCCCCCGCCCGGGCCCCGGCATCGCGCGCGCTTCGTTTCGAGGTATTTACATCGATGTAAAAGTGTGCTGACATAACCACGTGACCACGGTCACAACCATCGCCGTGAGAAGGAGAAGACCCCCGTGCCGACGCAGACGCAGCCGCCGCACGAGGACGGGCCCACCGCCCCGCCCCGCCCCGAGTACCCGCGCCCGCAGTTCACCCGGCCCGACTGGCTGTGCCTCAACGGCACCTGGGGCTTCGAGATCGACCGTGGCGACAGCGGGCTCGAACGCGGCCTCCGGGACGCCGAGCTCTCCGGTGGCATCACCGTCCCCTTCTGCCCCGAGTCGGAACTGTCCGGCGTGGGCGACACCGACTTCATGGAGGCGGTCTGGTACCGCCGCACCGTGCGCATTCCCGACACCTGGACGGGCCGCCGCGTTCTGCTCCACTTCCAGGCCGTGGACCACGACACCACCGTGTGGGTGAACGGCGTGGAGGTGGCCCGTCACCGCGGCGGCTTCACCCCCTTCACCGCCGACCTCCACGGCGTCGCCGGCCCCGGTGAGGAGGCCGTGGTGGTCGTGCGCGCCCGCGACACCAGGCACGGCCCGCAGGCCCGCGGGAAGCAGGCCACCTGGTACGGGAACACCGGCTGCCACTACACCCGCACCACCGGGATCTGGCAGACCGTGTGGATGGAACCGGTCCCCGACCTCCACCTGCGACGCCCCCGGATCACGCCGGACCTGGCGAACGGCGCGTTCCACTTGGAGCTGCCGCTGTCGCGGACCGGTCGCGGGCTGCGCGTGCGCGCCGTGCTCGGCGACGGTGACGGGGAGGTCGTCTCGGCCGAGGTCCGCGCGGACCTCGACATCGCTCCCCGACTGACGCTGGCGGTGCCGGAGGACCGACGTCGCGTCTGGTCGACCGAGGACCCCCACCTCTACACCCTGGACCTGGAGCTGATCGACGCCGACGGCGAGGTCGTGGACCGGGCCGGCTCCTACGCCGGTCTGCGGTCGGTCTCCATCGAGGGCAAGGCGATCCTCATCAACGGCCGCCGGGTCTTCCAGCGCCTGGTGCTGGACCAGGGCTACTACCCGGACGGGTTGATGACCGCGCCCGACGACGCCGACCTGGTGCGCGACATCGAACTGGGTCTGCGGGCCGGGTTCAACGGCGCGCGCCTGCACCAGAAGGTCTTCGAGGAGCGGTTCCTTTACCACGCCGACCGGCTCGGCTACCTGGTGTGGGGCGAGTTCGGCGACTGGGGCTGCGCGACGGAGGGGCCCGCCGCCCTGGACAACCAGAGGCCGGACGCCTCCTTCGTCACCCAGTGGCTGGAGGCCGTGGAACGCGACCTCTCCCACCCGAGCATCGTGGGTTGGTGCCCGCTCAACGAGACCTTCCAGCGGCTGCACGACCGCTTCACCGCCCTGGACGACGTCACCCGGGCGATGTTCCTCGCCACCAAGGCGCTCGACCCCTCCCGTCCGGTGGTCGACGCCTCCGGGTACTCCCACCGGGTCCCCGAGACCGACGTCTACGACTCCCACAGCTACGAACAGGACCCCGAGGCGTTCCGCGAGCAGATGCGCGGTCTGGCCGAGGACGCCCCGTACGTCAACCGGGGCGAGGACGGGCGCGACTGGTCCGTGCCCTACCGCGGGCAGCCCTACTTCTGCAGCGAGTTCGGCGGGATCCGCTGGGACCCGGAGGCCGACAGCGGCACCGGTTCCTGGGGCTACGGCAGCGACCCGCGGACCTTCGAGGAGTTCCACACCCGCTTCGAGGGCCTGACCGGCGTGCTGCTGGAGGACCCGGACATGTTCGGTTACTGCTACACGCAGCTGACCGACGTGTTCCAGGAGCGCAACGGCGTCTACCGATTCGACCGGAGCGAGAAGCTCGACACGGACCGCATCGCCGCCGCCCAGCGACGGACCGCAGCCTTCGAGAAGGACGACGACCACACCGACTGAGGACGTCCCGGGGGCGCGCCCCCGG
>NZ_QOCZ01000151.1 GCF_018207095.1 Nocardiopsis sp. MG754419 | reverse complement strand
CGTGTGCCCTGCCCCGAGGGGACGGGGCAGGGCACACGTGCGTCCACACCCCGCCTCCGGGGTCCGTTCCGGGTGGGGGCGCGACCTTCTGGGCGGCGCTGTGCGCTCCGGACCCCTCCCTCCCGACCTCGACCCCCGACACGCGGCCGGGCCGGCCCGTGTGGACGACCACGCGGCCATGAGGCCCCTTCGTCAGGGAACGGACCTGCGGATCCTGGTGCGAGGCGGGTCACGGTCACCGCGTGGAGGACAACTGACACACTGGTGAGGTGGGTACTCAACAGACTTCCGCAGAGCTCTTCCAGCGGGCGGCCGCCGTCGTCCCCGGCGGCGTGAACTCGCCCGTCCGCGCCTTCGGCGCGGTCGGCGGCACCCCGCCCTTCTTCGTCAAGGGCGAGGGCCCCTACCTCACGGACTCCGACGGTCGCCGTTACGTCGACCTCGTCTGTTCCTGGGGGCCGCTCATCCTCGGCCACGCCGCCCCCTCCGTGGTGGAGGCCCTCCACGGCCAGGTCGCCGCCGGCACCTCCTATGGCGCCCCGACGCCCGGTGAGGTCGAGCTCGCCGAACTCATCGTCGAGCGCACCGCCGCCGAGAAGGTCCGCCTGGTCAACTCCGGGACCGAGGCCACCATGTCCGCCATCCGCCTCGCCCGTGGCTTCACCGGGCGCGGCAAGATCATCAAGTTCGCGGGTAACTACCACGGCCACGTCGACGCGCTGCTGGCCGCGGCCGGCTCCGGTCTCGCCACCTTCGCGCTGCCCGACTCCCCGGGCGTCACCGGTGCGAGCGCGGCGGACACCATCGTGCTGCCCTACAACGACATCGAGGCCGTGGAGCGCGCCTTCGCCGAGCACCCGGGCGAGATCGCCTGCGTGATCGCCGAGGCCTGCCCGGCCAACATGGGTGTGGTCCCGCCGCGGGCCGGCTTCAACGCCCGCCTCAAGGAGCTCGCCCACGCGGACGGCGCGCTGCTGATCCTCGACGAGGTGCTCACCGGTTTCCGCGTCAGCGCCTCCGGTTGGTTCGGACTGGAGGAGGTCGCGGCCGACCTGGTGACCTTCGGCAAGGTCATGGGCGGCGGCCTGCCCGCGGCGGCGTTCGGCGGCCGCGCCGAGATCATGGACCGGCTCGCCCCGAACGGCCCCGTCTACCAGGCGGGCACGCTCTCCGGGAACCCGCTCGCCACGGCGGCCGGTTTGGCCACCCTGCGCGGAGCCACCCCGATGGTCTACGAGCACATCGACCGGGTCTCTGCCCGCGTCGAGGCGGAGGTCTCCAAGGCCCTCGCCGCGGAGGGTGTCACCCACCGGGTCCAGGGCGGCGGCAACCTGTTCACGGTGTTCTTCACCGGCCGGGACGTGGTCGACTTCGACAGCGCCCGCACCACCGACACCCAGGTGTTCGCCGCGTTCTTCCACGCCATGCTCGAACAGGGCGTCTACCTGCCGCCCGCCGCGTTCGAGGCCTGGTTCTTCTCCGCGGCCCACGACGAGGCCGCCGTCGACCAGGTGATCGCCGCCCTGCCGAAGGCCGCCGAGGCCGCGGCACGGGCGCAGGAACGGTCCCGGGCCTAGGCACCGTTCGACGAACCACAGGGGGTGTTCCGTGCTTCTGCCACCGAAGGTGGCCGCCTCGCGGTCGGCCGCCCGGACACGGGCCGAAGCGCGACACGGACCCTGAACAACACGACCGAGGCGCTCCTCGGCCGACCACGGGGTCCTGTCCCCGGGCGTCGGCAGGGTTCCGAAGGCGCGGAAGGTGGAATGGCCAGGAACGAGCCATCACATCGGAGGCGTCCGAGGTCTCGGCCCGTGCTCGGCCCGGGGGCGGGCCGAGACCGAGCGCACGTCCCGAGAGGACACCACCACCGACCCATGCCCGGCCCCCGGACAGAAAGACTTCCACGATGACCACCACCACCGTCGTCCACCTGCTCCGCCACGGCGAGGTGTACAACCCCGACAAGGTCCTCTACGGGCGGCTGCCCGACTACCACCTGAGCGACCGGGGCCTGCGTATGGCGGAACTGGCCGCCGACTGGTTCGAGGGCCACGACATCGGTGCCCTGTTCTCCTCGCCGCTGGACCGCACCCAGGAGACCGCGGTTCCGCTGCAGAAGGCGTTCGACCTGCCGGTGACCCTGGACGACCGGCTCATCGAGGCGGCCAACAAGTTCGAGGGGATGTCGCTCTCCTCGGCCTCGGCCCGCGACCCCCATGTGCTCAAGCGTCTCTACAACCCGTTCCGGCCGTCCTGGGGCGAGCCGTACCAGCAGATCGTCGACCGGGTGGTCGACGTGATCAAGGTGGCCCGACGGGCCGCCTGGGGTCGGGAGGCGGTGTGCGTCAGCCACCAGCTTCCGATCTGGATGGCCCGCCGAGCCGCCGAGGGCAAGCGCCTGTGGCACCGTCCTGACCTGCGCGAATGCAATCTCGCCAGTGTCACGTCGCTGACCTTCGCCGACCAGCGTCTGGCCAGCGTGAGTTACGCGGAACCGGCCGCGGAACTCTACGGTGGCGCCTCGTCCGTTCCCGGAGCGTGACCCGCCGTCCCCGGGTGTGACCGTCCCCGCGGGGGCCCGCACGGGTCGCCCCGGGGTCGGAGTGCGGTGCCTCGTGTCAGTGGAACACGCCCTACCGGTTAAGCTGGGGCCACGGGTGCGGTAGATGTGCGTGCTCAGCGCCGTCCTCCCCGGGGGTCCGCCCCGGTCGCACCGGCCGCGCACGCCCGCGCGTGCGAGCCACCGCGAGCCCGGTAACCGCATCCGAGCCGCCAGGTGTTCGTCACCAGTGGTCCGGCATGTCCGTACGCACTCGTCAGCGAGAAGGTGATCCCATGGGTTCCGTCATCAAGAAGCGCCGCAAGCGGATGGCGAAGAAGAAGCACCGCAAGCTGCTCAAGCGCACGCGTGTGGCGCGTCGCAACAAGAAGTAGGACCGTTAGCGGCGAAACGTCTCTCCGCGGGCGTGGACGCGTCCTGCAGGGCACGTCCCGAGCGCGGAGACACTTCCCTCCTTGCGTGGCCTTGACCACGACAATGGAATTTTCTGGGTGAATCACTGTTGTGTTTCACGGGTCGCGGTCGCCGCTTCACCCCTGGAGGGTGAACGGTCCGCGAGCCTCCCGCTCATCGTCTCCTTTCAAGGAACGTATCGCCATGGCTCGTGTCGTACTCGTCACCGGGGTCTCCAGCCCCCTCGCCGCCAGGGTCGCCCAGGCCCTCAGTGAGAAGCCCGGTGTACGCCGGGTGATCGGTGCCGACTCCTCACCTCCGCCGGGCGATCTGCCGGGGATCGAGTACGCCCACGTCGACCTCCACGACGGGAGCCTGGACCGGGTCGTCGCCGACTCCGGTGCCGACCTGGTGCTGCACCTGGGCCTGGACACGGCCAAGGGGACCAACCGGGAGGACGACCTCCTCGGCACCATGCGGGTCCTGGGCGCCGCCCAGCGTTCGGAGAACGTCCACCGCCTCGTGGTGCGCTCCAGCGCGACGCTGGAGGCCGACGACGCGGCCGAGGTCGAACAGCACACCCGCGCCCTTCAGCGCCGCCGCCCGGACCTGTCCGTGGCCCTGATGAGGTTCGCGAACCTCATCGGTCCCTCCGTCGACACCCCCCTCACCCGCTACATGGACTACCGGGTCGTGCCCACCGTGATGGGCCGCGACCCGCGCGTGCAGTTCCTGCACGAGGACGACGGGGTCGAGGCGCTCGTGCGCATGTCGCTCAGCGACCGGACCGGATTCTTCGACGTCTCGGGCGAGGACACCGTCCCGCTCTCCCACTGCCTGCGCCGGATCGGCGGTCAGCGCGTCCCCGTCCCCGCCCGCGGCCTCAAGGTGCTGCGCGGGGTGGCCAAGCACGGCCGGATCGGTTACGCGAGCGCCAGCGCCGCGCGTGCGGTCAACACCGGCCTGCACGCGGCCCGCTTGGACCCGGTCGCGCTGCGCACCGCCCTGGACTGGGCGCCCTCCTACAGCTCCATCGAGGCCTTCGAGTCGTACGCGCACAGCCGCGGCGGCGTTGGCCGTGGCCGTCCCGGCGGCGGTCGTGGCCGTGGTGCCGGCCTGCGCCCCGTGCACGTCATCGCCCTGGCCCGCGCCACCCTCGGGCGCTGACCCCCACGCCCCGAACCCCTCCGGGGCGGACGTGTGTCCCCGTCGCCGCGTCATCGCGGCTCGTGCTCCGGCCGCGCGTTCCGTTCGTCCGCGGGTCCGCGCCCGTGGTGCCGCCGCGCGGCCCGCGCGGTGATGATGCGGGCGGGTGCGCCCTGGTACATCGCGGCGGAGCGACCGCCCGCGCCGTGACCCCCGTGTGAAGCCCCGTGTGCGCGCCGCCGTGGCCGACGTCCGCCCCGGGCTCCGCCGAGGCGCCGGTGCGACCGAACGGTCCGACCGGGTCTCCTCGGGCCGGCGCGCCGTGGGTCGTGTGCCGCCCGGACGTGTGCGCACGATCTCCCACCGCCGCGTTCCACCACCGCGCCTGAGCGCCGATGCGCGCCCTCGGGCACCCTCAGGCGCCGTCAGGGCCGGATAGGGCGGCCACGACGCTCTCAGTGCCGTTCAGTGCGCTGTGAGGGTGGTCAGCGCGGAGAAAGGGATCTGCGGTGCCGCACCGCGCGCACCGCCATGGCGCCGGCCACCGCACCCGCCACGGCGGCGGGAACGGCCACCCTGAGCGCCGCGCGGTGTCGGCGGAAGTCGTGGACCGGCCACTGGTGGGTCCGGGCGTAGCGGCGCAGGTCCCCGTCGGGGTTGACCGCGTGCGGCTCGCCCACCAACGACAACAGCGGCAGGTCGTTCGAGGAGTCGCTGTAGGCCGAGCACGCCGCCAGGTCCCAGCCCTCCTTGCGCGCCAGCTCCCGCACCGCAACCGCCTTCGCCGGTCCGTGCAGCAGGTCGCCGTTGAGCCGTCCGGTGTAGACCCCGTCGATGCTCTCGGCCTCGGTGCCCAGCGCGCCCGTCAGGCCCAGCCTGCGGCGGATGATCTCGGCCAGCTCCACGGGTGTCGCCGTGACCAGCCAGACCGGCCGTCCCACGTCCAGGTGGGCCTGCACGAGCCGGCGGGCGCCCTCCCAGATGCGGTCGGCCATGGTGTCGTCGTAGATCTCCTCGCACAGGGTGACCAGGTCCTGGACGTCGTGTCCGGCGACGAAGGCCAGCGCCGCCTCACGGGCGGCGTTGATGTGCTCGGGCTGCTCGCTGCCGGTCACCCGGAACACCGTCTGTCCCCACGCGAACCGCATCAGGTCGCGGGTGGTGAACAGGTCGCGGGAGGCGAGGCCACGGGCGAAGTGGTAGATCGACGCGCCCCGCATCAGGGTGTTGTCCACGTCGAAGAAGGCGGCTCCGGGGCCGACCGGTTCCGGGGACGATACGTCCAGTGACACGGTTCTCTCCTGGCTCGGGTGGGGGAGGTGGCCCTTCCGGCGGCCGGGAAGCGGCCCCCGCGTACTGTGAGCCTAGGGCCACCCGGTGTCCCGGTGGGGTCCCTGAACCTCCCCGTGAATCCCGGTGATGAAGATCACAGTGTAGGGCGTGGTTCCCGCCCTCACTCTGCGGGATCTTCCCCCAGACCATCCCTCCAAAAGTGCACGTTGTGCACATCCACCCGTCGGCGTGCAGCATCATTGTCGAGATGGTCACGGTAGGACTGACATTCATAAGCGCGTTGGTGGGCTGGAGTGCCACCGCCGCGCTGACCGCGTACGCCCAACGCCGTCCCGGTATCGCCGCGATCGCATGGTTGATCGCCGCGCTGGGTGTCACGGTCGGACTGAGCGCCGCGGTGATCGGGGTGCTGTTCGACTTCGGCGAGCTCACCTTCCGGCTCCTGCACCTGGGTGTCAGCCTCATGGGGCCCGTCTTCATGGCGTGGGGGGCCTTCGAGTACGCCGTCCGCGCGCCGAACGCCCGCTTCACCTCACGCCTGTTCCTCAGCGTCTTCATCATCGTGCCCACGGTGGTGCTGGCCGTCGACCGCATCAGCGGTCGTTTCGGCTCGTCCTTCCCCCCGCTGGCCGAACATTACGACCTGATCCCGCGCGCGCTCGTGAACGGCGCGCAGGTCTTCGCCGCCGTCCTCCTCGTCACCGCGCTGGTCGCCGTCGCGCGGCGCGGCCTTCGCGGCCCCGGGACGACCGAACTGTCCGTCCTCGGGCTGCTCGCCCTGTCCGTGCTCCTGTCCGTGCTCGTGGGCCGGGTGGGTCTCGACGCCATGGGCCCGGTCCTCATGCTCGGCGCCGTCTCCTCCCTCTGGGGCGCCGCGGCGCTGGCGGCCAAGCCCCGCCGCGACCTCTACGACGATGACGACGACTACTACGACGACGAGTACGACGACGTGGACGACGAACTCGACGAACCGCAGGAGGAGCCCGTGCGCCGTAAGCGCCGCAATGCCGACCCCTACGACGACCTCTACGACGGCGCGCCCGCCGCCTCGCCCGGTAGGGCGTCCGGCAAGCTGCGCGGCGTCATCACGATCTACACGCTCGCCGACGGGCAGGCCCCCGGTTTCGACCGACTCGCCAACGCCGTCGTCGCCGAGGTGTCCGCGCGTGAACCCGACACCCTGCTGTTCGCCTCGCACACCGTGCCCAGTGCCCCACTGCAGCGCATCGTCTACGCGATCTACCGTGACGAGTTGGCGCAGGAGGAGCACGAGCAGCAGTCGCACATGCTGGAGTTCGGCCGCCGTCTGTCGGCGCACGTGGTCGCCACCAACGTGATCGAGCTCTCGCTCTCCGACGCCTCGGCCAACGACGGCCTCGCCGCCATGCTGATGCCCCGCTGACCGACGCGAGCGAACCCCGCCGGAGCAGCGGTTCGGTCGTCGGCGCCCCCGCCGTTCCTCGACGAGGGGCGCCCCCCGCGGTGCGTCGTGCCCGGGTCACCCGGACCCGTCCGTGACGACCCCGGCCCCCGTGACCGCAACCGGGAGGCAGCCCCCTGCGTCGTATGCGGGGTGAAGTACTCTTCCCTACAGGTTTTTCATGACCGGCGCCCATCGGGTGCCGATGGCGTGTGACCACGACCGGCGGGACGACCCAGCCGAGAGGCGCGCCGGAGCGAAAGAAAGTGTGCTGGGATTTCCGATGCGTAAGTTTCTTGTCGTCTTCCTGATCCTCCTCGCGGCGCTTGTGGTGGTGGCCGACATCGGGGCGCGGTCCTTCGCGCAGAACACCCTCGCCGAGCGTCTGACGCAGCAGATGGAGATGTCCGAGGAGCCGGACGTCTCGATCGAGGGTTGGGCGTTCCTGCCGCAGGTGCTGAGCGGGACCTACACCGAGGTCAACATCAACGCCGACAGCGCGACGATGAGCGGGGTGACGGTCGACCAGATCGAGGCCACCGCCTCGGACGTCGAGGCGCCGCTGAGCGACCTCATGAGTCAGCCCACCGTGGTCGCCGGTGAGGTCGACGGCTCCTTCGTGGTGCCCTACTCCTACTTCAACCCGTACCTGCCCGAGGGCATGACCATCAGCACCGAGGACGGTGAGCCCCGCATCAGCGGTGAGCTGGCCCTGCCCGAGCGCGGCGTGAGCACCTCGGTCTCCAGCGGCGGCGAGTTCACCGTCGACGGCGACGTCCTCTCCGTCACCCCCGTGGACATCCAGATCGGCGACCTGCCGATCGACGTCAGCGACCAGGTGTCCGGCATGCTCACCTTCAGCGCCCAGGTCCCCGAGCTGCCGCTGGGCCTGACCGTCACCGACATGGAGGCCACCTCCAACGGTCTGCGGATCACCGGTACCGGTACGGACGTTCCGCTGATGGGCACCGAGGCGGCCTGATGGCCCCCGCCGTGGAGTCGCTCGGCGCCGAACAGATCGGCGCCGAGCTGGGCACGAGGGCCACCCTCGTGCAGGTCTCCAGCGCCTTCTGCCAGCCTTGCCGGGCCACGCGCCGCGTTCTGGAGGACGTGGCCGCCATGGTGGAGGGCGTGAGCCACGTCGAGGTCGACGCGGAGTCGCACCTGGAGCTGGTGCGTCGGCTGGAGGTGCGGGGGACGCCCACGGTGTTCGTCCTGGACGCCGCCGGCCGGATCGTGCGCCGCGCCCAGGGGCAGCCGCGCAAGGCCGACGTGATCGCCGCCCTCGGCCGCGCCGTCTCCTGACCCCGACCCCGACCTTGACGGGTACCCCACGTCCGGCCCGCGCGGTCGCGCCCGTTCTGAGACGCCGTTCCCACATCCCGGAACGCCTCGAAGGGCCACATGTGCCGGTGGAGCGGGGCCGACGGTGTTTCCTGTGATCCAGGCCACCAGTGACAAGACGGCGGTCGTGCCTGTAGCGTCTACGACGTGACTTCCTTGACGAGCGCGTATCTGACGAAGCGACGGGCGGTTGATTTCTGCCGCGTCGCCGCCGCGCTCTGTCCGTGTCCCTAGGGCGGACGGTCCTTCGACCCGCCCACTCCGTGCGATCGGTCCTTCTGATCTCCACGCACTCAGGGATGGCGTTCCATGCGGGTCATGTTCGACGGTCGGCGCCCATGCGTCCCACCTCCCCATGAAGCCTCCTTGTTCCGTGCGCCCGGAGTCGTGGGCCGCGACCACGTCCGCCCGCACCATGCGTAGTCCCCGTCCCGTCTCCGCCCCGACCCCACGGTCGGGTCCGGTGGGGTACCCCGAACACCCCACGGCGAGGACGGACCACCGCGAGACCCCTGCTTCCGGCCTCAGTAACCGGAAGTGCGACGCACCGACGCTCACGCGACACCGCACAAGAAACACAGGAGGTTCCCCATGAGCCGCTCCGACGTCCTCGTGGACGCCGACTGGGTGGAGGCTCACCTGGACGACGCCAACGTCGTTCTCGTCGAGGTCGACGAGGACACGTCCGCCTACGACAAGGGCCACATCCGCGGCGCCGTCAAGATCGACTGGAAGACGGACCTCCAGGACCCGGTCCGCCGTGACTTCGTGGACAAGACCGGCTTCGAGAAGCTGCTGTCCGCCAAGGGCATCGGCAACGACGACCAGGTCATCCTGTACGGCGGCAACAACAACTGGTTCGCCGCCTACGCCTACTGGTACTTCAAGCTCTACGGCCACGACAACGTGCGCCTGCTCGACGGTGGCCGCAAGAAGTGGGAGCTGGACTCCCGCGAGCTCGTCGAGGACGTGCCGGAGCGGGCCGCGACCGCGTACACGGCCCAGGAGCAGGACGCCTCGATCCGCGCCTTCCGTGACGAGGTCGTCGAGGCCATCGGCACCAAGGACCTGGTCGACGTGCGCTCGCCCGACGAGTTCACCGGCAAGCTGCTGGCCCCCGCGCACCTGCCGCAGGAGACCTCGCAGCGTCCGGGTCACATCCCGACCGCGCGCAACATCCCGTGGGCCAAGACGGCCAACGAGGACGGCACCTTCAAGTCCGCCGACGAGCTGCGCGAGCTCTACACCGAGGCCGGTGTGGACCTGGACAAGGACATCATCGCCTACTGCCGCATCGGCGAGCGTTCCTCGCACACCTGGTTCGCGCTGCACGAGATCGTCGGTCTCGAGAACGTGAAGAACTACGACGGTTCCTGGACCGAGTACGGCTCGCTCGTGGGCGTTCCGGTCGAGCTCGGAGAGGCGGAGGCCAAGTGAGCGACAGCTGCGGAGCCCCCGAGGGCGGTGTCGCGCTGGCCGACGTCGACGCGGGCGGCCAGGCGGTCATCCAGGGCACGGTGACCCGTGACGGGCAGCCGCTGCGCGGTGCCTACGCCCGACTGCTGAACGAGTCCGACGACTTCGTCGGCGAGGTGGCCACCGGAGACGAGGGCACCTTCCGGTTCTTCGCCGCCGACGGCACCTGGAAGGTACGGGTGCTGGCCTCCCAGGGCTTCACGGGCGAGTACCCGGTGCGGGCCGAGGTCGGCAAGGTCGTGGACGTCCAGGTCCACGCCTGACGGACGCCCGAACGCGCGAGGCGCCGGCGAGCGACGGATCATCTCCGTCGGTCGCCGGCGCCTTCGTCGTGGTCGGTCGGCTCCGCGCGATCCGGCGTTGGAACCGGTGCGCCGGCCGGGCCCCGGTTCCGCTCGATCACCCGCGCGCAGCGACGCAGGACGTACCGCCGACGGAGGGGCAGGCCCGCCGCCACGGCCAAGAAGACGAGGGCGGTTACCGTGAACATCACCGATCCCCTCGCCCCGTCCTCACGGGCTCCGAGGCCGAGGAGGTTGCCGGCATGGAGGACGATCACCCCCACGAACGTCGCGGTGGCCCATGGGTTCTCCCAGGCGCGGCGGTGGCGATCGGCGGCCCGGAGGACCGCACGGGCCTCCGCGGGGCCGCGGGTGCGCAGGCCCTCGCGCGCCGCCCGTGCGAAGCGCCGTTGATCGACCGGGGGCACGCTGCCGGGGAACCGGGACCACGGAAGGGGCGGGTCGCCGTTGCGGCGGTTCCACACCGCGGTCATCACCATGGACACCAGCGACGTCGCCGCACCGATCACGATCAGAGCGCTGGTCACCGATTCCGGCACGGCCGCGTTCACGCCCCCTCACCCCGCTCCGCGGGCGCGGGCGATGACGTGGTGCCCGTCTCGCCGCGGTCGCGTTCGGAGGCGTAGGCGGCGGCCAGGTCCCGGTTGAGCTCCACGGCCCGCTCCACCCGCTCACGTAGCCGACGATCCCGCCGGGCGGCCGCCACACCGGCGAGGGCCGTCACCGTCACGAGGAAGAGCGGCAGGAAGAGGAAACCGAAGGGGAGCGACGTGTCCCTGTCCCAGGAAACCGCGGAGAACGCCCAGTAGAGCACCCAGATCAGCGCCACGCCGAGGAAGCCGCGGCCCTCCCAGGGGTTCGGCTCGGCCGCCGCACGCGTGGCGAGCCGATGGGTCACGTACGCCGTGGCGGGATCGTCCGCGGCCCGCCCCTCACGCATCAGTCGGTCCGCCTCCTCCCGGATCGGTGAGAACGGCGTGCCGAAGCGGGTCAACTCGGGGTCGATGATCGGGACGTCCCCCGGATCGCCGTGTGCGCGTCGCCACTGTCGGGACTTCCACGCGATCACCACCACCGCCACGACGCACAGAAGCGCCAGGACGATGATGATGATCTGTGCCACCTGGGTCCACATGGGTCGTCATCCTTTCTCGTGCGCGCCGGTGCCCGGGGTGTGTGCGGTCCGCTGCGCGGCCTCGGCGACCGTGGCCGCCCGCTCGGCCTCCTCGTACGCGGCCCGCGCCCGTGCCTCCTCCTGCTTCACGACCGCCGCGAAGGCGAGGGCACGATCGGCGTTCACCTCCAGCGCGCGCCGGGCGTTGCGCAGGGTCCTCCTGATGTGGAACGGCCCGATCGTCAGCAACGCCAAGAGGAGGAGAAGGACGAACATCCGCACGTACGCCCTGCCGGCCTCGTCGGCGTGGAGGAGGTCGCCGATCGCGACCGGCAGGATGAACGCCAGGCCCAGGAACACCAGACCCGAGGACCAGTGGAAGGTGAGTCCGTGCAGCCGTTCCGCGGCGGTCAGCCGGACCACGTAGGCGGTGCGCGGATCGTCCACGGCGCGGCCTCGGCCGACCGCACGTTGCGCCTCCCACCGCACCGAGGAGAACGGGCCGCCGAAGCCGGGAAGCTCCGCCCGCGCGGCCAAGGCCAGGCCCCGTGTGTCCGGATGCCGGGAGCGCCACCGGCGGGCGGTGACACCGCAGGCCACGGCGGCGGCCACGGCCACCGGGACGTAGAGGGCGGAGACGATGTCCATGATCGTCACGAGGTCGTACCTCCGATGACGTGCGGGGGCGGGATCACTCAGTACAGAGGGCCGGTCCACGTCGGCGAGGGGCGGTTCTCACGGTGCGCGTGCGCTGCGTGGGCGGCGCGTTCCTCGTTGGCCGCGATCGCCCGTCGTGCCCGGCGCAGGATCTGACGGCGCCTCAGGGGGAGGTACACGAGCACCCCCAGGAGGAAGGGCTGGAACACCAGGAGGCCGGGAGACGCGTGGTCGCCGACCAGGGACATCCGCAGGAAATTGAGGGTGAGCATCGTTCCGATGAGGAACTGGGCCGCCGTGCTCCAGGGGTCCTCCCACAGACGCAGGTCCTCGTGTGCGGCGGCCACGGTGACACGGGCGAGATCGGCGTCGGATGCGACCCGGCCCGTCCGCAGATAGGGCCTGACCCGACGGCGCTCCTCCCGTCCCGGGGCGTCCTGACGGGGGTTCTCGGGTACACCGTGACGCCTGCGCCAACGTCGGCTCCGCACCACGCACGTGATCGCGGCGGCGACCAGGAAGCCCAGGCCGACGGCCCAGGCGAAGAAGGTCCAGTCCGTCATCAGGTCCGCTCCTTCCGCTGGGGAGTGGGGTCACGGCGGCTCGTGCGGGGCCCGTCCGCACCGCCGTTCAGGGCGAGGGTCCGCTCCGCCCGTCGTCGTGCACGGCGGCCGAGCAGGGGCACGGCCGGCACGGACACCGCGAGCAGGACCCCGAAGAGGCCCAACGACGTGGCGAGGAGACGAGCGTCCTCGACGAGGTACACGAGGTTCTGGGCGATGTTGAGGACCACGGACGCGTTCAAAAGCGCCAGCGCGGGGATATGCCACGGGTCCTTCAAGTAGGCGATGCGTCGTAGCAGGATCGACCGCACCACATGGGCGACCTGAGGGTCACCACTCGCCTGCGAACGGCGGACGACCCGCGCGGCACTTCTCCGCACCGGAGAGAGCGGGCCGCCGAACTCCGCGAGTTCCGGATGCCGCCACAGCATCGTGGGCAGTCCGCGCCGACGGCGCCAACGGAAGCTCAGCACGAGGCAGACGAGGGATGCGGCCAAGAGGACCACGGACACGGCCAGAAGTGACAGGCGCACCTCGAACTCGGTCATCCGGCATCACCCTCCCGAGCCCGGACACCCGTGTCCGGCCGCGCGGAGCCGCGGACCGGCGCCTCGGCGGGTGGAGTGAGCCGGGGCCCGTATGGGGGCTCGGGCGTGCGGGCGCCGGCGGCGTGCGGCCGTGGCCCGTGGGCGTGCGCGGTCCCGATCGGCTCCGGGGCGGGGTCCGGTGTCGGGAGGCGTGGGGAGACGGAGCAGGGGACGGTGCGGTGCCGTGTCACGGCGGATCACCTCCGGTGGCGTCGTGGTCGGGGGCATCGGTCACCGGGGCAGGGGGTCCG
>NZ_QOCZ01000016.1 GCF_018207095.1 Nocardiopsis sp. MG754419 | reverse complement strand
GTCCGAACCGGCTCCGGAGCCGTCGGCACGGCCGGCCGGCCCGCCGCCGGAACGGCTGCTCAGCGATCGTCCGGAACCGCCGCCGGACCCCTACGAGGACGCCGCGGCCGCGCCGCCGCCGGAGGACCACGGCCCCGTCGCGCCCTCTCCGGGCGGAGGGGGTCGGGACGGCTGGGGCGCGCGTCCCGAGAACGGCGCCGGCCCGCGACCGTCGGGCGAGTCCGCCGGTGGCGGGGCCACCGTGGCCGGTGCCTCGGACGGACCGGCGACCCCGGCCATCCCGGCCGGCGGCACCCCGACACCCGGTGGATCCTCCGGTGCCGGCTCGCCCGGTGGCGCGGGGGGGACCGGGACCGGTGGTGGGGTCGCCCTCATCGAGACCGAGTTGGGCGGCAAGCTCATCGACGAGATCGAACACGGGGCCCCCGAGGAACTGTGATCGTGGCCCCGCGCCCGGGAGGTTCAGGGCCGGAGCGCGCGCAGGACCGCCTCGACCAGAGCGTCGGCGTAGGCGTGGTCGAGGGGGCCGGTGCGCAGCAGCCACCGGTGCTGGACGGGGCCGTTGAGCATCTCCACGGCCAGGTCCAGGTCGACGTCGGAGCGGATCTGGCCGGCGTCCCGGGCCGCGCGCAGACGGTCGCGGAACGCGTCGAGGTTGGGCTTGGTGAAACGTTCGTGGACCGCTCGGGCGAACTCCTCGTCGTGCTGGATCTCGGCGGTGAAGGCCCGGATGGTGCGGTCCATCGTGGGGTCGCCGAACTCGTCGGCGGTAGCGCGCAGCACCGTGGTGAGGTCGGCGGCCAGGTCGCCGGTGTCGGGGAGGGGAACGCCGGCCTCGGCGCCGGTGACGCGGGTGAACACGTCGAAGACCACGGCGGCCTTGGAGGGCCACCAGCGGTAGATCGTCTGCTTGCCCACCCGGGCGCGGGAGGCGATGGCCTCCACCGTCAGTTTGGCGTAACCGACCTCGCCCAGGAGTTCGGCCGCGGCGTCGAGGATGGCGTTGCGCGCGCGTTGGCTGCGACGGCGGGGGTCCGGTGCCCGTCGGGGGTGTTCATCGGTGTTGTCGGCCATACTTCCACGGTAGTCCCCTGAAAAGGACGAGACGTCTCGTCTTGGTATGGCTACGATCAGGGACGCACCTCGTGAACGAGACGTCGGATCTCGTTCCCTGCGAACCGGAGGACCCCTTGGCCAAGAACAGCGACAATCTGCTCGGTATGGGCGGACAACGCGCCACGGTCTCCCGCTCCACGCTGCGCGGGGGCCAGAACGGTACCAAGGGCGGGCCCGAAGGCGACGCCCACGAACGCAAGAAGGAACTGCTCCGCAGGTTCCGCGAGAAGAACGCGGCCCAGCGGAACGAGGGTTCCGAGGAACGTTCCTGACCCCGTGACGACGGCCCCCGCGTCCTGGGGGCGTCGTCGGCCCACGGCGTTCCTCTGAGCGTCCTCGTGCGACGGCCCCCGTGTTCGGGGGCCGTCGGCGTGTTCCCGCGGTTCAGATGGGTGAACCCACCGGCCAGGACCGTCCGGTCGGATCGTCCAGCCACACCCGCTGACCGCCCTCGGGTTCCACCACCAGCCCGAACCGTTCCGGTGGCGGCGCGCCCAGCGCCGACCAGAGTTCCAGGGCGTCCTCGAACTCGTCCCAGATGCTCCGCGGTCCGCCCTGCTCGATCATCCACGAGGTGCCGTAGGGGTAGATCCGCACCCACGACGATCCGCGGCGGTCGCACAGCCACAGTCCCGAACCGGTACCGATCCAGCGCCGCCGCATCCGCCAGTCCGGCACCATCACCGACAGAGCGAACGCCGGCGCGAACGTCACCAGGGGCGCGACGGGATCCTCCTGGGTGAGGCGGTACTCGTCCGGTTGCTGCCCGGCGTCGCGCATCGGCGGCAGCGCCGAGCCCGGGGTGCGCAGTGCCACGAACCCCACCCCTCCGTGGAAACGGCCCACGAACGTGCCCCGCGGTCCGCGTTCGAGGTGCATGAGCACCCCCGCGCTCTCCAACAGTCCCCACGGGCACACCACGCGTCCGCCCTCGCCGAGCTGTTCCTGCCAGGCCCGCGGTATCCGGCGCACCCCGCACACACTGATGATCCGGTCGTAGGGGGCTCCGTCCGGGTACCCGGCGTGGCCGTCCGCCAGATGGGTGGCGGGGGACAGGCCGGCCTCGCGCAGCGCGGCGCGGGCCACCCGGAGAAGACGGTCGTCGATCTCCAGGGAGACCACCGACCCCTCGCCCAGACGGTGGGCGAGCAGCGCCGTGTTCCAGCCCGTTCCCGTGCCCACCTCCAGGGCCCGGTGTCCGTCGGCGAGCTCGGCCAGCTCCAGAACGCGCGCGAGCACGGTCGGCGCCGAGCTGTAGGAGGTGGCGGGGCCCTGGTGGTGGTCGCGAGGCGGGGGCACCTCGGGCCCCTCCACGCGGGTGACGATGGCGTGGTCGGCGTAGACGGTGGCCAGCCATCGGTCCGGGTTCCCCTCGGCGTTCAGGGTGCCGCCGCGCGCGGTGAGCGCCCCCGTCTCCGGGATGAACAGGTGCCGGGGCACGGAGCGGAACGCGTCCACGAGTGCGGCGTCCCTCAGCGTGCCTTCCGCGATCATCGCCTCGATCAGTGCCGAGTTGCGCTCCCTGGCGGTCAACACGTCCTCTGTCCCCTGGTCGTCTTCGCTGGTCGGATGTGGTGTGCGAGGACACCGAAGGGGTCGATGAACCCCGTCGGCCATCATGTCAACCGACGGTGACGCTCGTGTCACTCTTCGGTCTTTCGGCTGGTGAAATCGGGTCAATGGTGCGACCAAGTCCTCCCGGTGACGCGAGGGTCCGCGGTCCGGCCCGACCTCGGCTCCGACCCCCGGTCTGGGGGTGGGGCGCGGACCGCGCGTGCGCCGAGCGCGAACGTCCGTCCGCTCCCAGCCGAGGACGCCCGTGGCCGAACGCGTCGTCGGCGGGGGAACGGGCAGGGAAGGGGTAGGGCCGGGTCGGGCGGCGGCCGGGACGCACGCGGTGGAGGAGGGACCGGCGGCGGATGTACCGACTACCCTCACAGACAAGTGACACCCGGTAGACCCAGCACCACGAGTGCGGCGAGGAGATGGCCGTGAACCCTGGCGGAATGGACATGCAGGCCCTGCTCCAGCAGGCCCAGCAGATGCAGCAGCAGCTTGTGCAGGCGCAGCAGGACCTGGAGGATGCCGAGGTCGAGGGCACCTCCGGTGGTGGCCTGGTCAAGGTCAAGTTGAGCGGGCGCGGTCAGGTCGAGGACATCACCGTCGACCCCAAGGCGATCGACCCCACCGACGTGGAGGAGACCGCCCAGACCGTCGCGGACCTGGTCCTGGCGGC
Organism: Nocardiopsis sp. MG754419; assembly: GCF_018207095.1. GTDB lineage: Bacteria > Actinomycetota > Actinomycetes > Streptosporangiales > Streptosporangiaceae > Nocardiopsis. Next base: position 52,673 of record NZ_QOCZ01000016.1, on the reverse strand, counting down.
CATCCGTGACGCCGAGGCGCAGGTGGAGAGCCTGCAGCAGGAGAAGATGGGCCCGCTGACCCAGGGCATGCCCGGCGGCGGTATCCCCGGGCTGCCCGGCTTCTAGGGCACGTACCGGGGCGACCGAGGTCGTCCCCGGGGCACCGTCCCGGTGGACCCACCGGGACGGTGCGACCACGACACACCCGTTCCGTGCGGGGTCTTCGGCCGAAGAGGTCGCCGTTCCCCGATACGGTGGGGAGAGTAGGGGCGCGCACGCCCCCGCCGGGAGTATCGGTCCCGGCTCCGACCGAGTGGGTAGGCATGTACGAAGGCGCGGTTCAGAATCTGATCGACGAGCTCGGGCGACTGCCCGGCGTCGGTCCGAAAAGCGCGCAACGCATCGCCTTCCACCTGCTGTCCGCCGAGCACGCGGACGTCAAGCGCCTGGTCAACGCGCTCGTCGAGGTCAAGGAGCGGGTTCGCTTCTGCTCGATCTGCGGCAACGTCGCCGAGGAATCCGAGTGCCGTATCTGCCGTGACGTCCGCCGCGACGTCGCCGTCATCTGCGTGGTCGAGGAGTCCAAGGACGTCGTCGCCATCGAACGCACGCGGGAGTTCCGCGGCCGCTACCACGTGCTCGGGGGCGCCATCAGCCCCATCGAGGGCGTCGGCCCGGACGACCTGCGCGTCAAGGAGCTCATGACGCGCCTGGCCGACGGCCAGGTGACCGAGCTGATCCTGGCGACCGACCCCAATCTGGAGGGGGAGGCCACCGCGACCTACCTGGCGCGGCTGGTCAAACCGATGGGCCTGAAAGTCACCCGCCTGGCCAGCGGTCTGCCCGTCGGCGGCGACCTGGAGTACGCCGACGAGGTCACCCTGGGCCGTGCCTTCGAGGGTCGCCGCAGCCTGGAGTTCTAGCTCACACTTCGCCGTAATTCGGACGAAATATGAGTAACCTCCGATCGAACGGGTAGGCCCGAGCGCTGGTGTGTCAAGACGCCACGCCCTTCTACCGCAGGTCGGAACGGGTGCGGCGCGGCGTCCCTGGCTACACTCCCTTGTGAATTGTCTTGATCCCAACTCCTCAGGAGCATCGATCGTGGCCCTAATCGTGCAGAAGTACGGTGGGTCTTCCGTGGCCGACGCGGAAGCCATCAAGCGAGTAGCCCAAAGGATCGTGGCTCAGAAAAAGGCGGGACATGACGTCGTGGTCGTCGTCTCCGCGATGGGCGACACGACCGACGAACTGCTGGACCTGGCCGAACAGGTCTCTCCGATGCCCCCGGCGCGCGAGCTCGACATGCTCGTCACCGCGGGTGAGCGCATGTCCATGGCCCTCGTCGCCATGGCCATCGAGAACCTCGGTTACGAGGCGCGCTCCTTCACCGGCTCCCAGGCCGGGGTCATCACCACGTCGTTGCACGGCAACGCCAAGATCATCGACGTGACGCCCGGACGCATCCAGGAGGCCATCTCCGAGGGCTCGATCTGTATCGTGGCCGGCTTCCAGGGCGTCTCCCAGGACACGAAGGACATCACGTCCCTGGGTCGTGGCGGTTCCGACACCACCGCCGTCGCTCTCGCGGGCGCGCTCAACGCCGACGCCTGCGAGATCTACAGCGACGTGGACGGAGTGTTCACCGCCGACCCGCGTGTCGTGCCGAACGCGCGGCGCATCCCCCAGGTCTCCTATGAGGAGATGCTGGAGATGGCCGCCAGCGGCACCAAGATCCTTCACCTGCGCTGCGTCGAGTACGCGCGCCAGTACAACATTCCCCTGCACGTCCGCTCGTCGTTCAGCCAGAAGCCCGGCACGTGGATCGTTTCGGAAGTCGAGGAAAGCGAAGGCATGGAACAGCCGATCATCTCCGGGGTCTCCCACGACCGGAGCGAAGCCAAGATCACCGTCGTCGGAGTCCCGGACAAGGTCGGTGAGGCCGCGACGATCTTCAAGGCGCTCGCGGACGCCGAGATCAACATCGACATGATCGTGCAGAACGTGTCGGCCGTCTCCACCTCCCGCACCGACATCTCCTTCACGGTGCCCAAGGACTTCGGCAAGCAGGCCGTCTCCTCCCTGAAGAAGGTCCAGGAGAAGGTCGGCTACGACTCCCTGCGGTACGACGACAAGATCGGCAAGGTCTCGCTGATCGGCGCCGGTATGCGCTCGTACCCGGGTGTGACCGCCCGCTTCTTCGACGCGATCGCCACCTCGGGCACCAACGTCGAGATGATCTCCACGTCGGAGATCCGCATCTCGGTCATCGTCGAGGAGGACCAGGTCGACGCCGCGGTCCAGGCCGCGCACAGTGAATTCCAGCTCGACGCCGACCAGGTCGAGGCTGTCGTCTACGGAGGTACCGGCCGATGAGCAACCGTCTTCCCACCCTGGCCATCGTCGGCGCGACCGGCGCCGTGGGCACCGTCATGCTCGACATCCTCACCCGTCGTCCGAACGTGTGGGGCGAGATCCGCCTGATCGCCTCCGCGCGCAGCGCCGGCAAGGTCCTGAGCGTGCGCGGCGAGGACGTCGTCGTCCAGGCGCTGGCCCCCGAGGTCTTCGAGGGCGTCGACGTCGCCATGTTCGACGTTCCGGACGAGGTGTCCAAGGAGTGGGCGCCGATCGCCGCCGCCCGCGGCGCGGTCGCCGTCGACAACTCCGGCGCGTTCCGGCTCGACCCGGACGTCCCGCTGGTGGTGCCCGAGGTCAACGCGGACCAGGTCCGCAACCGCCCGCGGGGCATCATCTCCAACCCGAACTGCACGACCCTGTCGATGATCGTGGCGATCGGTGCCCTGCACCGCACCTACGGCGTCAAGGAGCTCGTGGTCTCCTCCTACCAGGCCGCCTCCGGCGCCGGTCAGGAGGGCATCGACGTGCTGCGCGACCAGATGGCCAAGGCCGGCGCGGACCGCACCCTCGGGGACAAGGAGGGCGACATGCGCTCCGCCGTCGACGAGCTCGGTCCCTTCCCGGCGCCGCTGGCCTACAACGTCGTTCCGTGGGCGGGTTCGCTCAAGGACGACGGCTGGTCCTCCGAGGAGCTGAAGGTCCGTAACGAGTCCCGCAAGATCCTGGGCCTGTCGGACCTGAAGGTCTCCGCGACCTGCGTCCGCGTCCCGGTGATCACCACGCACTCGCTGGTCGTGCACGCGACCTTCGAGAGCGAGGTCGCCGCCGACGACGCCCGCAAGCTGCTGGCCGGCGCCGAGGGCGTCGAGGTCCTGGACGACCCCGCCAAGGGCGAGTTCCCGACCCCGAACGACGTGGTGGGCACCGACCCGACCTGGGTCGGTCGGATCCGCCAGTCGCTCGACGACCCCCGGTCGCTCGACCTCTTCCTGTGCGGGGACAACCTGCGCAAGGGCGCCGCGCTGAACACCGCGCAGATCGCCGAGGTCGTCGCCAAGGAGTTCACCCAGGCCTAGAGCGGTCGGGACCGTCCGGTCCGGCCGCGCGTCGGACGGATGAACCGAGGGCGGTGGCCCGTCCCTCCCACGGGAGAGGCGGGCCACCGCCCTCGGTCGTGTCCGGGTCAGGGCGCGGGTCTGCGGTTACGCGGTCGTGCCAGGGACAATTTGTAGAGAAGTCGACATTGTTCCGCGGAGCCGATGAGGTCCGAGGTCTCCACGGGGCGGTCGCCGCTGTAGTGGGTCCGTTCCACGACGAGGACGGGGACCCCCGTGGGACTGTCGAGCAGGGCCGCCTCGGAGTCACGCAGCGTGCGCACCCCGACCTCCTCCACGACCCGGTCGACGGGGTGGCCGGAGGCGCCCAGGCGGTCCAGCGGGCCCGCCTCGGCGGCGTCGAAGGGCGTGCGGAGCGTGCCGGCGGTGAGGACGGCCGGTTCCCATGATCGGTGCAGGGTGACCGGCCGGTCGCCGTTGAGCCCGAGCGAGGTGGTCCGGTAGACGGGGTCGCCCTCCCGCAGGGACAGACGGGTGCTGAGCCGACCGCAACACCGCTCCTGCTCGGTGCCGACGCGGTCCCGGACGAGTCTGCCCAGGCCGGAACCGGAGCTGGCGTCGGTGCGGGGTAGTCGGAACACCTCGGGTACGGCGCGGACGAAGTACCCGGAGCCGGGACGCGACTCCACCAGGCCCTCGGTGACCAGCAGCCGCAGCGCGGTGCGGGAGATCTGCTCACTGACCCGGTAGGTGCGGGCCAGGCGGGTGCGGGAGGGCAACCGGGTTCCCGGGGTCATCTCCCCCGTGAGGATGGGGGTGCGCAGTTGTTCGGCCAGCCAGAGGTATCGGGGTTGCCTGGCCACCGCTCACCGGACCCTCGGTACGGGTGGCCGACGGTGGAGGCGGGTTCTCGCGGTCCGGTGGGCGGGGACGCCCGTGCCCGTGGTGCTGCCGACCCGGGGACGGGGGGACGGAGTGAACCTGCCAGATCGCCGAAGCTCGCCCATGGCACCAGTAAAGCAGCGGAAAGGCCTGGTGGGGGGCGCTATCGGAAAGTCGTCGGTGTCCTCCCCGGGGGGACCATGGAATCGGAACCGGCACGGCCGACACGAGGAAACGCCCGAAACCGAAGGAATGTACTTCCCTGACCCTCCGTATTATTACTCTGTGTATTGATTCAGCTACGTCTTGCTTGGGGGAGACATGATCACGAACCTGTCGGAGTCACAGCGCATGGAGCGACTGATCCAACTGGCGGACAACAACGACCGCGCGGTCGCCTGGCTGGGCGGGATCACCGGCGTCCTCATCGGGCTCGTGTTCCTCGCGATCGTGTTGCTGGTGATCGCCGCGGTCATCTCCGCCCTCTTCGATGGCGACACCTCCGGAGGCGGCAAGCTCCTGTGGGTGATCTTCATCCTGTGGTTCCCGCTGTTCGGGGCCATCGCCTGGTTCGTGGTCGGCAGGAAGGGTCACCTCAACCGCTTCCTCGGGATCGACAAGGGCAGGGCCCGCCACACGATCCCCAGCAGTGTCGGGCAGCACAGCAGCGTGATGCCCGACCAGACCGGACTCGGTCACGCCTGATCTGCGTCTCCCGAGCGGGAGCCGACGTCGCGAAGGGTCTGTCCACAGCCTGTGGACAGACCCTTCCTTCGCCTGTGCGGACCGTCATCGTGTCGACGTGTCGCCACAGTGCGTCATCGGCCTCTGTCCACAGTGCGTAGTCGACGTGTCGACGCGGGCTTCCGGGCTGGTCAGTCGTCGTGGAGGACGTCTTCCAGGCCGGTGTAACGGCCCCGGTCGTCACGTCCCAGGCCGCGCACACCCACCACCGCGCGGCGCGGGATCGGGCCGAGGACGTGCGGGAACCGCACGTCGGGGCCGACCCCGGGCGGGGGAGCGGGGTCGGCCTCCTCCCACCGGACCTCCGCGTCGACGAGGTCGGTGTCCACCACCAGCACGACCAGGGGCTCCTCGGGTTCCGAGTAGAAGGCCCGGGCCACCGCGAGCATGGTGGATTCGTCGGGGGAGGCGTGCAGGAACCCCTGGGTGCTCAGGGACGCGGCGTGCACGTCCCCGCCGGCCCGCCAACGGGAGAGTTCGGTCAGGTGCAGAATGTGCGGCATGCCGGGACGCTACCGGGTGGGTGCGGGGTACGCGGAGCGCGCCCCCGCCGCCCGACACGGCGACGGGGCACGGCACCGCTCACGGCCCCAGTAGTCTCAGGGGTTGCCGGTCAGGCCCAGGCCGTAGTCGCTGACCTGGTAGTCCGACCGCCTTCCGCCACCACCGGGGAAGGGGATGCGGTCGCCGTCGTCGGTCAGTGACAGGTCTCGCGGGGAGTCGATCCGCAGAGCCTCGACGGTCTCCAGCACGAGCATCGCCATCCGCACCGCGTTGACCTCGTCGTAGCGGTAGCGGGGCGCCTGGTAGAGGATGTCGGCGCTCCGATGGCGCTCCTCGGTGGCCTCGATCCACCCCAGCTCCTCGGGGGCGGGGGCCTCCGGGTTCTGCGCCAGGGCGTGGACGGCGGCCTCGTCCAGACCCAGTTCCGCGTACTCGCCGAGTTCCAGGTGGAAGACCCAGGGGGCGCCGTGCCCGGGGATGTGGCCGTGGAAGCCGAACGCGCGGCCCAGGTCCAGCGCCGTGAGCTCGGCGGGCATGTGACGGAAGACCTCGACCAGCCGGCGCGCGTAGTCCGTCCAGTCCTCGCCGTGGGTGACCCCCGCGATGGACATGCCGCCGATGTCCCCCGTCAGGGAGACGCCGAGGAACCCGCCGGTCCGGTCGCCCCCGTGCTCACGGTGGTACCAGAACCACCCCTCGACCGGAGAGGTCGGCAGCAGACACAGGACGGGGCCGTCGCCACCGGCCCGCAGCTCCACGCTGTGGTCGTGTCGCCGCCATCGCAGGAAGGGGGCGCCCCACAGGGGGGTCCGGTCGTGGAAGGAGATGTTCGCGTCCTCGGACCCGACGACGTTCGGCTCCCCGAGCCGTGCGCGCAGGGCACGCCCCGCGTCCCGGAAGGCCTCGACCTGGGCGCGCGTCCCGCCCTCGACACGGCCCAGGGGGAAGTGCGCTCCGACGTACTCCTCGCGGGTGACGTGCCTGTCCATGAGCTCGTCGGCGGGGCGCAGCCACGCGTCGCCGAAGGAACCCGTGCGCAGGATCGGCCCCCACTCCCCGGCCTCCCATTTCCAGCCCTGGTCGATCGCCATCCGGGACAGGTCCGCCTCGGTCCACTTCCCGGGATCGAGGTGCTCCAACAGGGAACCGAGGGCGCCGATCCGGTCCGTCGCCCAAAGGTCGTTCGTCATGGTGTGCGGCCTTTCCAGGTGATGCGTCGATCATGCCGGCAATGCCGAACGCCCCGACCGGAATCGGGTTCCGGGCGGGGCGTTCGACGGTGTCGACGCGCGGGGCGCCGACGTTGTTCTACAGGATGATCCGCATGGGCTCTTCGAGGATCTCGGCGAGCGTCTTGAGGTAGGCGGCACCGACGGCGCCGTCCACCGCGCGGTGGTCGACCGACAGCTCCAGGGAGATGCGGTTGCGCACGGCGACCTCGCCGTCCACGACGACGGGCTCCTGACGCATGGCGCCGACCGCGAGGATGGCGGCCTCCGGCGGGTTGATCACCGCGGAGAAGCTGTCCACGCCGAACATGCCCAGGTTGGACACGCTGAACGTGCCGCCGCTCATCTCCTGCGGCTTGAGCTTGTTGTCGCGGGCCTTGCCGGCCAGCTCACGCGTGCGGGTGGAGATCTCCGACAGCGTGGCCTTGTCGGTGTCGTGCAGCACCGGCACGACCAGACCGGCGTCCACGGCCACCGCCACACCGACGTTGACCCGGTGGTGCTGGACCAGCGTGTCGTCGATCCAGGAGGTGTTGACCTCGGGGTGCAGCTTGAGCGCGGTGGCGCAGGCCTTGACGATGAGGTCGTTGAAGCTGATCTTCACGCCGGTCGAGGCCAGCTGCTCGTTGATCTGCCCGCGGAAGGCCTTGAGGGCCTCGGCGTCGATCGTGCGGCGCAGGTAGAAGTGCGGGACCGTCTGCTTGCTCTCGGTCAGACGGCGCGCGATCACCTTGCGCACGTTGCTGGTCTTGACCGCCTCCGAGCCGCGGACGTCGTCCTGGCTCGGCGGGGTGCTCTGGGCGGCGGGGGCGGACGGCGCGCTCGACGTGGCGGGCGCGGTGTCCTGGGCGGCGTAGCCGTCCTCGGCGGCGGCCTCGATGTCGGCGCGCACGATCCGACCCTTGGGCCCGGAGCCCTGGATCTTGGTGATGTCCAGGCCGTACTCCTTGGCCAGCCGGCGGGCCAGCGGGGAGGTACGAGGACGGTCGGCCGGGGCGGAGCCGTCGCCCGTGGGAGCGGCCGGGGCGGGCTCGGCGGCCCGGTCCTCGGACTTCTCCTCGGCGGCGGGCTCGGGGGCCTTCTCCTCGGCGGCGGGGGCGTCCGTGCCGCCCGACTCCTCGGGGACCGCCTCGGGGGAGTCGCCGATGTAGCCGATGACCTCACCGATCGGCACGGTGTCGCCCTCGGAGACGGTCTGCTTGACCAGGTAGCCGTCCTCGTAGGCCTCGAACTCCATGACGGCCTTGTCGGTCTCGATCTCGACCAGCACGTCACCGGACGCGACCTTGTCCCCCACCTTCTTCACCCAGGTGGAGATGACGCCCTCTTCCATGGTGTCGGAGAGGCGCGGCATGTGGATCTCGCTCATTGAAACTCCCTCTACCCGACCCGTTTGCCGACGGCGCTCAGGGTCTCCTTGATCGCGGTGCTGATCGACTCGACCGACGGCAGGGCCGCGGTCTCCAGCGGCTTGGCGTAGGGCATCGGCACCTCCGCCATGGCCACCCGGCGGACCGGGGCGTCCAGGTAGTCGAAGGCCCCCTCCTGGATCGAGGCGGCGATCTCCGCGCCGATCCCGTAGGTGAGCCAGTCATCCTCGCAGATGACCGCGGCACCGGTCTTCTTGACCGAGTCCACGAAGGTCTGACGGTCCAGCGGACGCAGGCTGCGCAGGTCCACGACCTCGACGCTGATGTCCTCCTCGGCCAGCTTCTCGGCGACCTGGGTGGCGACCATGGCCATCCGGGAGTAGCCGATCAGCGTGATGTCACTGCCCTCGCGGGTGACGGAGGCACGGCCGATGGTGGCGACGTTGTCGTTGACGGGCTCCGCGTAGTCCTCGGGAACCTCGCCCTTGGAGTTGTACAGACCCAGGTTCTCCAGGAACAGGACCGGGTCGTCGTCGCGAATGGCCGCGCGCAGCATCGAGGAGGCCTCGGCCGGGGTGCTGGGAGCCATCACCTTGAGGCCGGGGATGAAGGAGTAGAACAGTTCGATGTTCTGGGAGTGGGTCGCGCCCAACTGCTGGCCGCCACCACCGGGGGTGCGGATGACCATGGGCACGCTGGTCTGGCCGCCGAACATGCCGTAGATCTTGGCGGCGTGGTTGATGATCTGGTCGATGGCGATCAGCGAGAAGTTGATCGTCATGAGCTCGACGACCGGGCGCAGGCCCAGCATGGCGGCGCCGACGGCGGCGCCGACGAAGCCCTCCTCGGCGATCGGGGTGTCCTTGACGCGCCGGGGGCCGAACTCCTTGAGGAGCCCCTCGGTGATCTTGTAGGAGCCCTCGAAGACGCCGATCTCCTCGCCGATGACGAGGACGTTCTCGTCGCGCACCATCTCGGCGCGCAGCGTGTCCCGCAGAGCCTGGCGGTATGTGATCACGGACATGTGACTGGTTCCTTCCCTACTCCGCGAACACCGGGTCGGCGGGCATGCGCCGCGACTCGTTGGGAACCGGGGTGGCGTACGTGTAGTCGAAGAGCGTGGCGGGGTCCGGCTTCGGGCTGTTCTCCGCGAAGTCGGCGGCCTCGGTGACCTCGGCCTTGACGGAGGCGGCGATCTCGTCGCGGAGGTCGTCCGTGAGGACCCCGGCCTTGGTCAGCAGGTCGCCGAAGAGCGCGATCGGGTCGTTCTCCTCGGCGCGGGCCTCGTCGCGCTGCTCGTCGGTGCGGTACTTGGCCGGGTCGACGACGGAGTGGCCCTTCTGCCGGTAGCTCCAGGCCTCCAGCAGGAACGGGGTCTGCTCCTCGCGGGCGCGCTCGACCAGCCGGGTGGCGGTGTCGCGCACGGCCAGGACGTCACGGCCGTCCACGCGCTCACCCTCGATGCGGAAGGCGGCACCGCGCTTGTACAGCTCGGGCTCGGCGGAGGACATCTCCACGGTGGTGCCCATGCCGGTGAAGTTGTTGATCACCACGAAGACGACCGGCAGGTTCCACAGCTTGGCGATGTTGAGGGACTCGTGCCAGGCGCCGATGTTGGTGGTGCCGTCGCCCATCTGGCACATGACGACCTCGTCGCCGCCGCGGTAGGTGACGGCCAGGGCCGCACCGGTGGCCAGCGGCAGCTGCCCGCCGACGATGCCGTAGCCGCCGAGCATGCGGGTCTCGGTGTCGTACATGTGCATGGAACCGCCCCAGCCCTTGGACACGCCGTCGGAGCGCCCGTAGAGCTCGGCCATGACCCGCTTGGGGTCCATGCCCTTGCCGATCGCGTACCCGTGGTCACGGTAGTTCGTGAACAGGTAGTCGCGCTCCTGGAGGGCCGTCATCAGGCCGACGACGGTGGCCTCCTCGCCGAGGTTGAGGTGGCAGTAACCGCCGATCCGGGCCTGGGTGTAGGCCTGGCCCGTGCGCTCCTCGAAGCGCCGGATGAACAGCATCTGGCGGTAGTAGTCGAGGAGGGTCTCCGGCTTCTCGTTTCCGAGACCGGTGGTGTCCTTGCGGCTGCGTCGCCTGGACCCGGAGGCCCGGGCGGTGCCGCCCTTCGGCTTGGCCGTGTCAGCCATGGTGTGCCTTTCTACGTACGAGAAGGCCTGCCCTTCCGGCCTGTGGGTCGGGTGGCGTGGCCCGCCCGGACCCCGCTGTCAGGCGTGGTCCCGGCGTGTGCCGCCGCCGGGCTCGTCGGCGGCGACACTGTGGCTGTTGCGGGGCGCGTCCGATGGGGGCGTGGCTGTGCCCGGTGACGGACGCGAAGCGTGTCGGGTCGCGTGTGCAGTTGTCGCGCCGCGACCCTTGACGGCATTGCTTCCCGGTCTGGAGTGCCGTAAGCATCCGCCGGGAGGCCGCCCGAGTTCGTTCACCGGCCGGATGAACGACCCCGTGCCACCAGGGTGCACGCGCGCGTGAGTGTGACGTGCGTCGCGCACACTCTACGGTCTGATCGATGATCGATCAATACAACTTTACGACAGATGCCCGCAGTTCGGTGCAAAGCACCAGGTCCGTCCGGGGTCGGTGGAGGGAACCGGTGCGTGGGTGTGGACGCCGAGTAGACCCGCCCGCGTACGGGTAGGGCGAAGAGGAGAAGACAGATCCGCACCGCGGTCCGTCGTCGGGCCGCCCGCACGGGAGAGGCGCGGGTCGCGCGGCGGGTCGGGCCCGCCGCACGGGTCCTAGCGCTTGCCGCCGTGGGTCTTCAGCGCCGCCTCGACGTAGTTCATGACGTGGTCGCTGAGCATCTGGCCCACGGTCGGGTCCCCCTCGCGGAAGGCCTTGGTGATCTGGGCGTGGTCGGCCGCCTTGGCGTGCAGCTCCATGTTGAGCCAGCGCACCGACAGCGCGGTCCACACCTCCACGCCCAGGGACTCCCAGGTGTGCAGGAGCACGCTGTTGTGCGCGGCCCGCACGACCTCGCGGTGGAACTCCACGCTGTGCCGAATCTGCTCGGTGACGTCGCCCCGGGCCGTCGCGGACTGGAGAGCCTTGACCTCGCGCTCCAACGAGGACGGGTCCTCGGCCAGACGTGGAGCCGCCAACTGAGCGGCGACGAGCTCTAGACCGGCACGAACGGGGTAGATCTCCGCCATGTCCTGGACACCGAACGCCCTGACCCTGGCGCCCTTGTTGGGCACCGTCTCGATCAGACGCAACGTCTCCAGTTCGCGCAGTGCCTCGCGGACCGGCGCCTGGCTCACCTTGAGTTCGGTGGCGATCCGGCGTTCGACGATGCGTTCGCCCGGCTGCCAACGACCGGACAACAGGCCCTCGACCAAGACCTGCCGGATCTGCTCCCTCAAGGGCTCGCGCGCGAGCTTCGAGGGGTCGTCCGGCAACTGTGGGAGGTCGACCATCCAGGGCCCTTCCGTTCTCCGTCCCGTGCGCGACCGGCGCAGGGGCCGACGCACACCGCTGTCTGACAAGCTCCTTGAAGAGTGCCACACGCGGGTGGGTCGACCGGACCGTCGGCCACGAACCGCTAACGATAACCTCACGAAAAGATCGCGCCCCGGTGAAGCGACCGGAGCGGAGAGAAGTGCCTGGGGCAAAGTCCGAGGTAGAAGGATCACACTTGACCCGTCGGGCCACCATTGCCGTGGTGTGTCCGGGTAGGCTCACCTGTCGGCGATACCCAGACAAGGTCGGACGGAATGTAGTGGACGTCACGACCTCGCCGCGAACAGGGTGCCTCGAACTGCGCGAACGGAACCGGAGAGGGATGCGGCGCGGGAAGGGAGGCATCGACCGACGACCAGTTCCGTCTCGGAGAACCGGACCTGTCCACCGACCGGTCGCGAACATCGCGAACCAGCCGGAAGGTTCGGCCGTCGAACCAGGCGCAGGGGACCAGACCCCCTCGGTGTTCCACCGACGCCCGGTGTCGACCCCGAGGACGTCAGAACCAGTCCCGACAACCGCGGCTAGCCCGTCCCCCCACGCCTCAGCAGTGCCACAGGCAAGCCCACGACGTGTGAGACAGCACTGAGCACATGACGCATTCTTCGAGGACCAGGCGCGCACGGTCCAGACAGACGCCTCCGCAGCCCGAGGAGGAGCGGCGACAGCCGGCTCCCGGGCCCTACAGCGGACCCATCCCCGTGGTGCGAGCCAAGGAGTTCGCGCCAGGGCCGCCCGTCGTACGCGCCGTCAAGTGGCCGAGTGTGAGCGAGATCGCGTGGGGGCTCGCCTCGGACCGGATCGCGATCATCCTCTTCGTGGCGCTGATCGTGATGACGATGCTCGCCGCGGGGCCGCTGCACCCGGTCGACAACTTTCTCAACGAGGTGCCCCGCCCTTTCTGGGACGTCCTGCGTGAGCCGTTCATCTTCTGGCCGGACAACGTGGCCTCCCGTTACGTGGCGTTGCCGGTCCTGGGGGTGACCACCCTTCAGCTGGCCTACTGGCACCGGAGTTGGCGCCCCATCATCCTGGGGGCGGGCGGCGTCTTCGGGATGATGTCGATGGTCTCGGTGATGAAGCTGTTCTTCAACCGAGGTCACGCCAAGTACTTCGACCCCGACTTCTTCGCGGGCATGGGCAACGTGGCCTTCCCCTCGGGCCACGGAGCCAACGCGATCCTCATCTACGGGCTGGTGCTGTTCCTGATCATCAGGTTCGGGGCGGCGCGGCCGCACATCATCAAGCGCCTGGCCTACTGCATCGTGGGCATCGCCCTGCTCCAGTCCACCGTCTCCATCTACCTGCACTTCCACTGGTTCACCGACCTGGTGGCCGGGATGATCGCCGGCGGGTTCGCACTGCGGCTCACGATCCGTCTGGACCGGATGATCCCGCACGGGCACACCGCCCAGTGGTGGCCCTGGTACGGCGGGCGGGGCCGGGCCGAGGCCTGACCGGCGGTCCACGGGCCGGAAGCGCGGTCCCCGAGCCCGCGGGTCCGTTCCGCCGACCCGCGGCCCCCGTCCCTCGGGGCCGTCCACGGACGCGCGGCCCCTGCACCCCAGGGGACGTTCGGGCACCGGTGGCCGGTCCTCGCCGAAACCCCGGGAGACGCCGCGGGTTCCGGTCTCGCCCTCGGGCGTGCGAACACCGGCCGCGGCGCGGCGGGGGCGCCGAGGCCAGGCCTCACTTCCCCCTACCGGTCGAACCCGACCGTCACCACCAGACCGCCCTCCGGCCGGGCATGGGCGGTCGCGGTCGCCCCGTGCGCGTTGGCGATCGACCGCACGATGGACAGTCCCAGACCACTGCCCGGCCGATCGGCGTGCAGCCGGGCCGCGTCGCCCCGGTGGAAGGGCTCGAACAGCACGTCGGGATCGTCGACGACCCCGCCGCCGGTGTTGCTCACCTTCAGCACGGTCCGGGTGTCGGTGGAGCGCAACCGTACCGACACGCGTCCCCCGGCGTGGTTGTAGCGGATCGCGTTCTCGACGAGGTTGCGGACGAGGTGCTCCAGCAGGACGCGATCCCCGTCCACGACGTCGGCCTCCAGGTCCGTCTCCAGCTCCACCTCCGCCTCCTCGGCGTCCGCGCGCCGATCGGACACCACGCCCGCGGCGACCTCGGCCAGGTCGACCTCCTCGGTGCTCTCCAGACCGCGATCGGAACGGGCCAGGAGGAGCAGCCCGCTGATGAGCGCCTCGCTGCGCGTCACCGAGTCCAGCATCCGGGTGAAGGCGGGCATGAGGTCTTCCGGGACCCGACTCTGCGCCAGGGGGATCTCCAATGCGGCCCGTTGCAGGGCCAGTGGAGTGCGGAGTTCGTGGGAGGCGTTGGCCACGAACCGGCGCTGGGAGTCGAAGGCCCGTTCCAGCCGGGTCAACATGCCGTCGAACGTGTCGCCCAGTTCGCGGAACTCGTCGTCCGGTCCCGGCAGGTTCAACCGGCTGTGCAGGTCGCGGTCGGACAGGGTGCGGGCGGTCTCGGTGACCCGGTGCAGGCGGCGCATCGGCCCGCCGGCGATCAGCCATCCGGCCAGACCCGCCAGGGCGGTCACGGCGGCCAGGACGAGCACCGAGTTCACCACGAGGTCCGAGAGCACGCCGGACCGGTAGTCGTCGACGAGCACGGCCACGGCCGCCGGTCGCGTCTCTCCCTCCTGCGTCTCCGTGGGCCCGGTGACCGGTTCCAGGGGTGTGGTGGGGGCCGGACGGAGCGCGGTGTCGGACATCTCCTCCGTCGACCCCACGCCCTGGACCGTGCTCGCGAACTCCACGCCGCGGTCCTCCAGGCTCGCCGACACGATGCCGTAGTTCACCCCCAGGAGGAGAGCCCCGCCGAGGACGAAGACCCCCGTGTAGATGAGGCCGAGTTTGGTGCGCAGGGTGAGTCCGCGGCCGGTGCTCGGGCGGCGGTCGTTCCGGAGCGCGGCCACGTCAGATCCGGTATCCGTGGCCGGGCACCGTCTCGATCACCGGGGGATCGCCGAGCTTGCGCCGCAGCCCGTGCACCACCACCTTGAGCACGCCGCTGAACGGGTCCAGGTGGGCGTCCCACACCTTCTCGATGAGGAGGGTGGCGTTCACCGGGGCACCGTCGGCCCGCAGCAACTCCTCCAGGACACCGAGTTCCTTGGGGGAGAGCGACAGCGCGCGTCCGTCCCTGGACGCGGTGCGCCGGTTGGTGTCGAGCACCAGGCCGGCCCGGCTCAGGCGGGGGCGGGCGGCGGGCCGGGCGCGGCGCCCCAGGGCCCGGACCCGGGCCAGGAGCTCCACGTACGCGAAGGGTTTGGCGAGGTAGTCGTCGGCGCCCAGGTCCAGCCCATCGACGCGGTCCTCCAGACCGCCGGCCGCGGTGAGCATCAGGACCCGGGCCTCGACGTCGGGGTTCTCCGCCAGGTGCTGACACACCAGGTCGCCGTGGAGCACGGGCAGGTCCCGGTCGAGGATGACGACGTCGTAGTCGTGCACGGTGGCCATCTCCAAGCCGGTGTCACCGTCATGGCACACGTCGACGGCCAGACCCTCGCCGCGCAGCCCCTCGGCGACCGTCGCCGCCAGATCCGGTTGGTCCTCCACCACCAGGATGCGCATGTGTTCCCCTCCCGAGTCTCTCCACCACGGCGGACCAGCTGTATCGCCCGGCCGGTGAGGCCGGGGTTAAGGCCGGTCCGACCCGGGATCGGCCGGTGTTTCGTGGGCGGGCGCCGGCGGACCAAGCCTCCGGGAAACCCCGGGTGGGAGCGGTGACGGGAGGGCGAGGGCCGGGCCGGCACACCGCGGCCCTCGAAGGTTCCCGCCGAGCCGGTGCACCCGAACGCGCGCGGGAGTACCCGACCGCGGGCCCGAACGACCGAACGCGGTCCCGAACACCGCCCGAGGCCACCGGCCTAACCGGCGACTAACCGCGGTCCCGCTGACATGTGCGTCGACCCCTTCGATCGGGCGCCGCGTCGGTGCCCCGACCCCACAGGAGTGAACACATGCGTACCAGGACCCTGGCGGCCTCCGCCGTCGCCACGCTCGGTCTGCTGTTGACCGGCTGCGGAGTACTCGCCGAGGAGGGCGAGGGAGCCGAGGGCGAGGCGACCGAGAAGACCATGGAGGAGGCAATGATGGACTTCGCCTCCTGCATGCGCGACCACGGCGTCGACATGCCCGACCCCGAACCGGACGGGGGCCTGGTCGCACTGCCGGCCGTGGACCCGGAGGACGAGGAGATGATGGCCGCCGTGGAGGAGTGCGACGCGCTGCTCCCCGTGGACGAGAACGCGCCTTCCGACGAGGAGGTCTTCGAGGACAACCTGCGCGTGGCCGAGTGCATGAGGGAGAACGGGGTCGACGTCCCCGACCCCGAACCCGGCGAGGGCCTGGCCCTGACGGTCGACCCGGACGACGAGGAGAACATGCGGGCCGTCCAGGAGTGCGGTGAGATCGAGTTCGGTGAGCCCTCCGGGGAAGAGGGCGAGTCGTGACCGTCGACACCGACACGGATCCGTGGAGGGACACGGCCGAGGGCCGTCCCCGTCCGGACCGGCGCGGCCTCGTGTGGCTGTCCGCCGCCCTCGTGACACTCGTGGTGCTCTGCGCCGGTGCGGTGGTGACGGTCCGCGGAGTGTCCCAGGGATCCGAGGAGGAGGGGAGCCCGGCGCCGGAGTCCACCACCGAGGTGCGCAACACGACTCTGAGCCGGGAGGAGAGCCTGGACGGGACCCTCGGGCACGCGGGCGGGGGTTCCTTCTTCGCCCGCTCCGACGGTGTGCTCACCTGGCTCCCGGAGGTCGGGGAGACACGCGCGCCGGGGCAACGGGTCTGGGAGATCGACGGTGCGCCGGTGATCCTGCTGCGTGGCGAGACCCCCGCCTACCGGCGTCTGGAACCCGGCAGCAAGGGGCCGGACGTGCGCCTGTTCGAGCAGGCACTGGCCGAGCTCGGCTATGGCGGGTTCACGGTGGACGACGAGTACACCTGGCTCACCGCCGAGGCCGTCCGGCGCTGGCAGAAGGACACCGAGGGGATGGAGGTCACCGGCACCGTCGATCCCGACCAGATCTGGTACGCCCCCGGGACGGTGCGTATCACCGGACACGAGGCCTCCCTGGGCGAGAACGTCGCCCCCGCCACGCCGCTGCTCGCGACCGGCTCGACCCGCCAGGTGGTGCGGGTGGACCTGAAGCTCGACGACCGGGACCTGGTGGCGGAGGGCGACGAGGTCTCCGTGGAGCTGCCGGGCGGGGAGACCGTCACCGGTGAGGTGGAGTCCGTCGGCACCGTCGCCGAGGTCGCGGAGGGCGACGAGCGGGACGGAGGCGCGGGGGAGGACCCCACCGTGGAGGTCGTCATCGGCTTCGAGGAGGAGATCGCGGACTTCCTGGAGCACGCTCCGGTCACCGTCCTCGCCCGAGGGGAGGTGCGCGAGGACGTGCTGGCCGTCCCGGCGGGAGCCCTGATCGCGCTGGCCGGCGGCGGCTACGGCCTGTCGGTCGTGGGCGGCGACGGCCGGGTGGACGACGTCGAGGTGGAGACCGGCTGGTTCTCCGACGGTCTCGTCGAGGTCACCGGAGACGCGATCTCCGAGGGGATCGAGGTCGTGGTGCCCGAATGAGCGCCGTACCGGCCGCCGAGTTCACCGCGGTGGGCCGCCACTACCCCGGCGGGGTCCGGGCCCTGGACGCGGTGGACCTGCGGATCGACCAGGGCGAGATGGCGGCGATCCTCGGACCCTCCGGTTCGGGAAAGTCCACACTGCTCCATCTGCTCGGCACCCTGGACGCGCCCACGGAGGGCACCGTGCGCGTGTTCGGGCACGACGTGGGAGCGCTGTCCGACGACGGACTCTCCGCCCTGCGCGCGCGGTCGATCGGTTTCGTGTTCCAGCAGTTCCACCTCGCCCCCAACGTGCCCGCCGTCGACAATGTGGCGGACGGACTGCTCTACACGGGCGCCGGTTTCCGCACCCGCAGACGGCGGGCGTTGCGCGCGCTCGATCGGGTGGGGCTCACCGACCGGGCGCACCACCGGCCGCACGAACTGTCCGGTGGCCAGCGCCAGCGGGTCGCCATCGCCCGCGCTGTGGTCGGGTCTCCGCGACTGTTGCTCGCCGACGAACCGACGGGCGCACTGGACACGGCCTCGGGGGCGGCCGTGATGGAGCTGCTCGGCGAGCTGAACCTGGAGGGGGTGACCGTCGTCGTCATCACGCACGATCGGGAACTGGCGGCGCGGTTGCCCCGACGCGTGGAGGTCCGGGACGGACGGGTGGTGGCGGACTCGGGGGTCGCGCCGCGAGAGGAGGCGGTGTGATGAGGGCGCCGTTGCGACGCCGGGGCGGGCCTGGTCCGGGACCGCGGCCGGCCCGGATGGCGTTCGGCGACCGGTTGCGCACCGGGGCCGGTGGTCTGCGGGCCCGACCCACTCGCGTGGTGCTGTCCGCGTTGGGGATCGCGATCGGGATCGCGGCGATGGTCGCCGTGGTGGGTGTGTCGAGTTCCGGTCGGGCGGAGCTGGACGAGCGCATCGGACGGTTGGGTACCAACCTGGTGACCGTCTCCCCGGGGAGCGACCTGTTCGGGGGCGAGGCGACGCTGCCCGAGGAGGCACAGGGGCGGATCGGCCGGATGCCCGAGGTGGAGAGCGTCTCCCAGGTCGAACTGCTCTCCGGGACGAACGTGTACCGCAGTGATCTCGTGCCGAGCGGGGAGTCTGGCGGTATCGGCGCGTACGCGGTCGATCCGGGGCTCCTGGAGACCATCCGCGCCGAGGTGCGCCTGGGGAGCGGGCTTAACCCGGCCACCCGGGATCATCCCTCCGTGGTCCTGGGCGCCGCCGCCGCCGAGCGGTTGGGGATCGACCGGATCACCCCGGACACCGTGGTGCTCATCGGTGACACGTACTTCTCCGTGGTCGGTGTGCTGGAGCGGGCCGACCTGGCGCCGGAACTCGACAACGCCGCCCTGATCGGACGTTCGGTCGCGGAGCGGGTGTTCGGCGCCGAGGGCGAGGCCTCGACCGTGTACGTGCGGGTGGACCCGGAGAAGGTCGCGAGCGTCCGTGAACGGGTCGGGCGCAACGCCAACCCGGAGCGGCCCAACGAGGTCGAGGTGTCGCGCCCTTCGGACGCCCTGGAGGCCCGACGGGCCGCCGACCAGACCCTGAACGGGCTGCTGCTGGGGCTGGGCGGCGTCGCCTTGCTGGTGGGCGGGGTCGGGGTGGCCAACACGATGGTCATCTCCGTGTTGGAGCGGCGGGGCGAGATCGGGCTGCGGCGCGCCCTGGGCGCCACCCGTCGTGACGTGCGGACCCAGTTCCTGGTGGAGGCGATGGCCCTGTCGGCGCTGGGTGGGCTGGCGGGGGTCCTGTTGGGCGCCGCGGCGACCGCGGGGTACGCGCTGTTGCGGGGATGGCCGGTGGCCCTGCCCTGGTGGGCGGGGGTCGGAGCGGTGTGCGTCACGGTGCTGATCGGTGCGGTGGCCGGTCTGTGGCCGGCGTTGCGCGCAGCCGCCCAGCAACCGACCGAGGCGCTGGGCTCCGCCTGAGCGGTGGTGGGGGTGTCCGTCACGGAGGTCGACGGGGCACCCTCGTCGCGGCGGACGCCTTCGTTCGGGAATACCCCTTAGGGGTATGCGTTGACGAGGGCGGGACACGCGATGGTGCGGACCTCTGTTCCGAATATACCCCTGGCGGGTATTTTCGGACGGGGAAGGGAGTACACATGGGCACGAGCGCGCACGACCACACCGACCACACCGATCCGAACGGTCACACCGGTCACGCCGGTCACGACCACGGTGAGGGTCACGGGGGCCACGGTGACCACGCCGCGATGTTCCGCACCCGCTTCTGGTGGAGTCTGCTCCTGAGTATCCCCGTGGTCCTCACCAGCCACATGATCTCCGGTTGGCTCGGCTACGACGTCCCCGACGCGCTGACCTGGGTGCCACCGGCCCTGGGCACCGTGGTCTTCCTCTACGGCGGATGGCCGTTCCTGTCCGGGGTGGTCGGTGAGCTCCGCGACCGCAGGCCGGGCATGATGACCCTGGTCGCCATGGCGATCACCGTCGCCTTCGGCGCCAGCCTGCTCGCCACCTTCGGGGTGGTCGGCATGCGGCTCGACTTCTGGTGGGAGCTGGTGCTGCTGGTCGTGGTGATGCTCCTGGGCCACTGGCTGGAGATGCGGGCGCTGGGGCAGGCCTCGGGTGCGTTGGAGGCCCTCGCGGCGCTCCTGCCCGACCGTGCCGAACGCGTCGACGCGGACGGACGGATCGAGGAGGTCCCCGTCGCCGGGCTGGTGGCCGGTGACACCGTCCTGGTCCGCTCCGGTGGACGCGTGCCCGCGGACGGCACCGTCGTCCAGGGCCGCGCGGACGTCGACGAGTCGATGATCACCGGAGAGTCCCGTGCCGTCACCCGGGCCGAGGGCGACCGTGTGGTGGCGGGGACCGTCGCCACCGACTCCGCCGTGCGCGTCCGACTGGACGCCGTCGGCGACGACACCACGCTCGCCGGTATCCAACGACTGGTCGGGGAGGCGCAGCGGTCGCGGTCCCGGTCCCAGGCGCTCGCCGACCGGGCCGCGGCCCTGCTGTTCTGGTTCGCGCTCGCCGCGGCGGTCGTCACCGCCGTGGTGTGGGGGCTGCTTCTGGCTGAGCCCGGTCAGGCGGTCGAACGGACCGTCACGGTCCTGGTGATCGCCTGCCCGCACGCGCTGGGCCTGGCGATCCCCCTGGTCATCGCGATCTCCACCACCCTGTCGGCCCGTCACGGCATCCTGGTCAAGGACCGTCTGGCCCTGGAGCGCACCCGTTCGGTGGACACGGTCCTCTTCGACAAGACCGGCACCCTCACCAAGGGCGCGCCGGCGGTCACCGACACCGTCGCCACCGTGGGGGCGACCACGGATCGGGTGCTGGCGCTGGCCGGCGCCGTGGAGGCCGACTCCGAACACCCGCTCGCCAAGGCCATCGTCCGGGCCGCCCGGGAGGCGGGCCCGGTGCCCACGGCCACGGACTTCCGTTCCCTGACCGGGCGCGGCGTCCGGGCCGTGGTCGACGGGGTCCCGGTCCACGTCGGCGGACCCGCGCTCCTGGAGTCGCTCGGGCTGACCGAACCCGACGACCTGACCGAGGACACGCGGTTCCGGCGCGATCAGGGGGCCACGGTCCTGCACGTCGTCGCCGGTGGGGACGTTGTGGGAGCGCTGGCCCTGGCGGACGAGATCCGCCCCGAGTCCGCCTCCGCCGTGCGGCGCCTGCGGGCGCAGGGGGTGCGGGTGGCGATGGTGACGGGCGACGCCCGCAACGTCGCGGACGCCGTCGCCGAGAGGCTCGGCCTGGACGAGGTGTTCGCCCAGGTGCTGCCCGACCAGAAGGACGCCGTCGTCCGGGACCTGCAGGAGCGCGGACACAGGGTGGCGATGGTCGGTGACGGGGTGAACGACGCCCCCGCCCTGGCCCGGGCGGACGTCGGCATCGCCATCGGCGCGGGCACCGACGTGGCCATCGAGTCCGCCGGTGTGGTGCTGGCCTCCGACGACCCCCGAGGCGTGGTGTCGGTCCGGGACCTGTCCCGGGCGGGATACCGGAAGATGATCCAGAACCTCGTCTGGGCCGCCGGCTACAACGTCGCCGCCGTTCCCTTGGCCGCCGGTGTCCTGGCGCCGGTCGGGATCGTGCTCGCCCCGGCCGTGGGCGCGGTGCTGATGAGTCTGTCGACCATCGTCGTCGCGCTCAACGCCCAGGTACTGCGCGGATTGGACCTGCGGCCCCGGGACTGAGGGCCGCTACGGCGGCCTCGGAGACCGGGGCCGCCGTCCCGTGCGCCCGCCGTGTCGGCCCGCACCGTAGGGCCGGTGCGCTCCGACCAGGCGGGGTCAGCGTGAGGCGGCCTCCACCGTGTGCCGCAGCAACAGCGCCGTGGTCACGGGCCCCACGCCACCGGGCACCGGGGTCAGGGCCTCGGCCCGCCCGGACACCGCGTCGGCGTCGACGTCACCGACCAGGCCGCCGTCCTCGGTCGGGTTGGTGCCCACGTCGACCACCACCGCTCCCGGGCGCACGTGTTCGGCGCCCACCAGTGCGGGGCGGCCCACGGCGGCGACCAGCACGTCCGCGCGGGAGGTCACCCGGGGCAGGTCCCTGGTCCGTGAGTGGCCGACGGTGACCGTGGCGTTCCGGTCCATCAGCAGGTGGGCCAGGGGTTTGCCGACCACCGTGGATCGGCCCACCACCGCGACCTCCGCACCCTCCAGCGCGACCCCGTGGTGCTCCAGGAGCGTCACGACGGCCTCCGCCGTCGCCGGTGCGAACGCCGGCAGACCCGCCACCAGCCGCCCGAGCGAGGCGGGGTTGGCGCCGTCCACGTCCTTGGCGACGGCGATCCTCTCGGCGAGTTCGGCCGCCGAGACCCCCGCGGGGAGCGGGGTCTGCAGGATGATCCCGTGCACCGCGGGGTCCCGGCTCAGAGCGTCGAGACGGTCCCCGAGGACCTTCGCCGACGCGTCCGCGCCCAGGTCCACCACGTCGCAGACGATCCCCGCCTTCTCCGCCGCGCGGGCGATCGAGCGCACGTACCAGGCGCTTCCCCCGTCGTCGGTGGCCACCACCACGGCGAGCCGGGGCGGTGTGCCCCGGGCGGCCAGGGCGGCGGCCCGATCCGCGCTCCACCGACGGATCTCCGCCGCGATCTCCTTGCCGGACCACGACCGTGCCGTCATCGACGGATCACCTCCCGCACCCGAGCCGTCACCCGGTCGGCCGCCTCGACGAGGGCGTCGACATCGGTCGCGGCGGTCTCCAACCGGGAGCGGAGTTCCGGGTCCTCGACCCCGGCGAGGTTGATCTCGATGTTGACCCGGCTGGTGGTGGCCGCCGCCCGGGCCGCCTCCGCGCCGGCCGCGACGTCGGTGATGACGTTGCGATTGCCGATGGGCAGCAGGTCCGCGGCCAGCGCGACGATCTCCCGTGCGACCGCGACCACCTCGGCCGGGGGCACGGCGGCGCCGGCGGTGGCGCGCGCGATGGCCGCCTTCCGCACGGCCTTGGCGGCGTCGGTGTCCCTCGGCAGACCGTAGGCCGCGCCCACCGAGGCGAACGCCGCCTCGTCCTCGTCGGCCAGTTCCAGGGACCGGGCCGTCAGAGCGTCGGCGCGTTCGGTGCACCGCGCGATCGCGTCGGCGTGGTCGGCGTACTTCGCGCCGGTGCTGTACCGGGCGACCATGGCGACCAGGGCCGCTCCCTGCGCCGCGTGCAGTGCGGCCGCGGCCCCACCGCCGGGGGTGGGTTCTCGGGCGGACAACCGGTCCAGGAAGTCGCCGATCTTCTCCGTGGACAGCATGGGGCATCACCTGTTCGGCCGTGTTCGGGTGTCCTCGAAATCCTTTCACGCGCCGGTGCCCCGGGCCGGTCCGATCGTGAGGGCCGACACCGCGAGGGGGGTACTTGTCCCATTCCGCCCCTACCGGGGGCCGATTACCTTTACCGTCGGCATGAACAGGCCAGGGGAGGAGCTCACGTGTACTGCGACTACTGCGGGTCCTGGAACGGCGGCGTGAACCAGAAGTGCCGTAACTGCCTACGCATCCTGGGCGTCCGCGCCTGGTCGTCGACGTGGATCGGATGGTCCTAGTGCCTCCGGTCCAGCCGGATCCCACCGAGGTCATCGAGGCATGGATCCCGCACGACGCCCGCTGGCACTCCCGGGCCCGGGAGCAGGCAGGGCGCGGTTCGGAGCACCTGCGGGTCTACGTCACCGAACTGGTGCGCGACCACCGCGACGGGACCTCCCCGGTCAGCGACGACTTCGACCTGCGCACCCTGAAGGCCGTGGTGGAGGACCTCGGTGCGGGCGGGTTGGGCGACGTGGACTGGCGCCGGGTCGCCCGTGCCCTCAGTCATCCCGGGATCCGGTGAGACCGGAAATGGCGGGGTTCGGCCACCGGTCTGGACCCGCGGGGTGGCAGGTGACAACATTGGGGGGTCGTGTTCGCCCTCTTGTAGCGGGAGGGGGCTCGCGGCGAGGTCGCCGCCTCGACCGGTTACGAGGCGGCGGCCGCCCCTGAAGGGGTGCCCGGGGCCGGGTCACGGGCACCGGACCCGATGTTTCACGTGAAACCTCCGTAAGCATCCGCGACGGCCCTGACCTGCGCTC
Source organism: Nocardiopsis sp. MG754419 (assembly GCF_018207095.1). Lineage (GTDB taxonomy): Bacteria > Actinomycetota > Actinomycetes > Streptosporangiales > Streptosporangiaceae > Nocardiopsis. Next base: position 28,934 of record NZ_QOCZ01000016.1, on the reverse strand, counting down.
GCGTTTCCGTCGACGGGTTCCTCCTCGGTCCCGGATGGTCCAGGCAACGGCCCATGGCCCGGAGCCAAGGGTTGCCTCGAAGCCGGGGTTCCAGCGCGGACAGCGCCGCGGCGTACTTGCTGAACCGTGCCTCCCGTACCCCCAGTTCGTGCAGACGGCGCTCGGTCCGGGTCAGTCCGCCCCGGGTCTTGACCTCCAACAGCACCACGTCCGGGCGCATCCGCACCGACCAGTCGCCCCGGTGCCCCTCCAACTCCGTGTCGACCGTCACCCGTTCGCGTCCGCAGAACGACGCCACCGTGGACCGGCGGTAGTCCGTCACGGCCGCGGGCACCAGTGTGTCCGGCGCGGTCATCCGGTAGCCGGCCAGCGAGCGGTCGAGGAACTCCCGGGTCCGCAGGGTCAGGCGGTCCGAGGGCGCGTCCGCGGGGACCTCCACGCGGACCTTGTCGGTGATCCCGCGGGCCCCCTGCACCTTCACCTCGAACATCCTCGTTCCGGTGTTCACGTAGGTGCGGGTGCGTACCTTGTACCGCAGTCGTCGCCCCTGTCGGTGGTCGTGGAAGGTGCGCAGGTCCGGGGTGTCCAGGTAGGTGGACGAGTAGAGGAAGGAGTTGCGTCCGTCGATCTCCAGCACGCCGAAGTCCCGTTCCGCCCCCGAGAACAGCTCCCGAACGAGCCCGGTGGGCACCAGGTACTTGCGACAGGTCCGGGTGACCAGGGCGGCGCGGGCGTTGATCTCCGCGAGCGACAGGGGTCGCAGGCCCTCCAGGCCGGGCGGCGCCTGGCCCGGGGTGAGCCCGGGGGAGTGGTCGTGCGGCGCGGTGGGGGCACCGCTGGTGGGGGACACGGCCGGGTCGATGCCCGGGGAGGGGTTCATCGCTCACCCCACCAGGCGGGCATGGGGTGGCGGCGCTCGCGCGCCGACGGGCCCGGGACGGGCCCCGTCCCGGGTTCCTGGAACCGCACGTCCAGCACCATGAGGTCGCGCACGTAGTCCACCTCGGTGACCTCCACGTGCCGTACCCGGCCCCGGAGCCGGCCCTCCAGGTCCTGGCGGAGCGCCACGGGGTCCTCGTGCACGACGTCCAGCGTCATGATCCGTCGTTGGGTCCGGGGCAACAGCCTCGGGTGGCCCGCCACGTACAGGGAGCCCAGCAACAGGACGTTCAGCCCCACCATGAGGAGCGGTGGGGCGATGGCGTTGACCAGGCCCAGGGCGATGGCCACGAAGTAGTAGCCGATCTCGCCCTGGCTGATCAGGTCCGAGCGCAGCCGCAGGATCGACAGCACCCCGAACAGTCCGAAGCCGACCGCCAGTCCCACCTCTTGGCGGGCCAGCATCGACACCACGGCGAAGATGCCGATGTTCAGCGCCACGTAGGCCAGCAGCAGGTCCCGGCGGCCGTGCCGACGGAAGTAGAGGACGTAGGACAACACCGTGATCGCGGTCAGGTCGACCGCCAACGCGAACCAGATCATGGTCGACATCCTGGGCACCGGCGGTGAGGCGACCATGAGCCCTCGATGAGGAAACCCTCATCGACGTCATCCGGGGCTCACCCGGACCCGCGTCGTGCGGTCACCCGGCACCGGGGGGAGCGTCACCTGCTCGTCCCTCATCGGTCACCGGTGCGGTGGGGTCGGCGGTGTGTTCCGGTCATCGTTCATCCGAGTGTCCGTCACCCGTCACGGATCCAGGGTGGCGGGCGGTGCGCTCCGCTCACCCCGTCAACCGGTACCCCATGCCCCGCACCGTGACGATCCGCTCCGCGCCCACCTTGCGGCGCAGCGCCCGCACGAACACGTCCACCACGTTCGACCCGGGGTCGTAGTCGTAACCCCACACGTGCGACAACATCTGCTGCCGGGACAGGACCTGACCCTGATGCCGCATGAGCAGCTCCAACAACGCGAACTCGCGCGCGGTCAGGTCCATGGTCAGGTCGGCCACCGACGCCCGTCGCGTGCGCAGGTCCAGGGACAGCCCGCCGGCGTGCAGCACCGTCAGGTCGGCGGTGCGCTCGGTGCGCATCCGCAGGCGCACCCGGGCCAGGAGTTCCTCGAAGCGGAAGGGTTTGGTGACGTAGTCGTCGGCCCCGATCTCCAGCCCGGTCACGGTGTCGCGCACCCCGTCCCGGGCGGTCAGGATCACCACGGGGGTGTCCACGCCCATCGACCGGATCCGGCGCAGCACGTCGAACCCGTCGGTGTCGGGCAACCCCAGGTCCAACAACATCAGATCGAAACCGCCGGTGACGGCGTAGTCCACGGCCTCGCCACCGGTGCCGACCACGGTGGTGGTGAAGCCGTTGGCGGTCAGGCCCTTGCGGACGAACGAGGCGATCCGTTCCTCGTCCTCGACGATGAGTACGCGGCTCACGCGTGCTCCCTTCCGGTGGTGCGGTCGACCGGGATGACCAGGGTGAACGTGGATCCGTGGCCGGGGGTCGAGCGCAGGTCGACCCGACCGTGGTGGGCTTCGGCGATGGCCCGGACGATGGCCAGACCCAGCCCGGCGCCACCGTCACCGCCCCGGGCGGTCCGCCCGCCTCGGGAGAAGCGCGCGAACACACGTCCGTGGTCCTCGGCGGGGATGCCCGCGCCCTGGTCCGACACCCACAGGCGGACGTCCGAGCCCACCAGCGCCGAACCGATCCGCACCGAGGATCCCTCGGGGCCGTAGCGGACCGCGTTCGCGGCCAACTGCACCATGGCCTGGGTGATGCGCTGGGGGTCGAGGCGGGCGGTGCCCTCGGCCACGGACTCCAACCGCCAGGAACGGTCGCCCAGGGGGCGGATCTTCGCGTCGATGTCGCTGGTGAGCTCCGCCAACGAGACGGGCTCGGGTCGGACGAAGTCGGGTTGCTGTGCCTTGGCGAGCAGCAACAGGTCCTCCACGATCCGGCCCATCCGGTCCAGCTCGTCGGTGACCAGACGGACCACCTCCTCGCGCTCCTCGGGGGAGTCGCCCATGAGTTCGAGGTGGCCGCGCACGATGGTGATCGGGGTGCGCAGTTCGTGGCCGGCGTCGTCGACGAACCGTCGTTGCGCGGTGAACGCCCCCTCCAACCGGTCCAGCATGCTGTTGAACTGTTCCGCCAGGGCGGCGATGTCGTCCCGACCGGACACCTCGATGCGCTGGGTGAGGTCCTCCTCGCCGATCGCCGCGGCGGTGCGACGGACCAGGCGGACCGGCGCGAGGATGCGTCCGGCCACCCACCAGGCCGCGGTGCCCGCGGCCAGCAGGCCGAGCGTGCTCACCAGGGCGATCGTGCCCATCGTGGCGTGGGTGGCGGCGCGGTCCTCCTCGGTGAAGTAGCCGATCACGAACCATCCGGCGGGGCCCTCCACACCCTCCGGGGGGAGCGCGCGGACCTTCTGCCACTCCACCGGCCCCGCCGGGGTGTCGAGGACGCCTCGGGCGTCCTCGGAACCCAGGACGGCCTCCACGGCCTCCGGGTCGGCGGACAGGTCGTGCGGTGGGTCCTGGCCCTGTCGGATCCGCCCGGGTGCGACCGTCGTCTCCTCCCCGCCGTCGGGGGCGCCCGCCCGCCGCCGGGGTGTCTCGGCGCTCGCGCCCTCGTCGACCCAGCCGAAGAGGATCTCGGAGTCGTCGGGGTACTGCCGTTCCAGGTGGACCCGGATGAGCGAGCCCACGTCGGTGAAGGGTTCCGCGGTCCGCGGATCGATGCCCACGGACGCGAACTCCTCGAACTCTCCGGTCTCCTGGTTCAGGGCCCGGTCGACGCGTTCGTCCATCCGCGCGGTGAGCGCGCTCCAGGTGACGACGTTGACCGACAACAGGACGGCGGCCATGAGCAGGACCACCCAGGCCATGATGATCAGCCGGGCGGGGACGCGCCGATGGTGCGGGAGTTCGGGCTGGGGGCCGCGCAGCACCAGGGTGGGGAAGAGGGAGGTGGACCCGGAGTCGCCCGCGGACCGGCCGCCCCGAGGGACCCGGACGGTGGTGGCGTCGGGGGAGCCGTCACGATCAGTCGTCATGGTCGTCGTCCCCGAACCGCGCGTCCAGGCAGGTCTCCCACCAGTCGTCCCAGGTGTCCTCGTCCCAGTGCTCCTGGCCGGAGTGCCCGTCGAGGCAGTCGAACGGGAACCCGGTCGGCGAGGGTTCCGGAGCGGGTTCGGGCTCCGGCTCCGGTTCGGTGGACTCCTCGGTGACCGGTGGGGGAGGGGAGACCACGTCGTCGTCGGTGGGCTCGGCGGTGGCGCCCTCGGGTGAGGCGCCGACCACCACCTCCGTGGCCGGTGCCGGGTCCGGGGTACGCAGGAACAGTGCCCAGACCAGGGCCGCGGTCGCCACGAGGACGACCGTCAACGCCCCGGTGACCACGGGCACCAGAGGAGATCTCATACCGACCGAGCCTCACCGCAGGACAGGAAGACAGGATGAAGCGAACATGAGGAAGTCTTCATCCTCCCAGGTCGCCCGGGCGAGCGACAGGCCCCTCCCACGGAGGGGCCGGTGCGGGGGGTGCGTCAGTAACGGCGCCCGCGGAGCTCGGCGACCAGGACCGCGGCCTGGGTCCGGCGTTTGAGGTCGAGCTTGGCCAGCAGCGCGGACACGTAGTTCTTCACGGTCTTCTCCGCCAGGTACAGCCGCTCACCGATCTGCCGGTTGGTCATGCCCTCCCCGATGAGATCGAGGATCTGCCGCTCCTGCGGGGTCAGTTCCGCGAGGGGGTCGGGCTCGGCCTGGCTGCCGCGCAGGCGCTCCAACATCGCGCCCGTGCTCCCCGAGTCCAGGAGCGAACCGCCGGCGGCGACGGTGCGCACCGCGCCGACCAGGTCGGCGCCGTGGATCTGCTTGAGCACGTAGCCGGCGGCTCCGGCCATGACGGCGTCGTACAGGGCGTCCTCGTCGGCGAAGGACGTGAGCATGAGGCAGGCGATCTCGGGGTGGTCGGACCGAATCTCCCGGCAGACCTGAACCCCCGAACCACCGGGCAACCGCACGTCCAGGACCGCGACGTCGGGCAGGACGACGGGGATCCGCGCCAGCGCCTGTTCGGCGGTCCCGGCCTCGCCGACCACCGTCATGTCGTCCTCGGTCTCCAGAAGCGAGGCCACACCACGCCGGACGACCTCATGGTCATCGACGAGGAAGACCCTGATCCGCTTCCGCGCATCCTCGGCTTCACCGCTCACGATCGGTCCTCCCTCTCCTCACGTCCGCGTGATCGCGACACCACTCCGAGGAAGACGTTAATACGTGTGAGAGGTGCATCGGGGGTCTTAGGCCACCAAACTGCCCGGCCGAAGGTCCCGTAACCGGCCAAAAAGGCGGTCGGACGCGGAAAAGACCCTGCTCACGAGTGGTGCGGAAGTGACACCGTTCGTGCCGAGATCACCGTTTCGCCACAGTGCTCCCCGGGGGCCGCGGGCCCCCGGGGAGAAGGGGTTCAGGGGCGTCGCCCGACCCACGGGCTCGCCAGTTCGAAGGCCCGGCAGGCCCGCAGCACCCGTGCGTCCGCGTGGCGCGGTCCGACCAGCTGGAGCCCGATCGGCAGCCCCGATCCGCTGAACCCGCACGGCACGGTCGCCGCGGGCTGCTGGGTCATGTTGAACGGGTAGCTGAACCCCGCCCAGGAGGTCCACCGTCGTCCGGACAGCTCCGGCGGCGACTCCAGCCCGGCCTCGAAGGCCACGATCGGCATGGTCGGTGTGAGCAGCAGGTCGTAGGTCTCGTGGAAGCGACCCATCCGGGCGCCCATGGCCATCCGCAGCGCCATGGCGGTGAGGTAGTCCTGTGCCGAGTAGGTCAGGCCCTGCTCGACGATCTCCCGCAGCCCCGGATCCTGCAGGTCCCGCTCGCGGTCGGTGAGCTTCTCGGTGGCCTTGGCGGCCCCCGAGTACCAGAGCACGTGGAACTCCTCCACGGACTCGGGCAGCCCCGGGTCGGCCTCCTCCACCTTGGCGCCGAGTTCGTCGAACACCCGGACCGCCTCGGCGACCGCGGCGGCCACCTCCGGGTCCACGTCCTGTCCCCCGAGGGTGGGGCTGTAGGCGATCCGCATGCCCCGGACCAGTGCGCGCGGGTCGTCACCGCGCCCGGCGTCGGCCAGACCGGGACCCGGGGTGGGCATCGCCATCCAGTCGCGGGAGTCGAACCCGGAGATCACGTCCAGCATCAGCGTCATGTCGCCCACCGTGCGCGCCATCGGGCCGGTGTGCGCCAGGGATCCGAACGGGCTCGCCGGGTAGTGGGGCACCAGACCCCAGGTGGGCTTGATCCCGCAGATGCCCGTGAAGCTCGCGGGGATACGGATGGACCCGCCCCCGTCGGTGCCGGTGGACAGGGGGCCCATCCCCGCGGCGATCGCCGCCGCGGAACCGCCGCTGGAGCCGCCCGGTGTGGTGGACAGGTCCCAGGGGTTGCGGGTCACCCCGGTCAGCGGGTTGTCGGTGACCCCCTTCCACGCCAGTTCGGGGGTGGTGGTCTTGCCGACGAACACCGCACCGTGCTCGCGCATGCGGGCCACGACGGGGGAGTCCTCCTCCCACGGGCCCTCCTGGGAGGAGGTCACCGACCCCTTCAGGGTCGGCCACCCCCGGGTCAGGTGGATGTCCTTGACCGAGGCGGGCACCCCGTCGAGCCTGCCGGCGGGTTCGCCCCGTCGCCACCGCTCGGCCGAGGCGCGTGCCGCCTCCCTGGCCTCCTCCGGCCGGACCAGACAGAACGCGTTGAGCGCCGGGTTGTCCTGCTCGATGCGTTCGAGCACGGAGTCGACCGCCTCCACCGGGGACAGCTCCCCGGTGGAGTAGGCGCTCAACAGCTGTTCCGCGGACAGGTCGGCGGCCGTGTGCGCGCCGGTGCGGGCTCGGGGAACGTCGGGGTCGGTCCCCGCTGTGCCCGCGCCCCCACCGATGGTGGTTCCCGCGTCTTCGGTCCCGGCCCGGTCGGAACGGATCGTCACTTCAGCCTCCCAAGTCCTGCGAGGGGTCAGCCGGGTACGTAGCCCCGGTCCTTGTCCACGACGTTGCGCAGTTCCCGTCCGCCCAGGTAACGGGCGAGGTTGTCCAGGAACAGTTCCAGCAGGTCCTCGCGCCAACCGACCACGTCACCGGACATGTGCGGCGAGACGATGGACCCGGGCAGGCCCCACAGCGGGTCGATGGCCTTGAGGGGTTCCCGTTCGAAGACGTCCAGGGCCGCTCCGGCGATCGCGCCCTGGTCGAGCGCGCCGACCAGGTCGGACTGGACGACGATGGGGCCGCGCGCGATGTTGATCAGTCGCGCGGTGGGTTTCATGAGGTCGAGGAAGCGTCGGTCGACCAGGCCGCGGGTGGCGTCGGTCAGCGGTGCCGCGACGATCACGTAGTCGGCCTCGGGGAGCGCGTCGACCAGGGTGGCGCCACCGTCGGTGCCGTGTCGGTCCAGGCTGGAGGCGACCACCGAGCCGAAGTCGGGGTCGCCGTCGCGGGCGTGGCTGCCGGAGGCGTACACCTTCATCCCGACCGCGGACAGGGTGCGTCCGATGGCCCGGCCGATGGGTCCGGTGCCGACCACCAGGGCGCGCTTGCCGGCGACCCGCTCGGTCTCCCGGTGCTCCCACCGGTGGCCCTGCTGGAGTTCCCAGGTGCGGTGGAGGTCCTTGGCGAAGGCGATGACCAGGCCGAGCACGTACTCGGCGATGTGTTCGTCGAACACCCCGCGGGAGTTGGTGACGATCGCGTCGTCCTCGACCAGACCGGGGAACATCAGGTTGTCCACCCCGGTGGTGGCCGCGTGCACCCATCGCAACCTGTCGGCCTTGGGCCAGGACGAGGCGAGCGCCTCGGTGAACAGGTCCCACACCAGGAGGGCGTCGGTGCCGGGCAGTGCGGCGGACAGGCCGTCGGCGGTGGTGTAGACGACCTCGCCCAGTCCTGGGTGGTCGTCGAGACGTTCGTGCCCCGGTGGCAGGTCCTCTCCGTGGAGGACGAGCAGGCGGGGCCGCTCGGGTGCGGAGACGGTGGTGGAACTGGGCGGACGGTTCACTGGCGTGAGCTTTCCGGTTGCGACGGGTTGTGCGGTGCCGTCGGGGATGCTGGTTCGCCCTGCACGGGAAACGCTAAGGAGCGCGCATAGGATTGTCAACAATCCACAAAAGGACTGTTCCTGGGCAAAGACCCACCTAGCGACCCTGGCGGCACTGCAGGGATACCCGACTCCGGGCAGGTCTATTGCCTCCTCCGGAGGGTTGATCGTAAGATTGTCGACAATCAACAGCGCCGTGACCTCTGCGGCCCGAAGGGCACGTCCGGGCCGGTCTCCCAGGAATCTCGCAAGCCCCGCCGAAGGGATCGCACTTGCCCAGGTACATGACCGTCACGCTCGCCCGACGCGGGGTCTCCTGCGTCGCCGAACTCCTCGACAAGGACGCGCCCCGCACCTGTGAGGCGGTGTGGAACGCACTGCCCCAGGGCGACGCCGTCCAACACGCCAAGTACGCGCGCAACGAGGTCTACACGATGGTGCCGCGGTTCGCCGACCCCGAACCCGGTCAGGAGAACCCCACCGTGACCCCGATCCCGGGCGACCTCGTGTACTTCTCCTTCGAATCGGGCATGCTCGACCGCTCGTTCAAGGAGGACAAGGGCATCGACCACCTGCCCGGGGTCATCGACCTCGCGCTCTTCTACGGCCGCAACAACCTGCTGCTCAACGGCGACGTGGGCTGGGTCCCGGGCAACGTGTTCGGCACCGTCGTGGAGAACCTGCCCGCCATGGCCGAGGCCTGCAACGACGTCTGGCGCTCCGGCAGCGTCGGTGAACGCCTTCTGTACGAGCGGCTCGACCGCTGATCGGCGGCCCGGGCCCCACCGCTTCGTGGGGCCGTGCGCGCACATCCGAAACACCCGTCACGTCTGAACACGGAACATCAACGGGAGGTGAGTGACCGATGCGAACCGAGGGAACCGGATCGGCCCCCCAGGGCGACCGCGAGTACAGGACCCCGACGGTCCCTGCGGGGCCGGGGGAACCGGCGACGATGACGGAGCGACCGGCGGGACAGGTGACCGCGCCGGAGGTCGTCGAACTGTCGGCGGCGGCCGTGACGCCCTGGCAGGCCGGAGTGGGCGTCATCGCGCCCTACGACTTCGCGCTCGACCGCGAACTGTGGCGGTGGACGCCGGACGACGTCTCGTTGCACGTCACCCGCCTCCCCTACGTCCACGTCCCGGTGACGGTGGACCAGGCCGCCGCTCTCAGCAAGGCCAAGGGGGTGACCCGCGCCGTCAAGGCGCTCATGGCACCCGAACCCCGGGCCGTCGGGTACGCCTGCGCCTCCGGCAGCTTCGTGCACGGGGCCGCGGGCCAACGCGCCCTCCACGACACCATGGTGGCGGCCGGGGCACCCCGGGCCGTGACCACCTCGGGCGCCCTGATCGACGCCCTGCGCACCCTGGACGCCGACCGGATCGCGGTGGTCACCCCGTACGTGGACAGCGTGACCGACCGCCTGCTGTCCTACCTCGCCGAACACGACGTCGGTGTCACCTCCAGCGTCGGCCTCGGTCTGCTCAGTCACATCTGGAAGGTCACCTACGCCGAGGTCGCCCACGCGGTGCACGAGGTGGACCGCCCGGACGCCCAGGCGGTGTTCATCAGCTGTACCAACGTCCTCACCTACGACATCATCGCGCCCTTGGAGCGGGAACTGGGTAAACCCGTCATAGCGGCCAACCAGGTCACCATGTGGGCGGTCATGCGCGCGGCCGGGCATCACGCCGTCGCCCACGGCCAGAGCCTGATCGACGTGGCCGCGCCCAGTGCCGCATGACGGCCGCCGACCACACGCCCCGGAGGGCGCCCCGGACCCGAGGAGAGACATGACCCGCGTCGGATTCCTGTACCCAGGCCACAGCGCCGAGGACGACTACCAGGCCTTCGCCGGCCTGCTCGGCGACGTCGAACTGCCCCTCGTGCACACGCTCATGCGCGAGGACGCCCACCGCGTGGACGCCCTGCTCGACGTGGGGGGTGAGGACGTCCTCGCCAAGGGAGCGCAGGAGCTCGCCGCCATGGACGTGGAGGCCGCGATCTGGGCCTGCACCAGCGGCAGCTTCGTGTTCGGTTGGGAGGGCGCCCGCCGCCAGGTCCAGGGGGTGCGGGACGTCGTGGGCGTCCCCGCCTCCAGCACCTCCTTCGCCTTCGTGCACGCCCTACGGCAGTTGCGCGCCTCGCGGGTCGCCATCGCCGCCACCTACCCCGACGACGTTGCCCAGCGCTTCGTGGAGTTCCTGGGCGACGCGGGCGTCTCGGTGATGTCCCTGGCCAGCCACGGCATCGCCACGGCGGCCGAGGTCGGGAACCTGGACCCCGACGACGCGCTCGACTTCGTCATCTCCAACGACCATCCCCGAGCCGAGGTGGTCCTGGTGCCGGACACCGCCCTGCACAGCGCCGACCTCATCGACCCCATGGAGGCGCTCCTGGGCAAGACGGTGCTCACCGCCAACCAGGTCAGCATCTGGGAGGCCCTGCGTCTGGTCGGCCGTTGCGGTGCTCGCACCGGCCCCGGAAACCTGTTCCGATCGGGGACTTCCACGGTCCGGAACGCCTTCGCCGCCCGTTAACCTCAGGGGCCGGTCCGTGTCCGGTTCGTCCACCCGTGTCCGTGGCCCCATCTCCGCGGTCGAGGACTCGACCGCCGTCAGGAACCCGATCCGAGTCCCGAGAAGGGGAACCCCATGCCAGCCCCTGGTCAACTCAGACCCGTCCCACGGCGCTCCACCGCGGAGCTGATCGCCGACCAACTGCGGTCGGCGATCATGTACGGCTCCCTCTCCCCGGGGGACCAACTCGGTGAGGCCGACCTCGCCGGTCGGCTGGGGGTGAGCCGTGGGCCGCTCCGGGAGGCGATGCAGCGTCTGGTCCAGGAGGGGCTGCTCCGCAGTGAACGGCACAGGGGTCTGTTCGTGCGCGAACTGACCCCGGCCGACGTGCGGGACGTCTACGTCGCCCGACTCGCGGTGGAGCGCACCGCGTGCGAGCTCATCATGCGCGGGAACCGCGGTGAGGCCCTCGCCCGACTCACCCCCGCCGTCGACCGGTTGGCGGAGGCCGCGGCCGACGGGGACCGTGACGAGATGAGCGACGCCGACCAGGAGTTCCACCGGACCCTGGTCAGCTGTTCGGGCAACTCCCGCCTGGAGCGCATGGCCCAGACGCTGTTGGTGGAGACCCGCATGTGCCTGACGGTGATGCAGGACGTCTACCCGCAGCCGGAGGAGCTCCTGGAGGAGCACCGGCGGATCCTGGACGCGATCGTCGAGGGCGAGGAGGAGCGCCTGCTCGCCCTGATCGAGTCGCACATGATCGACACGGTCACACGCATCAACGGCGAGCACGGGACGGTGGGGGGCGACGGAGAGGTCCCCGAGGGCGGCCCGGTGGAGTGATCGGGACGACCGTCGAGGAGAAAAGAACGAGGGTCGGGTGCCGCACGGCGGTCCCGACCCTTTTCCGTGTCCGAATGCCACCGACGGGATTCGAGGGGAAGAAATCGGGAGAATGGGTTGCGAACCGGTGGGTATTCCGTGCTAGCTTCTGTTTCGGGCAGCGAATTCAGGCCTTTTCGGACACGCGTCCTCGGATGTGCGTCCCGCAGGAACGGTCCCCGCCACGTCCCTGTGGATCGTGGCCCCGACCGCGCCGAGGCCCGGCGCCCCGCCCCCGAACCCTCGTCGGCCCTGCGCCGTCGCCGTCCCCAAGGTGGAAGGAACCCCCGGTGCCCGGACTCCACGGTCTCGCGAACGCCTCCGGCGTGCGTACCACCGTGCCGTCCGACGCGCCGCGTCGGTCCCTGTTCCTCCTCGGCCTGCTCACCGGCGTCCTGGCCGCCGGGTGGCTCCTCGGCGCCTCCGACGCCGAGGCGGAGGAGATCGCCCCCGTCGGGGCCACCGTGGCGGTGGACGCCCCGCTCACGGACACCGTCGACCTCGTGGAGGGGGCACCGGACACCGAGTCCGACGCCGGCGTCGAGACGATGGCCGACACGACGGCCGAGGTGGCCGAGGCGATCGAACCCGCGCAGGCCGTCGAACCCGTCGTGCCCGAGGAGTCCCTGGAGCCCGTCGAGCGCCTCGACCGTGTCGACCCGGCGTACGCCCGTCCACTGACCGACACCGTCACCAAGGCCGGCCGGGAGACCACCGACACGGTGCGCGAGGTCTCCGCGACCGTCGCCTCCGAGGTCGAGGTCCCCGACGCCGACCTGGTCACGCCGGTGCACCGGGCCGTGGACGAGATCACCGGCACGGTGGACGCACGCCCCGACGGCGTCGAAGGTGCGACCGAAGGGCGGGTGGACCACGCCCCCGGTTCCGACGCCACGTCCAGGACCTCCGGGGAAGCCTCGCAGGCGCGGGACACCGCGTCCGTCACGCCCGAGGGAGGCCCCGGCGCGACGGCCGCCGCGCCCGCCGAACCGCGTGAGACCACCGTGAGCGAGTCCTCCGCCGTCACCGGCGACGCCCCCTTCCTCGACGGCTCCCTGGCCGTCCTCACCGGTGCCTCCTCCGCCTCCGGAACGTCGGCACCCGGCCTCGCGGCGCACCTGCCCGCCGCGGGCACCCCCCTCCCGGCGCCCGCCTTCGACGGCGCCGTCCGGCACGTCCTGCGCGCGGTCCCCACCGCGGTCGCCGACGAGCCCACCTTCGCCCCCGACTAGCGGGTCCCCTCCAGCGCACCCGGCCGCCTCGGTCGCGCCCCGGTGCCTCCCCGTCGCCTTCGACGCGACCCACGGACCCGCCCAGTCCCGGCCCCGCCGCCCTTCCCGGCGCGCCTGAGGCCGACCGCCTGGGGGTCGACGTGAGCCCCGCTCCCGCACCCGCGTGCGCCTGTAGCGGAGTTCAGGTCGGTCAACGGTCCACAGGACTCAGAGACCGATGCACCCCCGATCGTGGACCCGCCCCACTCCCGAACGCGCGGCGACACCGATCGGGGCCCGCAATGCACGACACCCGGAAGGATTCCCATGCGCAACACCGCCCGTACCACCGCCAAGAGCCTGCTCATCGCGGTCGGAGCCGCCGGCTTCGTCGCCCTCGGCAGCGGCTTCGCGGCGGCGGACACCGTCGGAGACCTCACCGGTGCTCCCGGTACCGACGCCCTGGGTTGGGCGCCGGCGGTCGACCCCGCGCTGCCGGCCCCGGCCCTGCCCGAGGTCGACACCGCGCTGCCGGCCCCGGCCCTGCCCGAGGTCGCGGTGCCCGAGGTGGACGGCGTCGTGGGCGACGCCCGGGACCGCGTCGACGTGCCCGGCGTGACCGTCCCGCGGGTGGACGTCCCCGAGATCGATGTTCCCGAGGTGGACGTGGACGGTCACCTCGCCACCGTCCGGGGCGCGACCCTCCTGGTGGACTTCGTCGCCCTGCAGACCCGGGGCGACGTCGACGCCGTCACCGCCGAGGCACGCACCGTCGTGGACCGCACCGCCCAGGGCGTGCCCACCGACCTGGACGGGGTGGACGACCTCGCCTCGGACGCCGTCACCGACGTCACCGACGGTGTCGACGACGCCGTCGAGGACCTGGACGTGCCCGCGACCGACGTCGTGGACACCGGTGTCGTGGACACCGAGGACCTGCCCCGGACCCCCGAGCTCGGTGGGGTGGAGCACACCGTCGACGGTCTCACGAAGGTCGACGCCCTGGCCGAGACGGAGGTCCTGCCCACCGACTCCCTGGACACGGACGTGGTCGACACCGACCTGGTCGACGACGCCACCGACGTCCTGGACACCGACCCGACCGACGGCCTGCTGTAGCCGTCGGTTCGACCGCGCGCCCCGCGCTGTGACAAGCGGGAGCGCGCGGCCCCGGGCGGACCGGGGTCCTGGTGCACCGGAGCGGGTGTGGGCGGAACCGTGGGGGGTCCGGCCACATGATCCGGAGGAGGCTGCACCGTGCGACCCACCGCCCGGGGTCACACCGTGAGGCCCCGGAGAGGGACGGAGGAACGGACGGCCGCATGAGCGGGCCGCGCCGTGTCTCCTCTTCGAGGGCCCGGGAGGGCGGAGCCACGCCCCGTGCGACGGGGCGTGGCTCTCCCTGTCCGAAATCGCGTCCGATGATGTGCGCCGAAAACACCGGAGGGTGAATATCGACGCCTTTCGGAACGGCGTTCCGGCTATTTCCCGGTGATCAGGAGAGGCCGCCGATTCCCACGTATTTGACGTCGAGGAATTCGTCGATGCCGACCCGGCCGCCCTCACGGCCCAGCCCGGAGTGCTTCACGCCGCCGAACGGTGCCGCCGGGTTGGACACCACGCCCTGGTTGAGCCCGACCATGCCCGTCTCCAACGCCTCGCTGACCCGGAACGCCCGGTTCAGGTCACGCGTGTACAGGTAGCTGACCAGGCCGAACTCGGTGTCGTTGGCGGCGTGGAGCACCTCCTCCTCGGTGTCGAAGGGCATCACCGGGGCCACCGGACCGAAGATCTCGGTGTTGGACAGCTCCGCCGCGAACGGCACGTTCGCCAACACCGTCGGCCGGTAGAAGTGCCCGGGGCCCTCACCGCGTCCACCGCCCACCAGGACCTCGGCGCCACGCTCCACGGCGTCGTCGACCAGTCCCTGCACCTTCTGTCGGGCCTTGTCGTCGATGAGCGGACCCACGTCGACGTTGTCGTCCAACCCGCGGCCCAGACGGAGCGCGCCCATGCGCTCGCTGAGCCGCCGGGAGAACTCCTCGGCGATCCCGGACTGCGCGTAGATCCGGTTGGCCGCCGTGCAGGCCTCCCCGATGTTGCGCATCTTGGCGAGCATCGCCCCGTCCACGGCCGCGTCCAGGTCGGCGTCGTCGAACACGATGAACGGCGCGTTGCCGCCCAGCTCCATGGACGTGCGCAACACCTGGCTCGCGCTCTGCTCCAGCAGCATGCGGCCCACCGCCGTCGACCCCGTGAAGGACACCTTGCGGATCCGGCCGTCCTTGAGCAGCGGTTCGGTGACCCCACCCGGGTCCGTGGTGGGCAGAACGCTCAGCACGCCCTCGGGCAGCCCGGCCTCGGTGAGGATGTCCGCCAGCGCCAGCGCGGACAGAGGGGTCTGCTGGGCGGGCTTGAGGACCATCGTGCACCCCGCGGCGATGGCCGGCCCGATCTTGCGGGTGCCCATCGCCATGGGGAAGTTCCAGGGGGTGATGAGCATGCAGGGGCCGACCGCCTGGCGCATGATGAGGAAGCGCGCCTTACCGTCCGGTGAGGTCGAGAAACCGCCCTCGATCCGCACCGCCTCCTCGGAGAACCAGCGGAAGAACTCGCCGGCGTAGGCGATCTCACCGCGCGCCTCCGCGAGGGGCTTGCCCATCTCCAGGGTCATCAGGACCGCCAGGTCCTCCTGGCGTTCCATCAACAGGCGGTAGGCGCGGTGCAGGATCTCACCGCGTTCGCGCGGTGCGGTCCTCGCCCACTCCGGCTGGACCTCGGCGGCGATGTCCAGGGCTTCGAGGGCGTCCTCCTTGCTCGCGTCCGCGACATCGCACAGGACCTTGCGCGTTGAGGGGTCCTCGACGGGGAACGTGGACCCCGAGGAGGCTTCCCGCCACTTCCCACCGAGGAAGAGCGTCTTGTTCACCTGTGCGACGACCCGTGCTTCCCGATCCGACATGCCTGGCTCCTCAGTCGACTGTGGTCAGAGAAAAACTGCCCGGCGTGCGTCCGCTGGACACCGCCGCGTCCCGGATGTTTCCATAGCAGCGTCGATTGTCAACAATCCTACGGAACCCGATACAAGGAATTGAGGCCATCGCATGGCGGAACTCTCCCCGGTCCTCAAGCAGGCGACCCCGGTCATCGCCGCACGTGGCGAGGGCGTCCACCTCTTCGACGAGGACGGCCGCCGCTTTCTGGACTTCACCGCCGGGATCGGTGTGACCAGCACCGGGCACTGCCACCCCAAGGTGGTCGCCGCCGCCCAGGAGCAGGTCGCCACCCTGATCCACGGCCAGTACACCACCGTGATGCACCGTCCCCTGCTGCGACTCACCGAACGCCTCGGCGAGGTCCTGCCCACCGGGCTCGACCGGCTGTTCTACGTCAATTCCGGCAGCGAGGCCGTGGAAGCGGCCCTGCGCCTGGCCCGCCAGGCCACCGGGCGTCAGAACGCCATCGTCTTCCAGGGTTCCTTCCACGGGCGCACCATGGGCGCCGCCTCCCTGACCACTTCCGGGACCAAGATCCGCGCCGGCATCGGCCCGCTGGTCCCCGGCGTCGTGGTCACTCCCTTCCCGTACGCCTACCGCCTGGGCATGTCCGAGGACGAGGCCGTCGCCTACGCCCTGCGCGAGCTGGACTACCAGTTCGCGACGGTCACCTCGCCCAAGGACACCGCCGCCGTGTTCATCGAACCGGTCCTCGGTGAGGGCGGTTACGTCCCCGT
This sequence comes from Nocardiopsis sp. MG754419, assembly GCF_018207095.1. GTDB lineage: Bacteria > Actinomycetota > Actinomycetes > Streptosporangiales > Streptosporangiaceae > Nocardiopsis. The sequence goes on along the minus strand of NZ_QOCZ01000016.1, from coordinate 12,542 downwards.
TCCGGACGCCTTCCTCCAGGGTCTGCGCGAGCGCGCCGACCAGCACGGGTTCCTGCTGGTCGTCGACGAGGTGCAGACCGGGTTCGGCCGTACCGGAACGTTCTGGGGCCACGAGCCCTCCGGTATCCGTCCGGACATCGTCATCACCGCCAAGGGGCTGGCCAGCGGGTTCCCGATCTCCGCCATCGCCGCTCCCGCAGCGATCATGGACAAGGCCTGGCCGGGGTCGCAGGGCGGCACGTACGGCGGCAACGCCGTCGCCTGCGCCGGTGCGCTCGCCACCCTGGAGGTCATCCAGGAGGAGAACCTGGTCGAGAACTCCGCGCGCCAGGGCGAGCGACTCCACCAGGGCCTGGCCAAGATCGCCGAGGCGCACGCGGCCATCGGCGACGTCCGCGGGCGTGGCCTGATGCAGGCCAACGAGTTCGTGAAGGCGGACGGTTCGCCCGACGCTGAGACCGCCCAGCGGGCCCAGCAGGCCGCCGCGCAGAACGGTCTGCTCCTGCTGACCTGCGGTCCGGCCGGCAACGTCGTGCGGTTCATCCCACCGCTGATCGTCAACTCCGACCAGGTCGACACGGCTCTGGAGCTGTGGTCGGCCTCCCTCGGGGACATCGCCTGACCCGCTCGGGCGCCGCCGGGAGATCCGGCGGCGCCCGCATGGTCCGGCTCACACCCGAAAGTGGCGCGAACCCACTCTGACAGCGTGATAGAGTCGGAGACGTCGCAAGGGAGAGCGCAAAGCTCACTCGGGCGACACACAACTGAAGACCTGCACTCGTAGCTCAATGGATAGAGCATCTGACTACGGATCAGAAGGTTGGGGGTTCGAGTCCTCCCGAGTGCGCCACCTTGAGACAGTGGAGAAGCCGCCCGAACTGCGCAAGCAGCTCGGGCGGCTTCTTTTGTGGCAGGGGCCGGAGAGCCCACGTGCGGGCCGCGTTGCGTATCCAGTGCAGATGCCCGGGGCCGCTCTCAGGCGGCGAGCACCCGCAGGCATACGGCGTCCATGGCTTCGTCCACCTCCCAGGTTCAGGGTTGCGCAAGGCGTTCGGCACAGGTGGACTTACCGGTAGGAGTCGGCATCAGCGCCACTCTCTCGACCACAGGCAAGGAGAGCCCACGGCATGACTTTCGATAGGCCGCCGAGGCCGTGGTATCTGGCCGTGAGCGTTCTTATCACCGTGGCGGGTGCCGTGATGATCTGGCTGGATCCCGACGTCATGGTGCCGTTCCAGATGTGGGTGCTCACGCTCGTGTGGGCGTCGAATGTGGTGGGCTGGTTCGCCCTGTACGTGCTCCATCGGGTTCGCTCGCGTGAGCAGCAGGCGACCTCGTCCTCCGACGAGCAGCCGGCGTCGTAGCCACCTGCCATGGCGGTGATGTCGTCATCGGAGACGAACGCGGCCCGCACCCGCACCGGGGACGGTGAGGTCTACCAACGGACGTAGGCCACCCCGGGAAGGGTGGGATCGATCAGGTGCGCCTCCGCCCCGCGTACCCTGACTCCTTCTCCGAGGACCATGTCCACCTGGGACGCCTCGTCCAGGCGCGGGGCGATCTTGGCCGGGAACAGGTTGCGCAGGTCCATGACCTCCTTGTGCGGGTCTTGGAGAGCGGCCAGGACCGAGAAGCCGACCGGCCGTCCCTGTGAGGTCAGAGTGGCGATCGCGATCTCTGAGCGGCGGACGTCCCGGTCCGGGACCTGATCCACACGAACAGCCCCACCCACCCGCTGGGTGGGGCGACTGTGAACGTCGCCCCCCTCTCGCGAGCTCTCCACGGCGGGCGGCACGCCCAACGGGGCATGGCGACGCAGGCCCTCGGCCACCCGGCGGGCCGGGCTTCGGCGCACGGCCCGCCGGGTGGCACCGGCCTGATCCCCGAGCGCAGTGTGGGAAGCCCCACCGGATGCGGACAACGTTTCCCGGGCCTTACGCCTTCTTGTGAGCAGGAGCGATGTCTATGATCTGCAACTTTACGACACTTCTCGATCATGGGGCGTGGTTGACAGTTCCACAATTGGACGGTTAGCCTCAAATCGCAAGTCGATGTGAGCGCTCACATGATGGCCTGTCGGATCTCGTTCGCTTCTCGAAAAATTATTCAACTGATTGCCATTCATCCCTGAGTATTACGCTGAAGTAATCCGCGCTCCAGGGCCCTCCCGACTTGCTGCCCCCTCACGCCACGTCGCGCCCCACGTCCGTCACCGCAGACGTCCATGCTCTGATCTGGACTGATGCGGCCGATGGTACAACTGCGGGGGTGTTCGCGACCTCCAGCTCCAGGCCGGTCCCGGTCAGGTTCATGAAAATCACTATTTCACCAACCCTTCATGAACCAGTACTTGCGGCCATCAATTCTGTCTCTTCATCTATGTTTAACTCGTTCACCGATCACGCTGGACACGGTGTCCGAATCAGTACACCCATGCCCTTTCGAAGCAGGGAAAATATGTCCCGTCATATGCTCGTAACCGGTGCCAGTGGAATGTTGGGAAGTCGGATGGTGGCCGCACTCCGCGCGGAAATTCCAGGAGATCGGAAAGCCCCGGGGGCCGAAGGCGCGCACAACACCGTCACGGGTTGGTCGTACCGCCGCGAGGCCCCGGGACTACGCAGCGTCGACGCCACGTCCGAGGAACAGGTCGACCGGTACTTCGCCGAGTACACCCCCCAGGTGTGTGTGCACTGCGTCGCCGCACCGGACGTCCAGGTGTGCGAGCGATCCCCGCGCACCGCCTACCTGTTGAACACCACGAGCACCGAGAACGTGGCCAGAGCGTGCGAACGGTACGGCACCAAGCTCGTCTACATCTCCACGGAGTACGTCTTCGATGGCTCTGCCGACGGCGGATACCGCGAGGACGACGCCCCGGCTCCGCTCCAGTCCTACGGCGAGACCAAACTCCTCGGAGAGCACCGTGCCGCCCTGGCCCCCGGTGCGCTCACGGTCCGCCTGCCCGTGCTGTACGGCGATCCGGTCCCCCACCGTGAGCCCACCTGGCTCGAAGCCATGCTGGAAGCGATCGGCCGGGGCCGCCACGTCGGCCTCGACGACCACTACGTGCGCCAACCCACCTGGAGTCACGACGTGGCAGCGCTGGTGGCGCGGGCCGTCTCCCTCGACCTCACCGGGGTCCTGCACGTAGCGGCGCAGGAGGGAGCCACCAAGTACGGGTGGGGACGGCTCGTCGCGGAGGCCGCAGGGCTGTCCCCGGACCTGCTGCTCCCTACCCGGCCCGAACCCGGCGGGGCCCTCAGACCCGAGCGGCCCTGGCTGCTCACCGAACGGTTGGAGTCCCTCGGCCTGCGGCCGCCGCCCGGGGTCCGTGACAGAGCCGCCGACTACCTGCGCTTGACGGACTCTCGGCCCCGGTCCCGTGCCTGAGGGCACAGGCCCGTCGGCCGTCCGGCGTACACACTCGTAGAAGGAGATCCCTCGTGGAAGCCATCGTGTGCAGCACTACGTGCCAGTGGCACTCGAAAGCGCCGGGCGGGGTAGTCGACCGCGTCCGCGGCGCGGTCTTGGACGGCACTCTCAGCCGTGTCAGTGTCCTGGCCTCCGACGTCGGCGAAACCGGCGAGGAAGCGGCGTCCCGGTGGCCCGGTGTCGTGGAATGGACGATCCCGGCGCGCGAACAGCAGCGGGACTGGCTGCTCGCCGCCGGCCTGCGGCGTGGAACAGGAAATCTGCTGGTGCTGGACTGCGCCTGCGACATTCGGCGCGGGACCGTCGAAGCCTTCGCGGACCTGGCCGCCACCACGGCCCTGGTGACCGGCCGCCCCGGCCGCCCGGTCCCCATTACGGCCGCTACCCGCCGCGAGGGCCGGCACCTCTGGCTGGAGGGTGTGCTCCGGACGGAGGGGCAGATGCCCGCAGGGAACAGCCAGGCCCCGATGCACTACATCGGCGCCCTGTTGGTCTCCGGCGAGGCAGACCGCCGGTTCCTCGCGGACGCGCTCGAGTCCCGTTGCGGCGGCCCCCGCGATGCGGCGGGCCTGTCCCCTTGGCACGCCGCGATCGACGCACTGGCCCGACGCACCCGGGTCCCGTGCGCGGTGCTCGGCCACGACGTCCACGGTGAGGAGGCGGTGATCGAGGAGTGGCTGGGCGGCGGCTCCCACGCCCAGACCTACGTCCGCCTGCCCAGCGGCTACGGGAACAGAACGGTTCGCAAGGAGGCCACCGGCGCCGGCCTCGGCAAACTCAACGAGGAGATCAGTTGGCTGAGCGGGCTTGACCCCACCGCCGGCCGACACTTCGCTGGAATCGTCTCGTCCCGGGTCGAGCCTCACAACGCCTCCATGGACCTGGCCTTCCACCACCTGCCCACCCTGCGGGGGCTCATCCTCAGCGGAGAGATCGACTCCGAGGAGGCGGCCCTGTGGGCACGCCGCATCCTCGCCGCCCTGCGCCGCGACGTCTACCCGGCCGGATACAGGGCGGTGCCCGTCGACTACGTGCTCCGCACCCACCTGAGCCGCATCGAGACCAGGCTGGCCGAGACGGCCGTCGCGTTACCGGGTCTGCGCGCGTTATGGAACGCGGACAGCCTCCTGGTCAACGGTGTCCGGCTGCGGGGAGCCGGCGCCCTTGTCGCCGAAATCGCCCAGGACGGGCAGGCCCTGCGCATGCTCACGCCGGAACGGCTGGTCCGTACGCACGGCGATCCGCACTTCGACAACGTCCTCATCGACCGGCGGAACCACCGGTTCCTCCTCATCGACCCCAGGGGAAACGCCGGTTACGACCCGGCCTATGACCTGGGCAAGGTCTGGCACTCGGTGAACTCCCTGTACGACCTGATCCACGGCGGCCACGTGGAGGTCGCGGCCGGCGGCGACGGCATCGACTACGCGTTCACCTCGCCCACTCTGGTGGAGTTCTACCGCCGGGTGCGCGACCGCGTGCACGCATGGCTCACCGCCACGGGGTGGCACCAGGACGACCCGCACTGGATGTTGAAGGTGCGGCTGGCGGAGGCCGCCCACATGTGCAGTGTGATGCCCTTCCACATCGCCCGCGACCAGCGCGAGACCGTGGTGCTCGCTTGCTACGCGCGCGGGCTGGAACTGCTCAACGAGCTCCACCGAGACCTGCTCGCCGTCCGCCTCGGGCCCATCCGGTCCGAGGTGTGGTCCGGGCCGAGGCGGGCCGCGGTCATGGACCGCTCCGTCGGCTGACCGCCTCCCCCAGCCGAATGACCCAGGAGAAAGGAACCCGCAGGATGCATGTCATTCGCAGGTCCGAGCTGGAACCGGACCTACGCCCGGACGGACGGACCGTGCTGTCCCTGCTCGACCTTCCCGTTGACCTGCCGGTGGACCGCACGGGGATCCTCTACGTCGAGCACCCCGCCGGCTTCACTGAGCAGCGGCACTACCACCAGCACCTCTACGAGGTGTTCTACTTCCTGGACGGCGCCGACTACCGGGTCGGCGACGCAGTGGTCCAGTTGGCGGCGGGTGATCTGCTCGTCTTGGAACCGAACGACGCCCACGGCGCGCTGCCGGTGCCCCACCGCGTCCGGCTCATCGTCTTTCACCTGCCCAAGGTCCCCGGTGACAAGGTGGAGGTCGATGAGGGCTCCGAACCCCCCGAACCCGAGGTGTCCAGGTGACCGTTGAAGGGTGCATGTTCGATTTCTCCGGCACGCTCATGCGGATCGAGCCCGCCGCCGACTGGTTGCGCGCGGTTCTGAGCGAAGTCGGCGTGGCCGCCACCGACGCTGAGGTCGAGGAGTACGCGGCCCGGTTGGAACGCTGCGGGGCTCAGCCCGGGGGCGCCGACCCCGCGGCCCTGCCGCCCCGTCTGAACCGGTTGTGGGACGAACGCGACCTCTCCGCGAGGACCCACCGCACCACGTACACCGCTTTGGCTCGTGAAGCGAACCTTCCGTGGGGCGTGGCCGTGGACGACGCCCTCTACGCCCGCCACATGAGGCCGGAGGCCTGGCACTGCTATGCGGACACCACGGAAGTGCTGGGTGAACTCCGCCGGCGCGGTGTCCCGGTGGCGGTGGTCAGCAACATCGGCTGGGACCTGCGCCCGGTACTGGGCGCCCACGGGATCTCGGAAACGGTGCAGGAGTTCGTCCTGAGCTACGAGCACGGCATGCGCAAGCCCGACCCGGAGCTGTTCCGGACCGCGTGCGAGGCGCTGGGCCTGGCTCCCGAGAAGGTGCTGATGGTCGGTGACGACCGCCGCGCCGACACCGGCGCGCTGGCCATCGGCTGTGCCGTTCACCTGGTCGACCACCTCCCCGTCCACGCCCGCCCGGCCAGTCTGCGCCCGGTCCTCGACCTCGTCCGCCAGGGCCCGGGGTGAGCCGGCTGTACTGACCAAGGTGGTCGGTAACACCCACCCTTCCCGACACACGAAGAGGGCCTTCCGGTATCGGTGTGGATCACAACGTCCACACCGATCCACCAGAAGGCCCTCGACGCCCCACACCTCCCATGCCGACGCTCGTTCGATCCCGCCGGGCACCTGGCCCTGGACCGCTGCGTGGGCGAGGACGGCCGGCCGCTGCTCCGTGCCGCCGAACGCTTCCAGACCAGGGTGAGCACCACCGACCGCTACCGGACCCTGGGCGAGGCCGGATGGTCGGTGCCTCCGGTCGCCCGCACCACTCACCCCGACGCACCCCCGCCCACCTCCCCACGAACCGCGCTCGGAGCAGGGCCTACACTCTGCGTGATGAGCGGATCGACGGGCACCCAGGGGTGCGTGGACCGTGGTGCGACCAGGGGCCGGCTGGGCGATCTCGTCCTGTTCGGTCTGGCGGTCGCCCTGGGGCTGGTCACCGTGGCGCAACAGGGGGACCACCCGCCGGGCGCGCCCGCCTGGCTCCTGTACGCCGACCGGGTCACCGGGCTGCTCGGCTGTCTCGCGCTGTGGTGGCGCCGTCGGTTCCCGGTGCGGATCGCCCTGGTGTTGGCCGTCGCGAGCCTGTACTCCGACGCGGTGTCCGGGGCCGCGGTGGTCGGGCTGCTCACCGTGGCGGTCCACCGCTCGACCCGGGAGACGGCCCTGGTGTGCGCGGTCAGCCTGACCGCGGTGAGCGTGCACCAGTGGGTGTGGCCCGAGCCGTTGGCCCCTCCGGTCACGGTGTTCACGATCCTCGGACTGGGGCACCTCGCGACCGTGGCGCTGGGGTTGTCCGTGCGCAACCGCCGGGCTCTGGTCACCTCTCTGCGGGAGCGGGCGGCGGCGGCCGAGGTCGAGGCGCGGTTGCGGGCCGAACGGTCCGAGCAGGAGGCGCGCGGTGTCCTGGCACGGGAGATGCACGACGTCCTCGGCCACCGGTTGTCGCTGCTCAGCGTGCACGCGGGCGCGCTCGCCTACTCTCGCGACGTGGCGGCCGAGGACGTGGCACGGGCGGCCGAGGTGGTCCGGGAGAACGCGCACCGCGCCCTGCAGGACCTTCGTGAGGTGATCGGGGTGCTCCAGGCCCCCGAGGGCGAGCTGCTGCCGCCGGGGGTCACCGAAGTCCTGGAGCTGATCGAGGAGGCCCGCGAGGCGGGCACACCCGTCGAGCTGCGGGACGGCGTCGGTGTGACGACCGGGGACCGATCCCTTCCGGAGCCCCAGGGCCGCACGGTCTACCGCCTCGTGCAGGAGGGTCTGACCAACGTGCGCAAACACGCCCCGGGCTCCTCCGTCGTGGTGCTGATCGAGGGGCGGCCGGGCGATGACGTGGTCGCCGAGGTGGCCAACACGCCTCCGGCCCACGCGACGCGCTCCGATGGTGCCGGGGCGGGGCTGCGCGGGCTGGCGGAGCGCGTCCGGCTCGTGTCCGGGCGGCTCGACCACGGCCCGACGGACGCGGGCGGCTGGCGGGTCCGGATACGTCTACCGTGGCCGCTATGACTCCTACCGCGCCGCCCGACCATGAGCCCTCCGATGAGTCCGCGGGCGAGGGGCCGATCATCGACGTACTGGTCGTCGACGACGACCCGGTGGTCCGGTTCGGGCTGAAGATGATGCTGAGCGGAGCCCGCGACCTGCGCGTGGTCGCCGAGGCGAGCGACGGTGCCGAGGCGGTGGGGCTGGCCCGCCGGCACCGACCGGACGTCGTGCTGATGGACATCCGGATGCCCGGGACCGACGGGCTCACCGCCACCGAGGTGTTGCGCGGCCGGCCGCCCGCCCCCCAGGTCCTCGTGCTCACCACGTTCGACGCCGACGACCACGTGCTGCGCGCCCTGCGCGCGGGGGCGGCGGGGTTCCTCCTCAAGGACACCCCGCCGGACGAGCTCGTCATCGCGATCCGGCACGCGGCGTGGGGACGCCCGGTGCTCTCGCCCGAGGTGACCCGGCGGCTCATCGCCCGGGTCGCGGAGTCGGGGCAGGACACCCGCCAGGCCGCCGCCCGTCGCCGGCTCGACGTGCTCGCCGATCGGGAGCGGACGGTCGCGGCCGAGATCGGCGCCGGACGCACCAACGCGGAGATCGCCGCGCGGCACCACCTCGGCCTGACGACGGTCAAGACCCACGTGTCGGCGATCCTCACCAAGCTGGACCTCAACAACCGCGTGCAGGTGGCCCTGCTCGTGTACGAGGCGGGGCTCGCGTCTCCGGAGTGACCTGACCGGGCGTTCCCCGCCCCCGGCCGCCGCACACTCCCCGGTGGCGCCGCGGTGCGGGCCCCACCGGACCTCCCGGCGGAAGGGGTCAGGGCGCGCTCCTCCTTTGGTCGGCGGTTCCGGACCCTTCGGCGGAGGCCGGCGCCGAACGGCCGGTCTAGCGTCGTTGCCATGCCACTTTCACCCCGACAGATCCGCGTGTCACCGGTACCCCGACGCATCACCGCGGTGCTGGCCGCCGCCACGCTGACCCTGACCGGCTGCGCCGGTGGGATCGGTTCGGCGGCGCCGGACGACCCGGCCGCGGCCGCGCCCACCCCCGACCCGGTCGACTGGGAGGAGTGCGGCGAGGGCCTCGACTGCGCCACCATCGAGGTCCCGCTGGAGTACACGGACCCCGACGGCGAGCGGATCCCGCTCGCCGTGGTCCGCCACCGTGCCACCGATCCGGATGAGCGCATCGGCAGCCTGTTCATCAACCCGGGCGGCCCGGGTGTGCCGGCCACCGAGACGGTCGCGTCCATCGACGCGGCCGAGGGAACGGGCCCGTACTCGCCCGACGTCGTCGCCCGGTTCGACGTCGTCGGGATGGACCCCCGTGGTGTCGGCGAGTCCGGCGCCGTGCGCTGCCTCACCGACGAGCAGCGAGCCGAGCAGGCGGCCGAGGACCGCGACCCGACCATCCCCGGCGGTAAGGGGTTCGACGAGTTGCTCACCGACGCCGACACCTTCACACAGGGGTGCGTGGACCACCAGAGCACCGAGTTCCTGGCGAGCCTGTCCACCGACAACGTGGCCCGCGACCTGGACCAGGTGCGCGCCGCGCTCGACGAGGAGCAGATCTCCTTCTACGGCGCCTCCTACGGCACGGTGGTGGGGCCTGTGTACGCCACGCTGTTCCCCGAGCGCGTGCGTCAGATGGTGATCGACGCCCCGGTCGACACCGACCTGTGGCAGAACGACCCGCTGCGGCTCCTGGACGAGGTCTCCCGGTCCAACGAGGAGACACTCGACGCCTGGTTCGAGAGCTGCCGTGCCGAAGGAACCGACGTATGCCCCTTCGGCGACGGTGACCCCGAGGCCGCGTTCGACGCCCTGATCACCGAACTGGAGTCGGAGCCGCTGGAGGTCCCGCCGGTCGAGGGCCTCACCCCGGGCGGCACGCTCGACGGGGCGGTGGCCCTGGAGGCCGTGCGGGCCGCCGCGGGAGGTCAGGCACTCTGGCCCATGCTCACCGCGGGTCTGTCGGCCGCCCAGGAGGGTGACGGTACGGGTCTGTACATCCTGGCCTCGTTGGTCACGGTCGCTCCGTTCGGTGGTCCGTTCGCGACCCTCCAGGAGCCGCACACCGCCGTCCGGTGCGCCGACTGGCCGGAACTGGGCGACCTGTCCGAGCACCACGCCGCCGCGGACGACATCACCGAGCGCGGGGGACGATTGGCCGGCCGGGCCGCCTACAGCGCCCTCAACTGCGCTCAGTGGCCCGTCGAGAACGAGGACCGCTTCACCGAGGAGCTCACCGCCGCCGGTGCCCCGCCGATCCTGGTGGTCGGCGGCCGTCTGGACAACGTCTCCCCCTACCACTGGGCCGAGGCCATGACCGAGCGCCTCGACGACGCCGTGTTGCTCACCCGCGAGGGTGTGGCCCACACCGCCTACCGTTCCAGCGGTCCGTGCGTCGACGACGCCGTGGACGCGGTGCTGATCGACGGGACCCTGCCCGAGGAGGGCACCGTCTGCGAGATGGTGCCGCCGGCCACCACCGAGCCGGTCGACCCGCAGGCGGGCGCCGAGGAATAGCGCAGCGGTACACACGCGGGCCGGGGACACGGACGACCCCTCCGTGTCCCCGGCCCGCGTGTGGTTCCTCGCCACGGCGGTTCAGGAGGCCGGATACCGCTGGGCGTGGAGCACCCATGCGAGGTGGGCGGCGTTCCGGAGCGGCCTCGCCCTTCTCTCCGCGCCAGGGTCGGTCGACCGGTTTTACCCTCCATTGATCATAGGGCCGCGCGCACCAGGGCAGGGGGCTCAGGCACAGCATCCGATCGACACCTGGGAGCCACGATGATCGCGAAGCTTTCCGAACTCGGCATCACCTCGGACATGGCCTACACCGCCGGTACCGTCAGCATCGGTCTGTCCTTCCTGAGCTGGATCGTGTCCAAGAAGAAGGAGGACGCGGGGACCGACCGCGCCGACAGGTGGGGGATCTTCGTCGGCGAGTGGGCACCCACCTTCTTCGCCCTGGGGGTCGCTCTGCGCCTGGAGGAGTCCGGGCGGTAGGCCGCACGTCCTCGCGTCCGGCGGGCGCGACGTGCGGGTGCTCTCGCCCGCCCGTCGGGTGACCGGTCTCCCCGCCCGGTTCCCGTGCGGGGCGAAGCGCGACGGTGGCCATCGAGGTCGCTCCGGCGTCGGGATCGGGCGCGGGGGTGCTCGCGGACGTCGGAGGATCCGTCGGCTTGTCGACAGGTCGACGGATCCACTCGGACGGAGGCCTCCCGTGGTGTCCGCCGGCGTCGGAGACGGAGCGGCTCGCCTGTTCGAGGAGTGCGGTTCCTCGGTGGCTGCGGCGGCCGGGCTTCCTCCGGGTGGATCCGTGACGTCTTCGGGCCCTCTTTGCGCAGGTGGCGGCGGAGGTGCCGGGTGTGCGACCGATCGTGTCGTCGACGCTTCCGGTTTGACCCGTCCTGTGCGCGGTACGCCATAGGGTGACCGACCGATCGCACATACTTCGGTCGGCGGTGACCCGTTCCTCCCGACGGGCCGCCGCGGACCGGGACCAGGAAAGGTTCAGGTGAGAACGATCAGAGGAGTCCCCTGGAGACAGAGAGTCCTGTGGGTCACCCTCGGGGTGCTCTTCGCCGCCGGCGTCCTCGGAGTGCTCGTCCCCTACTTCGGTGGATCATGGGTCGGTTACTTCTTCGCCCTACTGCCCTTCGTCGTGAGCGGTGTCTTCGTCCTCGCCAGTGCCGGCTCCGGCACGTCGGAACGCGGGGACCGCGCCACCTCGTCATAGCCCGGGGCCGGTCGTCCACCACGGAGTGCCGGGCCATGGGCGTGCACGGCGGCGCCATGCCGCGGTCGTGGGCCACGCCGTGTTCCGCCGCCGCACCGGTACGTCACACTCGACGTAGGAGGGGACCCCCGACGGATACGCGTCGGGGGTCCCTGCGTGGTCGACCGCCGGTCCACCACCGGGACCGGAACGACCTCGGCCGGCGAGGAGGTCCACCACGGTCCGCACGAAGAGCCGGGAGGAGACGGCCTCGACGTGGTCGAGGTCGGGGCCAGGAGAGTCCACGGCCTCGCGCTCACCGGTGCGAGGGCGTTCACCCCTCCGGGACGGTGACGGAGATCGGCGCAAGGTGCGGGTGAACGGCCTCGTCGCCGTGGTCGGTCAGGCGGCGTGCCTGCCGGGGGCGGCGCTGCCGATGTACTCGTCGAGGTCGTCGATCAGCTCGACGAGGTCGGGGTGGGCATCGAACCGGCGCCGGTGGATCGCGGCGATCTTCGCGTCCATCTCCGGGTCCTGGTCGTCGGTGATGTCGAACGAGGCGAACTTGGAGATCAGCGGCAGACCGAGCCGGTCGACCTCCAGGTGCGCGGGGTCGTTCATCATCTTCTCGTAGCTCGCGAGGTCCTCGACGGCGTTGACGGCGCCGTACTCGTACTCCCCGCCGAAGTCGCGGCCGAAGACCCCCGACGCGTTGTCCGCGTTCTGTCCCGTCATGCCCTGGACGATGGCGTCCGCGGTCTCCCGGGGGACGTCGGGCCGGATGGTGAATCGGATGCAGTGGTAGATCATGGATTTCCCTTTCCTGAGGTGTTCACCGGAGTGGTGAGGCTTGGGTGGAGTGGTTCGGGCGGGTGGTTCGGGCCTGGCCGAACGCACCGGCGTGGTCGTGGGAGCAGCCGGCGGAGTCGCTGTCGGGGCTCGGGGCTCGGGGG